>CACXDS010000291.1 GCA_902766425.1 uncultured Lachnospiraceae bacterium
GATGGAGCTGGCAGGACTTCAGGCAATCTGCGACTTTCACGGCTTTGAGCTCTATGACTTCCTCGTGACCGGAGACATTGTGGATCAACCGGACTATACGCCGGAGGGGCTTCACGAGGCAAATCATTCTCTGGATAAATTCTATGTGGCACTGGAGATCGCAAAGGAGCTTTGCAGTTAATAAAAAGCAGGGAGAAAGCAATGCAGAAAAATAGGAAAGAAAAACATGCCGGAAAGAACCGTCCCCAGTGGTATGTAGTTTTGTTAATGGTTTTGCTTTGCCTGATGGCGGGATGTCAAAAAGAAATGGAATTGGATGACAGGTCAGAGCTGGGGAAGCCCGGACGGGAAAGTGATACGCATGAGAATTTAAGTCTGGAGGGAAAGACTATTTTAAAGGCGCCGGATATCTTTATTATGAACGGGAAAGCGGGCTATGTCAGCGAATGGAGGAGTATTCGTGATGTGGTTGTCATGATAGAGAACCGGGAGCAGTGGGATAAATTATGGGACAGCGGCGAGGTATGGAATTCAAATGGGGTGCCCGAATACAGGGTTCCGTTTCTGGGAAACTCTTTGGCTGCCTTGTGCGATCCGCAGGAATATCCCCTGGAAAAATACACTTACTTCTTTTCTTATGACGAGGTTTCCTCAGGAGGATATTCTCACAATGCCGACAAGGTGATCCTGGATGATAATTTCATTTATTTTGGACTGGATGAGAGCAGTCATGGACCAGAGTCGGATTATGTTACGGATGTGATGGATGGCTTTTGTTATTTTGCGGCAATTCCTAAGGAGCTGCTTGCGGAGAAAGAGCTCCGGAATGTGATCACGCCGGGTGGCGAGGCGTACCTTGACGGAAAGCTATCGTCCGGCGAAGTCAGTGCATGGTATTATGCGGACAATGTGGCGGATGAGAAACTTTCGGAGAAATATGGGGAGCAGCTCTATGTTATTCACTCACGGGAGGAATATGAAGCATTTCTGGCAAAAGCGGGAGATGCCAAGATCAAAAGGAATGATATGTTTTCTCTCAAAATAGACTTTGACAAGACGGTTTTAGCCTGTACTTTTTTGAAAATATCAGAGAAAAAGGCAAGCCTGTTTTTTGAGGATTACGGTTATAAGGTATTAAAGGACGGAAGGATCCGAATTTATTATTCCTGTAGCGAAGAAAGCATGGGGGATGCGCATTGTACAAGTATGCTTTGCCGGTTTCTGCCAAAGATGATGTATGAACAGGAGTTGGAGGAAGCCCGCATGGCAGCCGGCGAGGATCAGGGTGAAAACATACGGCAGTATCCCCGGGAGGCTTCCATAACCCACCAAGGATACACGGAAAAGGACGGAGAATATGCACTTTTGTTCAGCGTGACGGATCTGAGTGGAGAAGAGCTGGAGATAGAATTGCCGGTGGAGGTGAGCAACGCTGTTCTTGGGGCAACCTGGATCAGTGAAAATTTACTTGGTGTCGAAACCCATGTCAATCCTTCTACATCGATTTATTATGTTTATGATGTGGAAACAAGATCGGTGCAAAGATCCTATGAGGGGCTTTCCTTTGCCGTACTTCCCGGGACGGATCACATCATGTACGAGGAGAATATCCCTCACTTCAGTCATGAGTCGACGAGGCACTCTTATTATGTCGATGATAAATTGAGCTATACGGAACAGTGGCCGGACTATCGGCTGGGAACGCCCGTGTTTTCAGAGGATTTGACACTGGTTGCCTTTATGGCTTATTACACAGACGATGAACTGATTTCTGACGGGAAGATGCACAATCCGGAGCTACACATCTGCGACTTTAGTATGTCCAATTTTTCCATGAAGTTAAATTCTATGATGCCCATTCTTCCTCAAGATGGATTTGAGGGAGCATTCTTTGATGAAGAGAATGAATTACGCGTAATCCTGAATGGTGTTACCTATGCTGATCATGGAGGAGGACTGTGCTTATACCGGGAATAGATCAGAAGAAAGGAAAAAGCTATGGTTAGATTTGCAAGAGAAGAGGAATTGGACAGAGTCAATGAGCTTCGCAAGGAAGTCAATGACCTTCATGTGGAAGGGAGGCCCGACATTTTTAAGCCGGGATTTAACGATGTGCTTCGGGATTACATCCACGAGATTTGGAAGGATCCGGGTAAGGAGATCGTGGTCTCGGAGAAGGATGGAAGGATCTGCGGTTTTGCAGTGCTGAACTGTATTTCTAAGCCGGAGAATCCGTTTATGTTTGCAAGGGATTTCCTCGATGTGGATGAGTTTTGCGTGGGTAAGAAATACAGACGGCAGGGCATTGCCCGGGAGATGATCGACTTTATCAAGGAGTTTGCAAAGGAGAAGGGTTTTCAGCGCCTGGAGCTGAACATGTGGGAGTTTAACGAAGGAGCGCTGAAATTCTATGAATCCGTTGGATTTAAGACCTACAGACGCTACATGGACATGGATCTGTGACGAATGCTTGGAAGCAGCGGACAGGGTCATAGAGACACTCCGGTCAGTACCGGATGAAAAGGATGAGAAGGATTACCGATATGGAAACAAGTGACAAAAATGCAGATAAACGACAGCTCTTTGAAGAAGTAAGCGTCCCGCGTGCCTTA
>CACXDS010000292.1 GCA_902766425.1 uncultured Lachnospiraceae bacterium
ATCGTAACTACTTCCTTCTTAGTAGGAAGGGGAACGGGACCGCTGACCTTGGAACCGTTTTTCTTCACTGTGTCGATGATCTGCTTTGCAGATGCATCCACCTGCTGATGCTCATAAGCCTTCAGGGTAATTCTCATTACTTGACTTGCCATAAAAAAAGTCGCCTCCTTTTCGCACTTTTGATTCGAAACGCTCTCGCGTCTCCAGTACGACAAGCGGTGACTGTACACTCTCCCGTGTGTGTCCCGAGCCATCTGCAACGATTGTCCGGCTCCGAATCCTCACGTCGTTTCTGCCCGAAGGCAGACATCCCGAAACTTTTAGAGTTCCTTTTTGGTACAGTGACTTGTCGTCAGTTTTCTAACTTGACATTCGCTCCACGGAAAAACCTGAATCCCATTGCTGGGAAGCAGCAACCTCACGCTTCATCGCTATCATGCCACAGCGAGTATTAGTATAAATGGTATTGGAAAAAAGTGCAAGTAGAATTTTAAAAAATTGATTGTATTTTTTTAAATACAATTTCTCATTCATTTTGTATGAAACTTCCAACCCGGATCTTGTATTCGCCCTTCAATGTCGCGTAGCACCAATTCTCGTAATAAGGATCCTTTACCAGTTCCCTTGAATAAAGCTTATGGATGTTCCTCGAATCCTTCAACAGAAAAAAGACATTTGTCCTTTCCGCCACTCCTTTAAAATATAAATCATAAAATTCGTCTTCAGGATAAATACTCAAATGCCCATTCTTATCGACAAATGCATTAAATCTGCTTTCCCCATCGGGCTCCCATACCGTCTTGCCTGAATGCCTTCTTCGAATGATCAGATTCTCATCCACTTCAAAATACTCGTATGTCGTGACATCCTGCAACTGATCATTATAATAGGTATATTCTTCCTTCAAATCCATTGGATTTGATTTAGCCTCAACCGCACGGGCAAAACGCCTTACCACCAAATAGTTCGGAAGCTTGTCCGTCCCCTGTGTCAGAGTCATCTGCAGGTCATCCGGGATTTCCTTCGCATCCTCCGCATACCATGCCATCATCATCCTGACATACAGGAGCTCCTCCTGCTCACATCTCTCCAGATAAGTCCCAAAGTCCTCCGGAGATATCGAAGTGGGAATCATGCCCTGGGTGACCGCATCAACACTCTGCTGCCAGAAATCCATGGAGAGTGTCCGGACTTTCCCCTGCTGGTATTCGGGCACCCTTTCCAGTTTTTCCTCCAGGTGGGCTGCAAGCATTTCCCCGAATTCCTTCCCGTAATAATCCGCGAAGACCTCATCCGCATCAATTTGTACCACTGCCTCAAAGGTCCTATCCCCCGCTTCGATCGAGTACTTTACGGCATTATATCCGGCAGCGCTTTCCCATATAATGTCCTGGGAATTGATCTGCCATTCCCCCTCCTGCAGTCCATAATCCCCCCTCAGGGCCTCGGTTAGCTTTTCGCTTCCTAAATAAGTAATCTGATCCTCTTCTTCCTTCGTATGCCTGGCAGGGCAACCCGTCAGCAATACCAGGCATAGCGAAGTCACCAATGTCAAAAGAGTCCCATACTTTATTCTGCGCTCCATACCCCAACCTTTCTTATACTTCTTTCTCGGCCTTCTCAAACAGCTCCACGATCTCCTTCGCGGGCTCCTTGTCCAGCTTGGAAACCACCACCGCCGCAAGAAAGCTTGCGATAAATCCTGGAATGATCTCGTATAAGCCTGTCGGGCCGGAAAGAAACGCATACCACAGGGCATCTACCACAAAGCCGACCACAATGCCGGCAATAGCGCCCTTATATGTGAATCTCTTCCAATATAATGAGAGAAGGATCGCAGGTCCAAACGCCGCGCCGAAAGCCGCCCAGGCACATTCCACCAGTGCCATGATTCCCTTGCAGTCCGGGCTCATGGCGATGATCAGCGCGATCACAGAAATAATGGCAACCACGATGCGGCCAGCCCACAGCATCTCCTTGTCCGTAGCATTCTTCCGGAAAACAGGCTTATATACATCAGATGCAAAGGCCGAGGAGGACGCTAGAAGCTGGGAATCCGCGGTACTCATGGAAGCCGCAAGAATGGCCGAAAGCATAATTCCGGCTATGAGCGCCGGGAAGATCCGACGCACTATGGTGATAAATACCAGCTGCTGACTGCCCTGCTCCAGGTATGCGCCGAGGAACTGATGACCGGCGAGACCCACCACGGAAGCCATGGCAAGGATCAGTGCCGTCCAGCAAATGCCGATAATGCGTGATTTCTTCATTTCCTTCTCAGACCTCACGGACATGTAACGCACCAGAATATGCGGCATGCCAAAGTACCCAAGGCCCCATCCCAAACCGCTCAAGATATCAGAAATGCTCTTCCAGTCAAGCTTGCCGCTGGAAAGCGGATTATAATAATTTTCATCCGTCACCACCTGTGCAAGGGGTGCAAAATCAGGCGCCTGCATGGCAAAGCTGACAATGAGAGGAGTCGCCAGCAGCGCCCCCAGCATCAGCATTCCCTGGAAAAAGTCCGTCCAGCACACTGCATTAAACCCACCGAGGAAGGTATAAAGCAGAATGATCACAGCTGCACAGATCATGTAGAAGGTTGCATCCAGTACAATACCGCCCACTTCCCTCACGCCAAACACAGTGGTAAAGAGATTACCGCAGGCCACCAGACTGGAAGCCGCATAGATGCAGTAAGCCACGATAAAAATAACTGCACAGATGATCTGCAACGCCGGACTCTTGGAAAGAAATCTCTTTGTCAAAAACTGCGGAATCGTGATTGCATCTCCCGCTGCAATGGAATACCGCCGAAGTTTTGGTGCCACAAAAAGCCATGCGCAGACAGTTCCGATGAGCAGACCCACAGAGATCCAAACCTGACCCATTCCCCAGAGATAAATGGATCCGGGCAGTCCCATCAGCACCCAGGCACTCATATCGGAGGCACCTGCGGACAAAGCCGCCACCCATCCGTTCATATTTCTTCCGCCCAGGAAATACTCCTTGTCGCCGCCCTGAAGCTTTCGCCCCTTTGCGAAAAAGTAAATACCGACGCCAAGCACGATCACCAGATAACAGATAAATGCCAGCACCTCCAAAAAATTTTCTCCCATTCTCGCCACTGCTTTCTTAGTTTACCATTTTATCAAGTTAAAGTGTTATAATATAAAAATGATAAACGGGAATCTTCAAAAATGCAAGTATTTCTTGCAAATTCAACTCTCACTTGCAAATAAGGAAGGATATCGTTACAATGGAATCGTAAATATTTTATTTAGGGAGAAAACCATATGTGGGTAGCTGATCATTGGAAGGATTACGAAGTATTGGATACATCTGATGGTGAAAAGCTGGAGCGCTGGGGAAAGTATCGTCTGGTGAGACCGGACCCTCAGGTGATCTGGAATACCCCTCATGACCATGAGGGGTGGAAGAATAAAAACGGGCACTATCACCGCTCCAACAAGGGGGGCGGCGAGTGGGAATTCCGCAATCTCCCGGAGGAGTGGACCATCAGCTACCGGGGTGAGAATTTCCCCCGGGCCAATTCTGCAAACAAGGAGCCGTCTTCCCCCTCCCCCAAAGCATCTCAGCAAACGGTCGGTGAACTCACCTTCCATTTGAAGCCCTTTAGCTTCAAGCATACCGGACTCTTTCCGGAGCAGGCGGTGAACTGGGATTGGTTCTCGGAGATCATCCTGAATGCCAAAAAAGAAAACCCCGACCGCGAGATCAAGGTTTTGAATCTCTTTGCCTATACCGGCGGTGCCACACTTGCGGCCGCTGCTGCAGGCGCAAGTGTGACCCATGTGGACGCCTCCAAGGGCATGGTGGGCTGGGCGAAGGAAAATGCCGCCTCCTCCGGTCTGGGGGACGCTCCCATACGCTTTTTTGTGGATGACTGCGTAAAACTGGTGGAACGTGAGATCCGTCGAGGCAGCAAATATGACGGCATTATCATGGATCCCCCCTCCTACGGCCGGGGACCCAAGGGCGAGATCTGGAAGATCGAAGAGAGCATTTACCCCTTCCTCGAGCTTTGTGCAAAGCTCCTGAAAAAGGACGCCCTCTTCTTCCTCATCAATTCCTATACCACGGGCCTGCAGCCCGCCGTCCTATCCTATATGCTAAATACCGTCATCGTGAAACAATATGGCGGTAAGGTGGTTTCTGATGAGATTGGACTCCCCGTCACGGAGAGCGGTCTGATCCTGCCCTGCGGTGCCTCCGGACGCTGGACGGGCGAGAACAGCCAGGCACTGTCTTCCAAATGAAATACCCCCTCAGCATTCGACAGATTGACAAGCAAGCATATCCATATCACTCCGGCTCATCGCTTGCGGATCTAACACAAACCATACAGAATAAAATCACAGATCATAATACATATTTCCTCAAAACCGGAATCCTGCGCAGGAGATAAGTAACCACAGCCGCGCCCAGAAAGGCGATCCCAAAGAAAAGGGGCACTCCGATGAAAAAACGAAAATTCATGGGGGATAGCCCCATATATTTATAGAAGAAATTCAGGAACACAGGATGGATCAGATAAATTCCAAAGGTGAGCCGGGACAGATTGATCAGCCTGTCATTCCCGCCCTTCCCCTGCCCCACAGCCAGCGCCCTGCAGCCATCAAACAAAAGCAGCGATGCCAATAGCGTGGGCGGATAGGCGTAGGCCATATCCACTTCATATTCCGGCATAAATCTGCTGCACATTTCTGCGATCAATATCACTGCAAAGCTCCCCAAACAAAGCGGCCCCTCCCGCCTCAAGCCTTCCTTTCTCCGGATTGCCCACAGATATCCCGCTAAATAATAAAAGAGATAGATTCCCTCCCTCGGTATGATACATAGACCAGTTTCAAATCCGCAAAACTGTTCCGCATAAGGAATAAGACTGCACAGGCAAAACAGTACCGCAAGAATCCCGACAAGTACAGCCCTCGGGAGCTTCCCCAATATAATCTTGAGCAGCGGTGTGATCAAATACAGGCCAAGGATCAGATAGAGATACCACATATGGGCCCAGCTCTTCATAACCGCCGTATTCCACACTGCCTTCCAGAGCATACCCGGCCGAAAAGCCCTCTCCCTGCCCACCAGCTCAATCAGAGAATAAGGAATACCAAAAAGCACAAGGGCGAAGAAAACCCGTCTTCCAAACTGAAATACCGCCTCCCGCAGCGACATCTTCCTTCTTGGATCCAAGAGCAAATAGCCACTGATGATCAAGAAAATCGGCACACACCAGGCGGTGGCATCCATGATTGCCCGAAAGGCGCAAACTCTCCTCTCATAGCCCGTCATATCAAAGCCCCCGTTCAGTACTCCGGATACCGTATGCATCAGCACCACTGCCGCACAGGCCACGATCCGCAGTACATCCAGAAAAATCTGCCGCCCCTCCCTATTCTTTTCCTCAAGTCTTGCATCACTGCTCACCGATCATCTCCTCAAGCGTGTTCTTCAATATATCAAAATCATAGAATTCATCCAGAATCAGATAAATCTCAGACCCATTCTTAGTGAGTACCTTTCCCTCAAGCAAGAAAGTCTCAATCTCTCCTGTATTCAATGCACCGGAAGCCTCACCCGCTCCGGACTTCTCCTCATTCTGCGCACCGGAAGCCTCATCCGCTCCGTCTTCCGCAGCATAGATGGATAACAATATAGACTCCCCACTGCCCTTCTTCTGCGCCGCGGTCTCTGCGGAGCAGCTCTCCAGCTGCAATGCATTGATCAAAGTATATAACTGCGCCGCTACATAAGGATCGGCTATCTTCACCGCATTCCCGCCGTCCAATTCCACCTCCATGCCTTTTCCCTCAAACGCATTCAAAAGTGCGTCCGCATCACTCTTCTCCGAAACGCCCTGCGTCCCTGTGACATTCTTAAAGAAATCCCCGCTCCATGCATACTCCTTCCAGCTCAGCGCCTGCTTCTCCTTCGAAGCCGAATCCGCCTCATTTGCGTTCCGAGAATCAATGGCGCTGGCCGCCGTATCCGAATATGCCTCCCCCTCTTCCCGCAGACCATTCATTTCGGCTTCCATAGCTCCGGTGGCTCTCTCCTCTGCATACGCAGCTTCGGCATTTGCCCAATCAGCCGCTTCGTCCGCAGACTGCTCGGCATACGAGCCGGCTGCATTTCCGTTGCTTACTCCCTTTCCAGAACTCGCTCCCGCATTTCCGGAGATGCTTTTCTTCGCCATATTATCCTGTGCGGAATACATTGCGCTCTCGTTGGCCGCCTTCTGCCCTGCATTGCGCACCGTATAAATTCCCAGCCCTCCCACGGCGATCACAGCCAAAAACATGGCCGCCGCCCTGACATATCTCCGAAAGGGTATGATCTTTTTCTCCTTTTCGCTTCTGGCCAAAAGCTCCGGATCCACACCTTCCAAGGCCTCAAATAAGCGAATCGCCTGATCTGTTTTCTTCTCATCCATCTGCTTCACCCTCGATCCATTTCCACTGTTACCGATTCATCCTCAGATTACAATACCCTGACTCTCCAGAAAAGCCTTCAGCTTCCCCCTGGTCCGAAAAAGAGAGGTCTTCACGGAATTCAACTTCACGCCATAGCGCTTTGCGATCTCCCCGTACTCCTCCGCATACCAGTATCTGCGCAAAAAGAGATTACACTCCTTCTCCGGCAGCGTTTTCAGGAACTCATTGATCAGACGCTGCAGCTCCGCAGCCTCCACCTGCTCCTCCGTATTCGAGTTTGATGGAATACACTCTGCCAATTCCTCCAGCTCCAATTCCATCTCCCCGCTTCCCCTCTTCTGTGCCTTCTTACGCTTCCATCTGTCAAAGGAAAGATTTCTGGTAATGGTACCCAGAAATATATTAAGATGCTCCGGCCTGCTGGGCGGAATGGAATTCCATGCCCGCATCCAGGTATCATTGACGCATTCATCCGAATCCTCCTGATCATGAAGGATATGAAACGCAATGCTAAAGCAGTAGCTTCCGTATTTACTCTGAGTCTGGACAATGGCCTGCTCATCGCGGTCAAAATACAGATCCAGTATCTCCGTATCTTTCAAGATCCGATCCTCCTATCTGCTGCTCTATCAAAAAAGACGATATTTTGATCCAAAAGTTCTCCCCTTGTCTCAAAATGTCGTCTTTTATTCTATCATTCTCTTCGGCTATGGTCAACAGAAAGGGTAACCACAAGTAAAGAAGCTTTGCAAGCATTAGCGATCTTTCCATCAGGACTGGTCATTTTCATATTCACAGATCAGCTTCTTGGCTTCCTCATATTTCTCCACAGTTGTCCCAAGCATTTTGCACACCTCGCACAGCGCTTGCCCCGTATTCCTCCTGGCATTCTCGACATTACTGATCAATGTCTGCGCAGCACCTTTGCTGATCCCTTTGCTGATCCCTTGACTGATCCCCTTGGCATACTCCTCTCGCAACTTATCCGATGGCAAAGCCATGACCCTTCCACCCATAACCTTCCCTACCTCCTCTTTTAACTCGCTGTTTTTACGCGACATATGGTTCCAGACCCTTCTCATCATCCGGATCATGTCCTGTAGCAAT
>CACXDS010000293.1 GCA_902766425.1 uncultured Lachnospiraceae bacterium
CAATGTGGGGCTTTCAGAGGTGATTTCAATGCTCCGTGGCAGCCTTTATGAATTTCCGGGGGAGCCGGAGCTGCGAAGGTTATTGGCTTTAGCACTGTCATCGCGGGGCGCGTTGGAAGAGGCAAAGCCGAATCCCTATCTTGAGGAGGCAGCAAGGATTTTTGAAGATTTGTCAAAGGACAACAGGCGGGTGGTCTTTTCCCTTTTGACTGTCTATTGTCAGATGGGGGAGTATGAAAAGGCCGAAAAGAAAGCACAGGAACAGCCAATGCTTGAAACATGCAGCGAGGTACTTTTGGCCTCCATCGACTACGGCGCTCAGGGAGAGTCCCAGGCCGAAGCGAAGAAAAGAAAGTATCTGGGAGAAGCAATCCTTGCCCTATTACATGAATTGGAGTTCTTTCTCAATATTGCGGTCACGCGAAATGAAAAGCTGGCGGACTCAAAGGCGGGGCTGGACATTCTGTCGGCGGTCGGCAGGCTCTATGAAGCAATCTTTGAAGGGGATGACTATGGAAAGTACCACAGCGATCTTTACATGCTTGACCTGAGCAGGGCCAGGATCGCCGCGAAAAGGAAGGACTATGACGCGGCGCTGAACTTCTTTGATTCGGCCTACTCGCATTATGTCAAGTATGAGAAGGATATGGAAAGGATGAGGGAAAGCGGGCACCTGGAGGAGAGCTTCCATGCTCCGCTTTTGGAGGAAACTGGAGAAACGGACATCCCGATTGTGATTTGCAATATGGAATATTTGAAGTCTTTGGTTGATATCTTACCCAAAAGCATGAAGGAGAAAATCATAAACAATCCAAGGTATGCGGGGATTTGGGGAAGCAAAGAATAAGGAATGGAAAGGCAGAATAAAGGTTATTTTGTAAAATTGGAAAATGGTATAGGTGTATATCTCAGTGCTTTTTGATTGAATGAAAAATGCAGGGTTGACTGGATCGGATAAGTCGGTTAAAATGAAAATACATCCATATAAACTGAATATGCGATCTAAGACTAAGACGCACTTGTTCTACTGTATGGGAGGTCTATGGGCGCCTGGAGTCCCGTCAATCATAAGGCAGGTTGACTAACCCCACTTGAGTGGTCAATAGTTGGGGCGATGTTTTGGACACGCTTCAAGCTAAGAACGGTCTAGGATGGCAACCTCTTAGTCAGAAACCGCCTTCCCCGGCAATTTTTGGGGAATTGGCTGTCCTCTTTATGGGGGCAGCCTTTTTTGTGGAAAAGAAGGCTTGACACAGAACGGGTTTGCTTGTAAAATAACAAGTGTTACAGTAATGATTCTTTTTATAGTCGAAAGATCTTGATGAGACTCTGATTGGGAGGGCGATACATGGCGAGAAAGGAAATGATCAGTAAGCAGATGATATTGGATGCGGCATTTCAGATGGCCAGAGAAGAGGGGCTGGCCAACATAACGGCCAGAAAACTGGCTGAGCGGGCTGGATGCTCCACCCAGCCCATTTTTCGGACCTATCAGAATATGGATCTTTTGATCGACGAGGTGTATGAGAGAGCGATTCAGTTCTTTCAGGATTATTATAGTCTGTATCCCAGGCTCAGCTCCACCCCTTTTTCGGATCTTGGAATGGCATATATCGCCTTTGCCAGAGAGGAAAAAGAATTATTCCGTATTCTTTTTGTGCCGGAAAAGCGAAAAAAAGGACTGTATGAGTTGCTGAATGGAAAGACCGAAAATGTGAAGACGGAGCTTCAGGCCGCCGCTGCGGCAGGGTGTCCTGATCCCGGGGCTCTGTTTATGAAAATGTGGATCTTCATTCATGGTGCCGCCAGTATGTCATTGACAGGAGACTATGATCTGTCGGATCAGGAGACAAGGGAGATGCTGGAGAGCGCTTATCATTCTTTCCTTTAAGCAGAAATCTTCGGAAAGAAGAAGTCTGAAATCTGAGAGGAAGCAGAAGGCTTTTATGTGGATCGGATCAGTAAGTATTTAAGCAAGTATAAGGAATCGGTTGAGTAAGGAATAACAAGAAACAGAATGGATGGACAGAATATCTTAAGGCAAATTGAAAAACAGCTTCCCAAAATGAGTAAAAGTCATAAAAAAATCGGCAGCTTTCTGCTGAATCATTATGACAGAGCTGTGTTTATGACGGCGGCGGAGTTGGGACGGGAATTGGAGGTCAGCGAGTCCACTGTGGTGCGTTTTGCATACGCACTTGGGCTGGAGGGCTATCCTCAGTTTTTGAAGGAGCTGGAAAAGTGTGTGGCGGATCGGTTGTCCGGTGTCAAGGAGATGAAGGAGCATTACGCAGGAAGATCCCAGTCTGAGATTCTGACATCGGTCATGAATTCAGATATGGAGAATCTACGAAATACTCTGGCAGAGCTGGACAGCGCTGCGTTTGAACTGGCAGCGGAGTCAATTCTGAAGGCGGAGACGGTTTATGTCATGGGGCTTCGAAGTAATGAGCCTTTGGCGCGCTTCCTCCATTTTTATCTGAATATGATCCGCAGAAAGGTTGTACTGTTGTCGACAACCAGTGTCAGCGAGACCTTTGAACAGATGATGTATATCAATGAAAAGGATTGTCTGATCGGTATCAGCTTTCCCAGATATTCCATGCGGACGCTGAAGGCCATGGAATTTGCCAACGACAGAAGCGCCAGAGTGATCGCTGTGACGGACAGTGTCAATTCGCCGATGAATCTGTATTCTTCCTGTAATCTCTGTGCGAAGAGTACCTCTGTATCCATTGTGGATTCCTTGGTGGCACCCCTCAGTGTGATCAATGCTTTGGTGGTTGCGCTGGTCCTGAAATGTCCGGAGGAGGTCAAAGCCAATATGGAGATGCTGGAGGAGGTCTGGGGGAATTACCAGGTTTACCTGCAGGATGAGATTAATTTCATGGATGAGGATTCGATCCTATGAAAAAGGTGATTGTGATCGGAGGAGGGCCGGCGGGCATGCTGGCGGCGTATCGGGCGGCGCAGCTTGGAGCGCAGGTGATTCTTCTTGAAAAAAATGAAAAGCTTGGAAAAAAGCTCTTTATTACGGGAAAGGGCAGATGCAATGTCTGCAATGCCGCAGATCGGGAGGGATTTTTCCAAAATGTGGTTTCTAATCCCAAATTTTTATACAGTGCTTATTCCAGATGGGATAATCGGGCGATCATGGAGCTTTTGGAGAAGGCCGGATGTCCGTTAAAGGTGGAGCGGGGGGATAGGGTTTTTCCGACCTCGGATCATGCCTATGATGTCACGGACGCCATGAAGCGTCTTTTGTCTAAAGTGGGAGTTCAGGTAAAGCTCCATACACAGGTAAAGGAAATCCTAATGGGGGATGGGGCATTTCGGGGAGTCCTTTTGGAGAACGGAACACAGCTTATGGGGGACGCCTGTATTGTATGCACCGGTGGCGTGTCCTATCCGAGTACCGGTTCCACGGGGGATGGGTATCAATTTGCCGGACAGGCGGGGCTTAAGGTTTCGGAGAGACATCCGGCTTTGGTGCCTTTGGAGACGGAGGAAAATTGGCCGGAGGAGGTTATGGGCTTATCCCTGAAAAATGTGGGACTTAAAATGGTTCAGGGAAAGAAGATACTTTATGAAGGCTTTGGAGAAATGATGTTCACTCATTTCGGTGTGACGGGCCCCTTGGTTCTCTCCGCCAGCAGCTACTACTGGAAGAAAAAGAAGGAGGATCCGGTGAAGCTTTTGATCGATCTGAAGCCGGCACTTTCTTTGGAACAGTTGGAGCAGAGACTTCAGAGAGATTTTGAGGAGCATCGCGCTAAGCAGTTTAAGAACGCATTGGGAGGCCTCTTTCCTTCTAATCTGATTCCGATCATGGTCAGGCTGTCCGGTATTGATCCGGAGAAAAAGATCCCCGAGATCGGGAAACAGCAGAGAATGGCCTTTGCTCAGCTCATAAAAAATGTGCCCTTACAGGTAAGAGGAACCAGGGGCTTTGAGGAAGCCATCATCACGCAGGGCGGGGTCTGCACGAAACAGATCGATCCTGCCACAATGAGGGCGAAAGAGATAGCCGGGTTATTCTTTGCAGGAGAGGTGCTTGATCTGGATGCCATGACAGGGGGCTTTAATTTGCAGATTGCCTGGACAACCGGGTATGTGGCGGGGGAGAATGCAGCGCTGTTATAAGAACTGGCATGAATTGATGCGCTCTCTTTATTGGGGAATATGACAAAGAGACTTATTCCGGTCAATGATTAAGAAATAAGAGGACAGGGAGGCAAAGGATGAGTTATAATATTGCAGTGGACGGCCCTGCGGGTGCAGGCAAGAGTACCATCGCCAAATTGGTGGCTAAGAAAAAGGGGATCATTTATGTGGATACGGGAGCGATGTATCGCACCATGGCTTTATTTATGCTTCGAAATCAGATCGATCCCGCTGATCAGGAAAGCATTATTGCAAAGTGCAGGGAAGCGGAGGTCACGCTGGGCTTTGCGGACGGACAGCAGGTTGTTTTCTTAAATGGGGAGAATGTGAACGGACTGATCCGCACGGAGGAGGTGGGCAATATGGCCTCCGTCATCAGCGTGATCGGCGAAGTGAGAAGGAATCTCGTGGAGAAGCAACAGGCTTTGGCTGCAAAGCAGGATTGTATCATGGATGGCAGGGATATCGGAACCTGTGTACTGCCGAATGCTGATCTGAAAATTTATCTCACCGCCAGCAGTACGGTGCGTGCAAAGAGAAGATACGATGAGCTTGTGGCGAAGGGACAGAGCTGTGATCTGGAGCAGATCAGACTGGATATCGAGGAACGGGATTACAGGGATATGCACCGTGAACTCTCTCCCTTAAAGCAGGCGGAGGATGCCATTTTGGTGGATACCTCCGATATGACCATTGATGAAGTGGTGGAGAAGATCCTGAGTCTCTCAAAGGAACGGGATTAAGGGCTTTGATTTGGCTTTGATTGATGGAAGGACTGAAAAGCTATGGAAGTCAGATTGGCGGAATGTGCAGGCTTTTGCTTCGGAGTAAAACGAGCGGTTGACGCTGTCTATGAACAGCTCGGGACTGGCAAAAGAATCTATACCTATGGTCCCATTGTCCACAATGAAGAAGTGGTGGGTGACCTGGAGAGGCAGGGCGTAAGGGTATTGGCGGATAAGAAGGAGCTGCTTGCGCTGGAAAAGGATCCCAAGCAGGAGACGCTGGTGATCATCAGAGCTCATGGGGTACCTCGGGAGATTTATGATATTCTGGAACAGAAGGGACTGGAGTATATTGATTGTACCTGCCCCTTTGTAAAGAGAATCCAGAAAAAAGTAGAGGAGGAGAGCCGGAACGGAAAAACGGTTTATATAGCCGGCAATCCCGGTCATCCGGAGGTGGAAGGAATCAGAGGATGGTGTCACGGAGAGGCTAAAGTGATCGAAAATCCTGAAGAAACGCAAAATTTAGTATTTAATGACAAAAATCAAGGGGTTTTGGTGGCCCAAACCACATTTAATTTTAATAAATTTGACAATTTAGTTGAAATTTTTCATAAAAGAGGTTACAATGGTACTGTTGTGAATACTATCTGTAATGCGACGGAGGAAAGGCAGCGTGCGGCGAGGAAATTAGCTGCAGAGGCTGATGTTATGATCGTGATAGGAGGAAGGCACAGCTCCAATACAAGAAAACTGTACGAAATCTGCAGTTCGGAATGTGCCAAGACCTATTTCATACAGACACTGGATGATTTACGCGTTGACATGCCGGAGACTGTTCGCCTGGTGGGTATTACGGCGGGGGCTTCCACCCCAAACAAAATAATCGAGGAGGTTCAAAATTATGTCAGAATTAACTTTTGAACAAATGCTGGAAGAAGATGACGTAAAGACAATTCATACAGGAGAGGTAGTTGAGGGAAAAGTCATCGATGTAAAACCCGATGAGATCGTGCTTAACATTGGGTACAAGTCCGACGGCATTCTCCCGAAAAACGAGTATTCTAACGATTCTTCTGTAGATCTCATGCAGGCCGTAAAGGTCGGTGATGTCATGGAGGTCAAGGTACTGAAGGTGAATGACGGAGATGGACAGGTTGCTCTGACCTATAAGAGACTTGCTGCCGACAGAGGCAATAAGAGGATTGAAGAAGCCTTTAACAACAAAGAGGTTTTGAAGGCTACCGTATCCCAGGTGCTTGAGGGCGGTCTCAGCGTAGTGGTCGATGAGGTTCGTATTTTTATCCCTGCAAGTCTGGTATCCGATTCCTATGAGAAGGATCTGTCCAAGTTTGCAGGTCAGGAGATTGAGTTTATCATCGCAGAGTACAATCCCAAGAGAAGACGTTACATCGGCGATCGCCGTACTCTTCTCAAGGAGAAGAAGGCAGCTGCACAGAAGGAGCTCTTTGAGCGGATCCATGAAGGCGATGTGGTTGAAGGTGTCGTAAAGAATATTACTGATTTCGGTGCATTCATTGATCTGGGCGGTGCCGACGGACTACTTCATATTTCCGAGATGAGCTGGGGACGCATCGAGCATCCCAAGAAGGTGTTCAAGGTGGGTGAAACCCGCAAAGTCCTGATCAAGGAGATCAAGGGTGATAAGATTGCTCTTTCCTTAAAGTTTGACGATGCAAATCCTTGGAAGAATGCTGCAGAGAAGTATGCTGTGGGCAATATTGTTACCGGTAAGGTTGCAAGAATGACCGATTTCGGTGCATTTGTGGAGCTGGAGGAGGGCGTTGATGCACTGCTTCATGTATCTCAGATTGCCAAGGAGCATATTGAGAAGCCTTCCGATGTTCTGAGCCAGGGCCAGGAGATCACTGCTAAGGTAGTTGATTTCAACGAGGCGGAGAGAAAGATTTCTCTGAGTATTAAGGCTATGTTTGCTCCTGAGAATAAGGACGAGGATGCTGATGTGGTTTCTGTGGATATTGATGCCGTAGCAGCTCAGGAACAGTAATAGTAAGCTAAGTTTGGGCTGTCCGGTTAGGACAGCCCTTTTTGCGTGAGTAGGGGCACTTTTCCTACTCGATCAAATGATCAGGGAGGGCGGCATGGAATTTGATTACGAATATTTTAAGCGTGAAATTCTGAAAATGACACATATCGATCTGAACTGCTATAAAGAAAAGCAGATGAAAAGGCGTATCGATTCCCTGATCGCCAATCATAAAATAACCGGTTATGAGAAATATGTTCAGGCATTAAGAACGGATACAGCCCTTTTTGAGGAGTTTGTGAGCTATATCACCATCAATGTGTCGGAGTTTTATCGTAATCCGGAGCAGTGGGCTTACATGGATAAAGAGGTCTTTCCGTATCTACTCTCAAAGTTTGGCAGAAGGATCAAGATCTGGAGTGCTGCCTGCTCCACCGGGGATGAACCGTATTCCCTGGTGATGGCGCTTTCCCGTTATGTTCCGCTTTCTCAGATATCTGTCTATGCAACGGATCTGGATAAACAGATTTTGGCAAAGGCAAAGGTTGGGTTGTACGGTGAAAAGAGTCTTCACGGAGTGCCGGAGGACTTTAAGAAAAAGTATTTTACAAAGATCGGCCCCTCCTATCAGATTTCCGATGAGATCAAAAATCGCGTACAGTTTCAACAGCATAATCTATTGAAGGATCGGTATCCTACGGATTGCCAGATGATCGTGTGCAGAAATGTCTTGATCTATTTTACGGAAGAAGCAAAGGATGAGACCTTCCGTAAGTTTTATCAGAGCTTGCCCGGTGGTGGTGTGCTTTTTATCGGAAGTACGGAGCAGATATCGGATTATAGGGGGATTGGGTATCAGAGAATGAATTCCTTCTTTTATCTGAAGTGAGATAAACCCCATTTAATCGAGACACTGCGTTTGATCTAGCGTGGAAAGCCGTGAAGTGGAAAAGAGTTATTTTGGTAAGAGAAAAACATAATAGTCCGGACTGAATATAAACAACCCCTCGATTTAAGGTAACTTAGCCGGAGTCGAGGGGCTTTTTGACAGAATAAATAGAAAACTATGCGTGTTTTGCAACCATATTTAGAATATGGGAGGCATATACGGCAAAAGCGGAGCGGTTTTTCTTCATCTCATCCGTCAGTTCGAAGAAAAGCTCCGGATCCTTGTAATCCCGTTTGAAGAAGGGGGCAAATATATAGTCCCATTGTCTCAGATAAACAGAATTCTTGCGTGTGTAGCAGGTCTGGGCTGTGGCTTGGACGCGGTGATCCTTATCCACAAAGGTGGCAACGGATTTATGAAGCGCAAGATCTTCCTCCGGAAGATAATAGTAGTCCTTATAGTTGGAATAGAAGTATTTCAAGGTCTCCTCATATACCGGTACGCGAATGACTGCTTCTTCGCCCTCCAGCCTGCAAAAGCAGCCTTCTGCGGAGACGGTAAGAGGAACGGGAACAGCATGGGGAAGGGAGACGGTGATCAACAGCTCCATCCGATGGATGTCATCCATATCCCTATAGTGATTCGCCTGTACTTTTTTGGCCTTCAGGGGGGCATTTAGCGCATCACTGTAAGCCAGAATGGGAAGAATAGAGAGCATTCCGATCAAATCCTCCCTATTGTGAAGCAAAAGCACATCACAGGCTTCTTTAGTGGGATTTTTCAAATAATCCTGATAGACTGCAATCAGATCACCGCCGGTGTAGATATCTTCGCGATGGATCCCCATGAATTCCTCAATGGATTTCTGCTTGCAGTGAACAAGATTGAGAAGTCTCTTACAGGGGGAAATCCGGCGGTAGAGATCCAGCCCTTCAAAGGTGTCAAAGGAATAAAGCAGCTCCAATTCCTCACATTTGTTTCGCAGATAGGTCAGATCGAATTGATTCCCGTTAAAGTGTATCAGAAAACGATCCTCCCGAACAAAATCAAAGAAAGCCTGTAAAATAGTGGTCTGCTCATCGGGGGCTTCCGCCATCCACTGGATTGTATGCCAGCTTTCGTTTGCATCCGGATATGCGCAGCCAATCATATAGAGCATGGAGGATTTGGCGGTAAAGCCTGTGGTCTCTATATCGAGAAAAAGGGCTCTTTCCGGCGCACAGATAGAAGAAAGCGGGTATTTTAAGGTAAAGTTTTCAATCACTTGGTCAACGGTTTTCATAAGAAGCTCCTAAACATATACATTGATAAACACCTCTGTCATTATAGCAGAAATTCTGCTTGAAGGGTAGTAATTTGTTGAAAAAAAGTGTATAGTTATTGAGAAAGAGTTATATTTTTTTCAGGTCTGATAACGGGCAAAATTGGGAGAGATGGGAAATGGCTAAATTGACATTTAAGGGTGGGATACACCCCTATGACGGGAAGGAATTGTCCAAGGATAAGCCAATTGTGGAGCTGTCGGCCGAAGAGGTGATGGTTTATCCGTTAAGTCAGCATATCGGCGCACCGGCTAAGGCAGTTGTGGGAAAGGGTGAGAATGTCAGGAGGGGGCAGTTGATCGCCGAAGCGGGCGGTTTTGTCTCTGCGCCCATTTATTCCTCTGTATCGGGCGTGGTGAAGGCAATTGAACCCAGAAGAGTGGCATCAGGGGATATGGTCATGTCCATTGTCATTGAAAATGATGGTCTGGGTGTGGAAGAAGAGTATGAAGCCACGGAATATCCGGAGGAGCTTTCCGGAGAAGAAATCCTTGCTAAGATCCAAAGGGCTGGCATTGTGGGAATGGGCGGCGCCGGATTCCCGACCCATGTAAAGCTTTCGCCCAAGGAGCCGGAAAAAATAGAATATGTCATCGCCAATTGTGCGGAGTGCGAGCCCTATTTGACCAGCGATTACCGCCGTATGCTGGAGGAACCGGAGAAGCTCGTCGGTGGTCTTAAGATCATTTTGCAGCTCTTCGATAAGGCACAGGGGATCATTGCCATAGAGGACAACAAACCGGACTGTGTGAAGCTGCTCCGGGATCTGACAAGAGGGGAGACCAGGATCAGCGTTCGCACTCTTCAGACGAAATATCCTCAGGGAGGCGAGAGAGCTCTGATCTACGCCACAACAGGAAGAAAGGTGAATTCCTCCATGCTTCCGGCAGATGTAGGTGCTATTGTAAATAATGTGGATACCATTGTGGCAGTATACCGCGCTGTGAAAGAGGGAATCCCCCTCATGGAAAGAATTGTGACAGTCACCGGGGATGCCATTAAGAATCCACGGAATTATAAGGTTCCCATCGGTATGAGTTATACGGCAATCCTGGAAGCGGCAGGGGGCTTTGCCACTCAGCCGGAAAAGATCATCTGCGGCGGCCCCATGATGGGAATGGCACTTTTTGGAACGGATATTCCTGTCACAAAGACTTCCACGGCACTTTTGGCTTTTTCCAAGGATGCAGTGTCGGCAATGGAACCGGGGCCTTGTATCAATTGCGGAAGGTGCCTGGAGGTTTGCCCGGGGCGCGTCATGCCCAGCAGACTGGCAGACGCTGCGGAGCATTTTGATGAAGAAACCTTCCTAGAATTGAACGGAATGGAATGCTGCGAATGCGGATGCTGCAGCTATGTGTGCCCGGCCAAGAGACCTCTGACGCAGGAGATCAAATCCATGAGAAAGCTCCAGCTGGCCAAGAGAAAAAGATAAGGGGAGAATAGGGAAAATGAGCAAACAATTTCATGTTTCATCCAATCCGCATGTGAGATCTGCTTCCTCCACAGCCGGGATCATGCTTTTGGTCATTCTGGCATTGCTGCCTGCTGCCGGTGTCGGCGTCTATCAATTCGGATATAGGGCGGCCTTGGTCATTGTGGTGACGCTTTGCTCCACAGTGGGAACGGAATTTATCTATGGACTGTTTCGGAAAAAAACAACAATTACGGATCTGTCGGCGGCAGTGACCGGGTTGTTGCTGGCGTTGAATCTTCCGGTGACCATTCCTCTTTGGATGGCAGCGTTGGGAGGCGTTTTTGCAATTCTGGTGGTAAAGCTTCTCTTTGGGGGCCTGGGACAGAATTTTATGAATCCGGCCCTGGCAGCCAGATGCTTCTTGTTAATATCCTTTCCGGCTCAAATGACGAATTTCATCAGCACGGGTGAGGGAGCACTGGATGCTTATACAGGAGCAACTCCGCTGGCCTTGATCAAGAGCGGACAGGATGTGAATATTAGAGATATGATTCTGGGAAATATAACGGGAACCATAGGCGAGACCTCTGTGATCGCCATTGTGATCGGGGCCTGTATTCTGATATTGGCAGGGGTGATCGATCTGAGGATTCCCGGAAGCTATCTGGTGAGCTTTTCCTGCTTTGTTTTAATTTTTGGAGGACATGGCTGGGATCCGGCCTTCCTTTCCGCACAGCTGGCGGGCGGCGGTCTGATGCTGGGAGCTTTTTTCATGGCAACGGATTATGTTACCCGGCCTATCACAGTAAAGGGGCAGTATGTCTTTGGAATTTTTCTGGGGATCATGACGGGAATCTTCCGCATTTTCGGACCGGGCGCCGAGGGAGTATCCTATGCTATCATCTTGGGTAATTTACTGGTTCCTCTGATTGAAAAGGTGACGCGTCCCACAGCATTTGGATGGGAGGGAAAAAAGCATGCAAAGTAAGAGCGAGATGAAAACAATGTGGAAAGAAACGCTGATTCTGGCAGTGATCACCGTTTTATCCGGATTTCTTCTGGGATTTGTTCATGAGTTGACCAAGGAACCCATAAGATTACAGCAGGAAAAGGCAGTTCAGGAAGCCTGCAGAGCGGTCTTTCCGGCACAGACAGGCGTTGATTTTGTAAAAACAGATCATACTCCCAGTATTCCATTGCAGGAGGAATTAAAGCAGGAGGGTGTGACGATCGGTTCGATCTATCTTGCCGTGAAAGGACAGGAGCAGATCGGCTATGTGGTGGAAACAACCTCCTCCGAGGGATATGGCGGGGACATTGTCTTATATGTGGGCGTTACAAACGAAGGAACATTAAATGCTGTTTCCATCCTGAGTATTTCAGAGACGCCCGGGCTGGGAATGCAGGCCGAGAAGGTTTTATTACCTCAGTTGCAAAACAAGGCTGTCAGCTCCATACGATATACCAAGAGCGGAAGTTCAGCTGAGGATGAAATTGATGCGATCAGCGGAGCAACTATCACTACCAGGGCTGTGACAAATGCAGTAAACGGAGCATTGAAAACTGCATTGGAGATAGGGGGAGGGGAAGCAAATGAGTGAGACTAAGACAAATAGAATTCCTCAAAAAAAATCAGATTCCCCTTTGGAGAGACTGGCAAACGGACTTTTTAAGGAGAATCCCACCTTTGTTTTAATGCTGGGGATGTGCCCCACACTTGCAGTGACTACATCCGCCATCAATGGTTTGGGGATGGGGCTGGCCACCACTGCTGTTCTGATGATGAGCAATCTTTTTATTTCAATATTGCGAAAGGTCATACCAAACAGAGTAAGAATACCTGCTTTCATTGTCATTATTGCTACCTTTGTGACAGCGGTGCAGCTTTTGCTGGAGGCATATTTGCCTGCTTTGAATAATGCCCTGGGGATGTACATACCGCTGATCGTTGTAAATTGTATCATCCTTGGAAGGGCGGAGAGCTATGCCTATTCCAATCCTCCAATTCCCTCTTTCTTTGATGGGCTTGGTATGGGGCTTGGCTTTTCACTTGCATTGACCTGCATAGGAGCAGTGAGAGAATTGCTCGGAACGGGATATGTTTTTGACTTTCGTGTCATGCCGGAGGCCTATGTTCCCATCAATATTTTTGTGCTTGCCCCCGGGGCCTTTTTTGTGCTGGCTTGTCTTTCTGCTTTACAGAACGCTGTCAGGATCAAGCTGAAGAAGGCAGGAAAAGAAAATCGTGTGATTCAGTCCGGCTGCAGCGAGGACTGCATGGCATGTTCCGATACCGGCTGTGCCCGGAGATTTTATGATGCCGAGAATAAGCATGAAACAAAAACCAATCTGAAGTCTGAACAGAAAACTGAAACAAAATCCGATCTGAAGGCTGAGAAGAATAACGA
>CACXDS010000294.1 GCA_902766425.1 uncultured Lachnospiraceae bacterium
AGCGTCACCAGTATTCTGGGGGAGGGGAGCAGCTTTAAGGTTAAGATCCCTCTAAACTATATCGCAGAGAGCGGGGTTTGAGAGAAGCTGCCGGATAGTCCCACGAGCGCCGGCAGGGCGATTTGGGTTGGAATGGAGCAGGATAGAAAGTAGGAGTCGGAAATGGAAAAGGGTGAGAAGAAAAGAAAGTGGATCGCAGAGCTGGTCTGTCTGCTGATGACAGGCTTTGTTTTCATGCTCACCGCCTGCGGCGAGACGGAGCTTCCCAGCGAAAAAAAGGTGAAGGTATATTATGTTTCCGGTGATGAGACGGGGGTGGAGATCCATGAATATGAGCGGCCCACGGGATCCTCGGAGGATCAGATCCGTATATTGCTGGCCTATCTCTCGGCCACCCCGGAGAATCTCAGGTACAAGGCGCCTCTGGCTATGGGTTTTACACTCAGGGGCATGGAGTATCGGGACGGAGGGGTCACTCTGGATGTGGATGAGGGATATAAGGCGCTGAGCGCTACGGCGGAGGTTCTGACTCGGGCCGCCATTGTCAAGACCATCACACAGGCGGATAATGTCACCAGAGTGATGATCACAGTGGAGGGAAATGCGTTATATGACAGCGCCGGGGATCAGGTGGGGTGGATGACCGCGGATCAGTTTATTCGCAACGACGGCAGCGAGATCAACTCCTATGAGAAGGTGAGAGTGAAGCTATATTTTGCAAATGAATCGGGGGACAAGCTCATCGCCGCCTATCGGGAAAAGTTTTATTCCACGAACATTTCACTGGAGAGATTTGTGGTGGAGGAGATTCTGGCAGGTCCCAGCGGCAGGATCGCAGGGCTTTATCCGACAGTGCATTCCGACACAAAGATCCTCAGTGTCATGAGCAAGGATGGCATCTGCTATGTCAATCTGGATTCCAATTTCCTGACGGCAGTGAATAATGTGACCAGCGAGGTGGCCATCTATTCCATTGTCAATTCCCTTTCGGAATTGCCCCATATCCATCATGTGCAGATTCTGGTGAACGGAGCCCTGCCGCCCAGCTTTACCATTTCGTCCTTTGAGAAGAACACAAAGCTGGTGACTACGCTGGAGCAGAATGCGGAGGAAGCCTCCCGGGAGAGCTCACAGGAGGGGCAGGATGAGAAGAGCGAGAAAAAGGAAACGGGTAAGTAGAGGAGCGTAAATCGGGAAAGGGATTGGAGGAGATTTTCATTGCGAAGACCTTTGTTCTGGGTCTGTCTATGCCTTGTGGTACTGGCTGTCACGCATTTGTACATGAGCGTTGCGGTAAGGAGGCAGGAGATCCTATCAGGCGCTCTCGGAGAGCGGGAGGGGGAAACCTTTCCAATACGGGTGCGAGGCCGGATCTGCCGTAAGGAGGAGAAGGCCGGAAGCATGTACTTTTGGGTGAAATTAAATTTGCATTCTAATTATTCTGAATCGATTCAAATCAGATCAGAGCTTTTCGGAGCGGAGGATCAAAGCGCTGCAGTGTCGCAGCAGATTATTTCCGGTATGCAACAGATGAAAACAGACAGGATCAGATGCAGGCTCTCGGATACGGAGGGGGTTAAAGAGCTGAAAATGGGCTGCGAAGTGATCGTAGAGGGGGACTTTGGCTTTTTTTCCGAGAGCAGTAATCCGGGGGAATTCAACAGTGCGGAATATTATCAGGGACTGGGGGCGGGAGGAGAAATCTATCAGGCTACCATCCTGGGGCGGGGAGACAGGTTTGATCCTCTCGCTGAAGGACTTTACCGGATCAGGAGATATCTGGGAAAACGGTTGGACCGGGTTTTTCCGCCGAAGGAGGCGGGGGTGCTTCGGGCCATGCTCCTGGGGGATCGGGAGGAATTGGATCCCGAGCTGAAAAAGCTATATCAGAGGGGCGGGATCCTTCATATTCTCAGCATTTCCGGACTGCATGTCACGCTACTTGGCATGGGGGTTTACCGGCTGCTCAGGCGCCTTGGAATGCACCGGGGCGTATCGGCGGTGGCCGGGGGGATTCTTTTGGTGCTCTATGGCTTGATGACGGGGATGAGTGTGTCAGCGCTTCGGGCCATTGGCATGTTTCTTTTGCGGATGCTGGCGGAGCTTTGGGGCAGAACTTATGATCTTCTGACGGCCCTTTCCGTCCTTGCGGCGTTGATGCTCTGTGCCAATCCTCTGTATTCGTTGCAGTCCGGCTTTTGGCTCTCCTTTGGGGCGCTGGCGGGGGTGGGAGTGATCCTGCCTGTTTTGGAAGAAGCACAGAAGGACAAATTGGGGGAGCTTCGGCCGGGGGAGGGCAGGCTTGCCGGGCTTGTGAGGAAGCTGGGAGAGGAAATGACAGGTGGGATCAGGGCAGGCTTATCCGTGTTTCTGGCCACCCTGCCCATCCTGCTCCGGGTGTATTATGAGGTGCCCGTCTATTCCATGCTGCTGAACCTCCTGGTGATCCCGGCCATGGGGATTCTGGTCTTTGTGGGCTTCCTTGTCATGCTGGTGCCGGGAACCGGGGCTTTGGGGCTGGTGGATATCGCACTCCTAAGGTTATTTGAGTTTCTGTGCAGCGGGGCTGAGGTACTTCCGTATTCGACTTGGAATCCCGGACGCCCCGAAATATGGCAGGTCGGTCTGTATTATATTTTGGTGGGAGTTATCTTGGCGGCTCTGGCCTATGGAAGGAAATCAAGGAACGGAGAAAGGGAAAACAGCGAGAGAGCCTGGCATGAGTACAGGCATGGCAGGGAATTTCGGAAATGGATCCTTGCGCATGCGGGGCAGTCGACACTGCTGCTCCTGCTTCCCTGTCTGCTCTTTTGCCTTCCGGTGCACTCTGGGGCGGGGGTGGCCTTTCTGGATGTGGGGCAGGGGGACGGAATCTGCATCAGAACCCGGGATGGAGGGGTCTGGCTCTGCGATTGTGGCAGCACCAGCAGAAAGAATATCGGGGAGCAGGTGCTGATTCCTTATTTGAAGTCTCAAGGGATTCGCAGTATAGAAGGTATTTTTCTCAGTCACGGAGATCAGGATCATGTGAACGGGATTCTGGGGCTTTTGGAGAGCGCCGGGGCAGAGGGGATAGAGATCCACAGGCTATTTCTCCCGAAGCTGGGGGAGGAGAGGTGTGAGGCGGATTTTCAGGAAATCCTGCGGGCAGCCGATCAAGTAAAGGGAATGGAAATACAGTATCTTGAGGCGGGGGATGTGATCCGGGCGGAGGGGATTTCCTTTCTGGTGCTCCATCCTCGGGCAGGAGAAGCTGCTTCTCTGGATTCCAATAAATCCTCTCTGTGTCTCTATACCACTCTGGAGAGCGGAGAAGCTCCCCTCTCCCTGCTCCTCACCGGAGATCTGGAGGAAGAGGGGGAAGGAATGGCGCTGGAGGAATTGAGAGCAAGAGGGATCGCCTATGTGGATATCCTAAAGTGCGCTCACCATGGCTCGCGCTTTGCCACCTCCGGGGAGTTCCTGGACTGGGTGGATGGAGAGGTGAGTGTGATCTCCTGCGGGAGAAGAAACCGCTACGGGCATCCGGCGCCGGAGACCCTGGAGAGGCTTTTGCAGGATGGCTTTCAGGTTTTTCGGACGGATCAGGGCGGAGCCATTCTGATGAAATGGGATGGGAAAAAGCTGCGAGTGCATCCCT
>CACXDS010000295.1 GCA_902766425.1 uncultured Lachnospiraceae bacterium
ATGACAAGGAGAAGAAAAATGGCAGACAACAAGAAGATGGTGGAGGCGATCACCTCCATGGATGTGGATTTCGCCCAGTGGTATACCGATGTGGTGAAAAAGGCAGAGCTGATCGATTATACAAGCGTGAAGGGCTGCATGGTGATCAAGCCTGCGGGCTATGCGATCTGGGAGCTGATCCAGAGACAGCTGGACGATAGGTTTAAGGCAACGGGAGTGGAAAATGTCTATCTGCCCATGTTCATTCCGGAATCCCTGCTTCAGAAGGAGAAGGATCATGTGGAGGGCTTCGCACCTGAGGTGGCCTGGGTGACGCATGGCGGTCTGCAGCCTCTTCAGGAGAGAATGTGCGTACGTCCCACCTCTGAAACCCTGTTCTGCGATTTTTATAAGAATGATATTCACTCCTACCGGGATCTGCCCAAGGTATATAATCAGTGGTGTAGCGTGGTGCGCTGGGAGAAGGAGACCAGACCCTTCCTTCGCTCCAGAGAGTTCCTGTGGCAGGAGGGGCATACCGCTCATGCGTCCTTTGAGGAGGCGCAGGCCCGCACAATTCAGATGCTGAATCTCTATGCGCAGTTCTGTGAGGAGGTGCTGGCAATTCCTGTGATCAAGGGGCAGAAGACGGAGAAGGAGAAGTTTGCCGGCGCAGAGGCTACCTATACCATCGAGGCACTGATGCATGATGGCAAGGCGCTTCAGTCCGGTACAAGCCACAACTTCGGTGACGGGTTTGCCAAGGCCTTCGGTATTCAGTTTACAGACAAGGATAACACCTTAAAATATGTGAATCAGACCTCCTGGGGTATGACCACCAGACTCATCGGCGCTTTGATCATGGTGCATGGTGACAATGAGGGCCTTGTTCTTCCGCCCAGAGTGGCACCCATCCAGATCTGTATCATTCCCATCCAGCAGAAGAAGGAAGGGGTAATGGAAAAGGCGATGGAGTTAAAGGAGCTTCTCTCCAAGAAGTTCCGGGTGAAGCTGGATGACTCGGAAAAGACCCCCGGCTTTAAGTTTGCGGAGGCGGAGATGAGAGGCTACCCCATTCGTGTGGAGATCGGCCCTAAGGATATCGAGGCCGGTAAGTGCGTGATCTGCCGCCGCGACACCAGGGAGAAGCTCGAGGTGGCACTCACTGATCTGGAGGCAAAGGCAGGGGAGCTGATGGAAACCATCCAGAAGGAGATGCTGGAGAGGGCGAGAGCACATCGCGATGCACATACCTATGTGGCGACCACTATGGAAGAGTTTGAGAAGCTCTTTACGGAGAAGTCCGGATTTGTAAAGGCTATGTGGTGTGGGGATCGGGCCTGCGAGGACCTGATTAAAGAGAAGTTAAGCGTGACCAGCCGTTGTATGCCCTTTGAGCAGGAGCATCTGGCAGACACCTGTGTATGCTGCGGCAAACCCGCAAAGAAAATGGTTTATTGGGGAAGGGCGTATTAATGAACTATATTGTATTTGATCTGGAATGGAACCAGAGCAATACGGGGGCTAGTTCAGTTGAGGGTTTTCCCTTTGAGATCATTGAGATCGGAGCAGTGAAGCTGACGGGAAATGGGGTCCTGGACGGCGAATTCAACGAATTGATCCGACCCTTGGTCTATAAGGAAATGCATCACATTACGGGAAAGATCATTCATCTGACCATGGAGGAGCTGAAATTCAGCAGAACCTTCCCGGAGGTGGCAGCGCGTTTTGAGAGATGGTGCGGCAAGGAGGAGTTCCTCTATTGCACCTGGGGCACGCTGGATCTCATGGAGCTGCAGCGGAACCGAAGGTATTACAAAATGAAGCCGCTTTCGGACAGGCCCATGCCTTATCTGGATGTGCAAAAGCTGTTTGCCCTCACATTTGACAAACATGATGTTCGCAAGAGAAGAGCGCTGCAGGACGCGGTGGATTATCTGGAGATCGAAAAGCATGTCCCCTTCCACCGCGCCTTCAGTGACGCCTATTATACGGGGAAGGTGCTGCAGGTGATCCTGCAGCAAAATCCTCAGGTACTCTCACAGGTCTCCTATGACATTTACTGTCCTCCCACCAGCAGGGAGACGGAGATCAAGCATCAGTTTGACACTTACTGTAAATATATTTCCAGAGTATTTCCTGGGAAGAAGGAACTTCTTGCAGACAGAGAGGTGAGCTCCAGCAAATGCTATCTCTGCCATCGTAATCTAAAGAAAAGGGTCAAGTGGTTTACCACCAATAACCGGCATTATATCTGTCTGGCTTATTGCGAGCAGCATGGGTATCTAAAGGGAAAGATCCGGATCAACCGGGCGGCGGAAGGTGGGGTGTTTGCAGTGAAGACCACCAAGCTCATTGATGAGGAGACGGCGGAGGCCATAATAGATAAATGGCGGCGTCAGGGAAGCAGTAAGGGAAAACAGGACGGTGAAACATAAAACGCATGGAGATACGGATCGTACCGAACTCCATGCGTTATTATTTTGTGTTTTTCCCAAAGGATGATCAATGTCTCCGGCTGCGCTCCTTGTAGCGCCTTTTGGCAGCTCTGATCTGTGCTTTGTGCATACGGGCAATCTCATTGGAAGCACGAAGGCCGCCCCTGTCGGAATTACTCCTTCTCCTGCCCAATGGTCGTCTCTCCCGAATCAGAGAGCCCAAAGAGAAGGAGATCTGGAAGTTTTTGCGCACAAACCAGATGATTCCCAGGATCACGGCAAGCACGGCCAAAGCCCCCAAAATGCGCCAAATGATCTTGGGGTTGATGGAAATTGTCAGAGGGCCCTTCTCTTTTTTGGAGCTCTCCGCAGTTTTGGCAGTGTTTTCTTTGGTAGAGTCCTTATTTTCGCTATTCTTTGTCTCGGAGGTTGTATTTGCACCGGAAGGGTTTTCTTCGCTCTCAAAGGAGTAGCCCGGTTCATCGGAAGCATTGATATCCAGAGATACCGTGCCCAGATTTACACCATGATAGGAATAGGTGATGAGGGCGGCCTGACCGGGAACAGTACTGCCATAGGATATACTGGAGGTAAGCTCCTCAAAGGGTACGGAAGCGGGTTGGATGATGCAGTCATTCCGGTTTAGGGACAGGAGGGGCTTGCTCTCCCCAAAAATCCCGTCGTTGGAATAAAACATACCGATATTATCGATGTCGTACTTGGTCTCTGTCTGAGAGACATTGACCTTCTTAAAATTGTTGAAGCCATATTCAAAGAGGGCGATGGTGTCCAGATTGTGCTCCGGATTCTCATCGTTCAGCACAACGCAGATCAGCCGCATGCCGTTCTTTTCCGCGCATGATACAAGAGTACTGCGGGCGCTGTCCGTGTAACCGGTCTTACAGCCCGCCAGATATTCGTAGGCATAGCTTCCGGTGGGAATAAGCCCCATCTTATTCCACTCGACCAGATCACCCTTCTCCTTTGGTACCACAAGCTTTGGCGTCATGGTGATCTTTGTCAGATACTCATTGGCGAAGAAAGCTCTGCCGATCATAGCCAGGTCATAGGCGCTGGTCACATGCTCCTCGTTTGGGAGACCATTGGGGTTGGCAAAATGGGAATCCACCGCTCCCAGCTCTTTAGCCTTCGCATTCATCATCTCCACAAAGCCATCCCAGCTTCCGCCTACATGTGCGGCGATGGCGTAGGCCACCTCGTTGGCGGAGCGGATCAGCAATGCATTGAGGCACACCTCCATGGAAAGAGAGTCCCCAACATCCATGGCGATGTGGTTGCTGTTTCTTGGGATGCCGAAGACATCATCGTGGGAAAAGGTGACAACCTCGTCCAATGAGCTGTTCTCGTAGGCAAGGAGTGCTGTAAGGATCTTTGTGGTGCTGGCGGGGAACTGCTGCTTGTGAATGTTCTTGGCGTAGAGAATGGTGCCGGTTTCCGCCTCGATCAGGATAGCGGATTCCGCACTCACCACCGGTCCGGTGGGCCATCCGGCGATCTCGTTGGACTGTACCGCCATGGCCTGATGAGCAGCGATCCGTTCCTCCTTTTCGTCAGCCTGCACGACAAGGGGCCGGGAGAGGAGAAGGCATATCGCTAAAAAGCCCGCCAGAACAGGGCGGAATAAGGATTTCCGGGATAATGCTTTTTCTTTCTTCTTTCTATCGGTCGAAATCATAAAATCTCCTAAATCATATAATTTTTTTGCAATTGCCATAATTCTGTCCCATATTCGAGATCTGTTTAATCATACTACAATTTTGCTTATGTGACAATGGGAAGGAGTTTTTAATATTGATGGAATGTGATTTCTAAAACTGTTGTTTGATATTTCGTGACAAACTATCAAAGATATGGTATGCTACATACAGAAATGAGAGTGTGTGCGAGGAAGGTACAATGAGGCTACGGAATGTGACCGGTTCCCGCGAGGTGATTGCGGGCAGCAGGTTTGTGGTACCGGAGGAGGAGCAAAAGAGATGTCCGGGGCGATGGCGGGAGCGATTCGGCAATCAGAATCCTCTTTACATTGAGATCGGTATGGGAAAGGGAAAATTCATCCATACTATGGCTAAGGAGCATCCTGAGATCAACTTTGTGGGGATCGAAAAGTACTCCACAGTGCTGCTGCGGGCAGTGCAGAAAATGGAGCAGGAGGAGCTTCCGAATCTGAAGTTTTTGCGGATGGATGCGGAGGAGATCGATCAGGTCTTCGGCCATGGCGAGGTGGATCGGATCTATCTGAATTTTTCGGATCCCTGGCCCAAGGACAGGCACAGCAAGCGAAGACTTCCCTCCAGGGAATTTCTGGCCAGATATGACAGGATTCTGACAGAGGATGGTCATATCGAGTTCAAGACGGATAATCGTGCGCTCTTTGATTTCGCAGTGGAGGAGCTTTCGCCTGCAGGCTGGGAGGCAAAGGTTTTGACCTATGATCTTCATGCTGACGCCGCACTGATGGAGGGAAATGTCATGACGGAATATGAGGAAAAATTCTCTGCCATGGGAAATCCTATTTGTAAATATGTGATCGTGCGGGGGAGCGGATCGGAAAAGGACGAGATTGCAAAAAGAAGGAGGTAGTATATGGAGTATTTATTCAACGAAGGCAATTTTGAGGAAGAGGTATTAAAGAGCGAGGTCCCCGTTTTGGTGGACTTTTTCGCAGAGTGGTGCGGCCCCTGCAAGATGATGGCGCCCATCATCGGCAGACTGGCTGAGGAATTTGATGGCAAGATGAAGATCGGCAAGTGCAATGTGGATGACAATATGGAACTGGCTCAGAAGTATCGTATCTCCAGCATTCCCAACATGAAGATCTTCAAGGGCGGCGAGGTCGTGGAGAATATTGTGGGAGCCCAGTCCGAGGGTGCTCTCAGGGACAAGCTGAATTCTGTACTGTAGGCTGAAAGCGGAGTCTCCTTTGGCAATAAAGTGAAAGAAAACCAAGGGGGCACCTTAAAGGGTGCCATGCAATTGCATAATCAGAGCGGATTCACAGACAGGAAAGGCCGCCGGGGAAGCTTCCCCGGCGGCCTTTTGAAAACTGACATTGTGCTGATGCTTTAGAGGCGACTCTTGACCAATAGCTTTATTTCTGCGAGCAATGAGTCTGGGCGGCAGTAGCTTTGCACCAAAGCTTTTATTGATGGAACAGCTTCTGATTCTGGTAGTTGGGCTCGCAGGTCAGGTTTACCTCCAGCTTACGGAATACACCCATATCCACATGGGACAGGATCACGCTGGAATGCACCTCGGCGCCTTTTAATTTTTTTAACTGCTCCAGAGCCAGCTTGGCCCGCTCATCCGTGGCGGCGCAGATGGAGAGAGCAATCAGCACCTCGTCCGTATGGAGTCTGGGATTCTTGTTCCGCAGATGGTTCACCTTCAGCTCCTGAATGGGCTCTATAATGGTGGGGGAGAGGAGAAGTGCTTCGTCCTCAATCCCGGCCAGTACCTTCAAAACATTGAGCAGCATGGCGGAGGAAGCACCCAGAAGCTCGCTGGTCCTGCCGGTGACGATCCTGCCGTCCGGAAGCTGAATAGCTGCAGCAGGCTCACCTGTGAGCTCCGCCTTTGTGGTGGCGGCGCTGATGACGGGGCGATCCTTGGGGGAAACCTCGGCTTGGTTCATGAGGAGCTCCAGCTTCAAAATCTGATCATCGTCAGCCATTCCCTGACGCTTGAGACACATAGTATTATAATAACGGCGAATGATCTCCTGCTTTGCTGCATCTTGAACGGCTTCGTCATCCACAATGCACAGGCCTGCCATGTTGACACCCATGTCAGTGGGAGATTTATAAGGACATTCCCCCATGATCTTCTCAAACATTGCCCGCAGCACGGGGAATACCTCCACATCGCGGTTATAATTAATGGCAGTTTTGCCATAGGCCTCCAGATGGAAGGGATCGATCATATTCACATCATTTAAATCTGCTGTGGCGGCCTCGTAAGCCAGATTCACAGGGTGCTTTAACGGGATGTTCCAGATGGGGAAGGTCTCGTACTTGGCATAGCCTGCCTTGATGCCCCTCTTATACTCATGATAGAGCTGGGAGAGACAGGTGGCCATCTTTCCGCTTCCGGGCCCCGGAGCAGTGATCACCACCAGTGATCTGGAGGTCTCAATATATTCGTTCTTACCATAGCCCTCATCGCTGACGATCAGGGGAATATTGGAAGGATAGCCGGGAATGGAATAATGCCGATAAACCTTTAGCCCCAGGGACTCCAGCTTCTTCTGGTAAGCCACAGCGCTGGGCTGGTTGGCAAAGCGGGTGAGGCACACGCTGCCCACATACAGCCCGTAGCCCCGAAAGGCATCGATCAGGCGGAGTACATCCAGATCATAGGTGATCCCCAGATCGGAGCGCATTTTGTTCTTCTCGATGTCGGCGGCGTTGATGACAATGACAATCTCTGCCTCCTCCTTCAGCTGGACCAGCATGTTGATCTTACTGTCCGGCTTAAAGCCCGGCAATACTCTGGACGCATGGTAGTCGTCAAAGAGCTTCCCGCCAAACTCCAGATAGAGCTTTCCGCCGAAGGCGGCAATCCGCTCTTTGATGTGCTGTGACTGCAGTTGCAAGTATTTTTCGTTGTCAAAGCCGATTTTTGCCATCTTTTTTTCCTCCATCCCGTAATCCCGAAAAAACAAATCCAATATCTAATCATACTAGAAAAAATCACCAAAATCAATGGAAAATCGGAAAAATTCTGCATGCTCTCTGGGATTTTTTATAAGGATTTCATAGTTTTTTCACATTTCCTCTATTGATTTATGTATCTTTTCTCCCTATAATGATATGAGTAAAAAAGTATGCTTGTTCTCTCTTTGGGGAAGAATGAATAACAAATGCTTTTATGCGGTCGTTCTGTCTTTGGACGGAAAAAGGCGGAATGGAAATATGCCGCGGAGCGTGGAGGATAATCATGGATAATCATCAAGGAAGTAATAACGGGAATCAGCCCGGACGGCCGAATACGACCTTTCTGGTGCTGGCGATGCTGGGCACGGTGTTGATGATGTTTTTGATTTACAATTATGTGTTTGGCGGGAAGGAACAGGAAAGGGTGAAATACACCACCTTTCTGGAGGATCTGAAAGGCGGAAAGGTGCAGAGCGTTCGCATTGCGGACAATCGTGTGGTGACTGTTACCTTAAAAGGAGCCGGCTCTGAGCAGAGTACCGGGCAGAGTACAGGGCAGAGTACAAACCGCACCACCTATAGCAGGCTCTTGAACCAGATTCAGGAGATGAACAATACCTATGAGACCATGCTGGCCGAGGACATGGATTCCCTGATGGGCCGGCTGGAGGAGTATGGTGTCGAGGGTGAGTTTGTCAGCAGCGGTAACAGCAATTACATTCTGGAGCTTTTGATCACCGTTGTGCTTCCCGTGGCGCTGGTGTGGATCTTTTTCTCGATCATCTTCCGAAGGATGGGCGGCAGCGGTGGTCCCATGGGTATGGGCAAAACAAATGCCAAGGTTTATGTCCAGAAGGAAACCGGTGTCACCTTTAAGGATGTGGCCGGAGAGGATGAGGCGAAGGAATCCTTGGTAGAAGTGGTGGATTTCCTTCACAATCCTCAGAAGTACTCCAAGATCGGTGCCAGATTACCAAAGGGTGCGCTCCTGGTGGGCCCTCCCGGTACCGGTAAAACCCTGTTGGCGAAGGCAGTGGCCGGAGAAGCTCATGTGCCCTTCTTCTCCCTGACGGGTTCGGATTTTGTGGAATTATATGTCGGCATGGGTGCAAGCCGCGTGCGAGACCTCTTCAAGGAGGCCAACAAGAACGCTCCCTGTATTATCTTCATCGATGAGATCGATGCCATCGGTCGGAGCCGTGATTCCAAATACGGCGGCGGTAATGAGGAGCGGGAACAGACCTTGAATCAGCTTCTCTCTGAAATGGATGGATTTGACAGCTCAAAGGGTATCCTCATCATCGGCGCCACCAACCGACCGGAGATTCTGGATAAAGCGCTGCTCCGTCCCGGTCGATTTGACAGGCGGATCATTGTGGATAAGCCGGATCTGAAGGGGCGTGTGGAGATCCTGAAGGTACACGCCAAGGATGTCAATATGGATGAGACGGTGGACCTGGATGCCATTGCGCTTGCCACCAGCGGCGCTGTGGGTTCCGATCTGGCCAATATGATCAACGAGGCTGCCATCAATGCGGTAAAAGATGGCAGGGAGTATGTGAGCCAAAAGGATCTTTTCGGCGCAGTCGAGGTGGTTCTTGTGGGTAAGGAGAAAAAGGACCGCATCATGAGTAAGGAGGAGCGCAAGATCGTCTCCTACCATGAGGTGGGACATGCGCTGATCAGCGCTCTGCAAAAGAACTCCGAGCCGGTGCAGAAGATCACTATCGTGCCCCGTACCATGGGCGCTCTGGGTTATGTGATGCATGTGCCCGAGGAGGAGAAATACCTGAATACGGAGGCGGAGCTGCGGGATATGCTGGTGGGTCTTCTGGGCGGACGCGCAGCGGAGGAGATTGTCTTCGATTCCGTTACCACCGGTGCAGCAAACGATATCGAAAAGGCTACGGACATTGCGAAGAATATGATCACCCGCTATGGTATGAGTAAGAAATTCGGTCTTATGGGACTGGCCACAGTGGAAAGCCAGTATCTGGAGGGGCGTTCGGCTCTGACCTGCAGTGACCAGACTGCCGCGGAGATCGATTCCGAAGTGGTTGCTCTCTTGAAGGAGAGCTACGATAAGGCGCTGGAGCTTTTGCGGGAGAATCGCGAGCTGATGGATAAGCTGGCGGCCTTCCTCATTGAGAAGGAGACCATTACCGGTAAGGAATTCATGGAGATTTTCCGCCGGGAGAAGGGACTTCCCGAGCCGGAGGACAAAAATGCTAAGGATAAGAAGGGAGAAACCGGGAGCGAGCACGCCGCTGTGGAAAGCGCCGGAGAGCAGGGAAACATATCTGAAGCCGGCGAAAAGGACGGAATGCATG
>CACXDS010000296.1 GCA_902766425.1 uncultured Lachnospiraceae bacterium
GATTGACTTAGGCTTAAAAGATTTAGCGATTGTTTCTAACGGTAAGACATATAAGAACATTAACAAGTCGGCAAGGCTTAAAAAACTAGAAAAACAACTTATTCGGGAACAAAAATGTCTCTCTCGTAAGTATGAAAATTTAAAGAAAGGAGAGTCCACTCAAAAAAATATACAAAAACAAAAACTCAAAGTACAGAAACTCCATCATAGGATAGACAATATCCGTACTGATTATATCAACAAAACAATAGCTGAGATAGTGAAAACCAAGCCATCTTATATAACTATTGAGGATTTGAATGTTTCAGGCATGATGAAGAACAGACATCTTTCAAAAGCTGTTGCATCGCAGAAGTTCTATGAATTTAGGACTAAGCTTAAAGCTAAATGTAATGATAACGGAATAGAACTAAGAGTTGTAGACAGATTTTATCCATCCTCTAAACTATGTCATTGCTGTGGTTCTATTAAGAAAGACTTAAAACTTTCAGATAGAATATATCGCTGTTCATGTGGCTATGTTGAGGATAGAGATTTCAATGCAAGTCTTAATCTAAGAGATGCTGAAACTTACGAAATTGCATAATTAAAGTAATCGTAGGTATGTACTGTGGGCTATCACAGGAATTTACGACTGTGGAGTGTACAAGAACTTGTGAGTAGCGTATTGCTTGCAATCGCCAAAGCATACACATTGAAGCAGTAAGAAGTACCCGTAAGGACTTCAATTTCTCGATGTGTTGAGTATATTTAAACACATTTTGAGTGGCAGGTGTTCCATGGAAAGATTTGAGACAGTGATCGGTCTGGAGGTACATGTGGAGCTTTCCACCAAAACTAAAATATTTTGCGGCTGCAGTACAGCCTTCGGGGGGAGACCGAACAGTCAGGTATGCCCGGTCTGTATGGGAATGCCCGGGACTTTGCCGATCCTGAACCGACAGGTATTGGAGGATGCCATTGCGGTGGGGCTGGTGCTGGGCTGCGAGATCCGGCGTGAGAGCCGATTTGATCGGAAAAATTACTTCTATCCGGATAATCCGCAGAATTACCAGATCTCCCAGCTCTATCAACCCATCGGACAAAATGGGGAGGTATGCCTGGAGGGAAAGGATATCGGAAAAAAGCGGGTTCGCATTCATGAAATCCATATGGAGGAGGATGCGGGGAAGCTGATCCATGACGAAACGGGAAGGCGGAGCTTTATCGATTATAACCGGGCGGGAGTTCCACTGATCGAGATCGTCACAGAGCCGGATCTGTCCGGAAGCGAGGAGGTGATCGCCTTTCTGGAAAAACTCCGGGAGAGCCTGCGGTACTTGGGAGTCAGCGATTGCAAGCTTCAGGAGGGCTCCATGAGAGCGGATGTGAATCTCTCCCTGAGAAGAGTGGGTGAGACGCGCCTTGGCACAAGGACGGAGATGAAGAATCTGAATTCCTATCACGCCATTGCGGACGCCATCGCAGCGGAGAGGGAGAGACAGCAGGAAATCCTTAAGTCGGGCGGCATTGTCATTCAGGAGACGAGAAGGTGGGACGAGGATCGGAAGCAATCCTTCTCCATGCGCTCCAAGGAAGATACGAAGGACTACCGGTATTTTCCGGATCCGGATATCCCGGTGCTTCGGATCTCGGAGGAATGGATCGGGAGGATTCATGAGAGCTTGCCGGAAATGCGGGGGGAAAAGAAAAAAAGATTTCAGGCTGAGTATGGCTTGTCGGACTATGATGCGGAATTGATCTCGGAATCACCTTATGTGGCCGAGCTCTTTGAAAAGACGGTCTCGCTGGGGGCGGGAGCTAAGAAGGCAGCCAACTGGCTCATGGGAGAGGGCTTTCGCATCTGCAGGGAGAGGGGATTGGATCCGGAGGAGATGGCATTGACCCCGGAGCATTTTGCAGGGCTTTTGCGACTCGTGGAGGATAAGGTGATCTCACAGACGGTGGCCAAGGAACTCTTTGAGAGCATGGTGCTTGAGGATGCAGATCCGGAGCGCTTGGTGGCGGAGCGGAGGCTGGCTACAGTGAGTGATGAGGGGCACTTGAAAAAAGTGACAAGAGAGATCATAGAGCAGAATCCGAAATCGGTGCAGGATTATCTGGGGGGGAAGGAAAAGGCCATCGGATATCTGGTGGGACAGACCATGAAGGCGATGAAGGGACAGGCGGATCCCACAGTTGTGACCCGCCTGCTGCAGGAAGAATTATCTAAGCTTCGATGATCCTGTTTTATTGCTCCTCCCAGATATATTCCAGAAGTGTGTGCGCTATGTCCGGATGGGAAGTGTTTGTAACAACGGTGAAATAGGTGGGGCCGGGGAGATAATGGGCCTCACTGAATTTCTTACAGCCATCAATGCGTATGCCCACCGGTATGGGCTCCTCCATGGTGGAAGGATCGGCAGGGTCGGCGGGATAATCGGGGAGATCTGCGTTTGTCTCGCCGTTTGTCTTTTGCAGCTTTGTTTGATCCATATAGTAAAAGTAGGGCTCATATTTCTTCACTTCCTCGGGGGTCAGAAAGTCTCGCAGATCCATCATGGTGCCCAGATAGCTGTAATGATCCGTGGCAGCCTTATCCGCAATGATCACATCCAGATCCCCGGCGGAGACATATACCATGATCTTTTGGGCCGTAGCAACTGTGGCGTCATCCATGACGGAGAGCTCCAGTGGCATAATGTCGAAATAAACAGTCTCCTTTGAGGTGTCAATACCGATGGAGGAAGCAAATTCATTCTTGTATTCCTCGGAAAAGAGGGATTGTCCGATATTGAGAAATGCCGCGTAGAAGGCGGTATCCTTTTGGCTGAGAATGGTATGGATCAGGGAGACGACGACAAAAAGCCCTATGGCGCCCCCTATGACATGCCATTTATAATAATCCCAGAAGTAGGAGCATTTCTCCTTGAAGCTGCGGTTTTTGATCTCCGCCCGTTCTTCCTTAAATTCGTCCATCAACGGCATGATTTGTGACCTCACATTTCTAATTTGTTTAGATTAATTTTGATTTAGCTTTTTCCTGGACTTTTTTCTAATTTGAATCCATTTTAATCCCAATAGGATAACTATACTTTTTTGAATGAGGAAAGTCAATGAATGCTTTGTGAGAAGATTCTAAAAAAAATATGAAATTCTTGAAACTTATCACCGCATGAGATATGATAAGTATATGCCTCTAGAGTGAAAGGAGAAGAAAATGAGCGAGAGTTATATAGAGTGTCTGGTGAAGGCGAAGGGATCCGTTGTGTTTAAGCTTTTAAGGGGATTGTTGTATGTTCTGGCGGCCCTGGCGCTGGTATCCATGTTTCTTGGCACAGGAGTGATCGGCGTGATCCTGGTGCTGGCTTTCGGAGCCGGCGGATATTATGTGGGTATGCTGGCCGATGTGGAATATGAGTATCTCTATATGGATAAGGAGATTTCAGTGGATAAGATTCTGGCCCAGTCCAGGAGAAAGCGGGTGGGAACCTATACCATGGATCGCATGGAGATCCTGGCTCCCATTAAGTCCTATCGTCTGGACGATTATAAGAATCGTCAGGTTAAGACTCTCGACTACAGCATCGGCACGGAGGAGCAGCCTGACCGCCGTTATGTTTTTTATTACGAGGGTGGGCAGAGAGTAATTCTGAGCCCCTCCGAAGAAATGGTGAAGATTATGAAGAACGCCAATCCCAGGAAGGTTTTTTCGGACTAAAGAGGCTTTTTCTCCATTCGGATTTTTATGCTGATTTTCATCAATCTGGGTGTTGACAAGGCGGAGCTTTTTTGCTAACATAACAGGATATAATCGAAACGAAAGAGTATAAAAGCAGCAAAGCTGCCAAAAGAAGAAGGAGGAGAGAAAATGGGTAAGATTATTGGTGAAGGCATTACCTTTGACGATGTGCTCTTGGTACCTGCCTACTCGCAAGTGATTCCCAACCAAGTGGATCTGACGACCTGGCTGACTAAGACGATCAAGTTGAACATTCCGATGATGAGTGCCGGTATGGATACTGTCACGGAGCACCGCATGGCTATTGCGATGGCCAGACAAGGTGGTATTGGTATCATTCACAAGAATATGTCCATTGAGGCACAGGCTGACGAGGTAGATAAGGTGAAACGTTCCGAGAACGGAGTAATCACAGATCCTTTTTCTCTGTCTCCCGAGCATACATTAGGCGATGCGGATGCATTGATGGCTAAGTTCCGTATTTCCGGCGTTCCCATCACGGAGGGAAAGAAGCTGGTTGGTATCATCACAAACCGTGATCTGAAATTCGAGACCGATTTTTCTAAGAAAATCAAAGAGTCCATGACCAGTGAGAATCTGATCACCGCTCCCGAGGGAACCACTCTGGAGGAGGCTAAGATGATCTTGGCGAAGGCTCGCAAGGAAAAACTCCCCATTGTGGATAAGGACTTCAATCTGAAGGGCCTCATCACCATCAAAGATATCGAAAAGACTGTAAAATATCCTCTGGCCGCAAAGGACTCCATGGGAAGACTTCTGTGTGGCGCCGCAGTCGGTATCACGGCGAATGTGCTGGAGAGAGTGGATGCGCTGGTAAAGGCTAAGGTGGATGTGGTGGTATTGGATTCTGCTCATGGCCATTCCCAGAATGTACTGAATTGTGTCAAAATGATCAAGGAGGCATATCCTGAGCTGCCCGTTATCGCAGGTAATGTGTCTACGGGAGAGGGCACCAGAGCCCTGATCGAGGCAGGGGCCGATGCCGTTAAGGTGGGTATCGGACCCGGTTCCATCTGTACCACCCGTGTGGTGGCGGGTATTGGCGTACCCCAGATCACTGCTGTGATGGACTGCTATGAGGTGGCTAAGGAATATGGTATTCCTATTATTGCAGACGGCGGTATCAAGTATTCCGGAGACATCACGAAGGCTCTTGCAGCCGGCGGCAGTGTCTGCATGATGGGAAGCATGTTTGCAGGCTGTGAGGAGAGCCCCGGAGACTATGAGCTCTTCCAGGGCAGAAAATACAAGGTATATCGCGGTATGGGTTCTATTGCAGCTATGGAGAGCGGAAGTAAGGATCGTTATTTCCAGGAGAATGCAAAGAAGCTGGTTCCCGAGGGTGTGGAAGGACGCGTGGCCTACAAGGGTAGCGTGGAGGATACGGTATTCCAGCTGATGGGCGGTCTTCGTTCCGGTATGGGCTACTGCGGAGCGCATAACATTCAGGAGTTAAAGGACAACGGAAGGTTCGTGAAGATTTCCGCAGCTTCCTTGAAGGAAAGTCATCCCCATGATATTCACATTACGAAAGAGGCGCCAAACTATAGCGTTGATGAGTAAGCTCCCGGGGGCAGAGATAACATCTCTGCCCCCGTTATGTTGGCGAAAATCATGATAAAAATATATATTTAGTTGTTATGATAAGAAGAACATATCTGCTTATGCCATAAAAACTTTTTGGTGTTATTTGGCTACGCAAATTGACTGTAATATGAATATTTGTTACGATAAACATGATCAACATAACAAATATTCATAATATTATATTTATAATAATGGGAGGTATGAAATGCAGCTTTCTCACAATGAATATTTGATTATGGCGCTTCTGTGGAGAGAAGACCGGCCCTTATCGCGGGCCGAGATCCTGAAGGGGACGGAAGGGCGCGACTGGAATCCAGCTTCCGTTCATTTGATCTTGAACAGTATGCTGTCCAAGGGGGCCATCAGGATCACGGACGAGGAGAAGAGGTACGGGCGAACCTATGAGGCGGCGATCACAAGGGAAGATCATATGCTAGGGTGCATAGAGGAAGGAATACCTGAGGGAACGACGGAGGAAAAACTACTCGGTGTATTTGACGCATTGGCAAAAAGCCTGGACAAAAAGAAGCTCCTAGGGGTGGTTTCTGCGCTTGTAGACAGGACCGAGATCAGGGAGAAGGACATTATAGCTCTGGAGACCATGCTGGAAGAGAAGCGGGAAGAACTCCACAAAAGGAAAAAGAATAAATAGCTACAAGAGAGGAAGCTTGAATGACAATATCGGTATATTCTGTAATTATGAGTATTGTTTGTTCCAGTATCATTCTCTTTGCCGCCAGCTTTCTGGTATCTCATTCCGGGAAGGTTCGGTGGGGCTTGATATTTTTGATCCTGGGACTGGGGTTTATTAGGCTACTGCTTCCGGTGGAGATCCGGGTGGCGAGAGAGGTGCCGGAAGACACTATCTATCCACAGTTATATGCTTTGGCACAAAAGGAATGGTTTGCGGGTCTGACCATCGGTGAGATGCTTTTGATCATCTGGTGTATTGGGCTCCTTGTTTTGTTTTTCGTCTTCCTGAAAAATGTAAAGGAGATCAGGGAGGTCACGGAGCGTTCTGTGCCGGCCGTAGCCGGGGACAGGCTCTTTGAGCTCTGTGAGAAGGCTAAGGCGGAGCTTGGCTACGCCGGGAAGGTACGCGTCGCTGTGACAAGGGAAATGGATACGGCAGTATCGGTGGGAGTCTTTGCACCGAATATTCTGATCCCGAAGGAAACGCTGGAGTTCGAGGATCCGGAGCTCTGCGGAGTGCTGAAGCATGAGCTGACCCATTATCTGCGGGGAGACATTGGAAAACAGAGGCTTCTGAACGCGATGGAGTGTCTGTTCTGGTGGAATCCGGTGGTGCATTACCTCAAAGGCTGTATGGAGAATATGATGGAGCTGGAGTGCGATGAGAAGGCATGCAGCGGGATGACGGAAGAGGACAGAAGGGCGTATCTCCGGGCTATCAC
>CACXDS010000297.1 GCA_902766425.1 uncultured Lachnospiraceae bacterium
ATGCCGAAGACTGCTGCATTTGAGATCGGTGGGATCAGGGTGGAGACCATGAAAGGAAACCATCCCGGCGGAGTAACGCATTTTAAGCTTTCCGACGGGAAGAGAACATTGGTATATGCGGTTGACTGTGAACTGACAAAGGAGGCTTTTCCGGAGCTGAAGGAGTTTGCACGGAATAGCGATCTACTGATCTGTGACGGACAGCTTCTGGAGGAGGATTCAGCTTCGAAACGGGGATGGGGACACAGTACAGCCTCGGAGGCGGCAAGACTCGGCGAGGAATGCGGCGCCCGTCAGACAGTTTTGGTGCATTATGATCCGGATTCCACGGATGAAATACTGGAGGAGCTTTCGGAAAGCATGGCAGTCGAATACCCGCATTGTGCGTTTGGCAGGCAGGGAGAGGTTAGATTTATATGAATACGATGGAGCTGGAAAGATTATTCAATATCGGGATCGCACTTTCTGCCAATGCGGACAGTGACAGCCTGATGCGGGAGATCGTTGATGTGGCAATGGAATTGACGCATTGTGACGGCGGTACACTTTATATTCTGGAGGAAGGAGAGCTGCATTTTTATATCATGGTCACAATCTCATTGGGGATTGACCGGGGAGGACACGGGCAGAAGATCGAGCTTCCGCCGGTGCAGGTGTCCAATCCGCAGAATGTCTGCGCCAGAGCTGCTGCAGAGAAAAGGCTGATCAATGTGGCGGATGTCTATAAAGATGACAGGTTTGACTTTTCCGGTCCACAGCGCTATGATTCCATGACAGGCTATCGCACGAAATCCATGCTTGTCATCCCCATGCTGGATGACAAAGGAGATGTGATCGGTGTCCTGCAGCTCCTGAATGCGAAGGATGATCGGGGCTGCTCCGTTGCCTTCCCGGAGGAATGCGAGCAGGTGATCCAGTCACTGGCTTCCCAGGCGGCAATCCGGTTGACTAATCTGAATTACAGCAGAGAGATCACGAAGGTGCTAGAGTCAATCGTGCAGGTGCTCTCCACGGCGATTGATGCCAGGACTCCCTATAATGCCAACCATACCAGAAATATGGCTAAATATGGGGAGCGCTTTTTGAACTGGCTGAGAGAGGAACAGAAGGAATGGTTCCTGAATCCGGAGGAGCAGCGCGAGTTTTTGATGGCGGTCTGGCTACATGATATCGGAAAGCTGGTGACGCCCCTTACCGTGATGGATAAGCCCTCCCGGCTGGCGGGTGGGGAAAAGGATATCCGGCAGCGCTTTGAGATCATCGGGCTTCTGGCGGAGATAGAATACCTGAAGGGGGAGCTTGCAAAGGAAGAATATGATCGCCTGCATGATGAACTGGAGGAGGCGTGGAATACGGTGCTTTTGGCAAATCAGGCGGGGTATCTGCAGGAGGATGTGCTCAAGAGGATCGAGGAGCTTGCAGCGAGGACTTACATAGATCGGGAGGGAAGAACCGGGACCTGGTTGAATGCGGAGGAGACCGAAGCACTCAGTGTGAAAAAGGGAACCCTCACTGCGTCGGAGCGGCAGATTATGGAAAATCATGTGGTCATGACAAAAAAATTACTGGAGCAGGTGCATTTCAGCAAGGAATACAGTCATGTGACCAGGTGGGCCTCCAATCATCATGAGTATCTGGACGGGACAGGTTACCCAAACAAGCTGACGGCAGCGGAATTGTCTGCACCGGAACGGCTTTTGACTATTTTGGATATTTATGATGCATTGACAGCGAAGGATCGTCCCTACAAAAAGCCTATGCCGGAGGAGAAGGCCTTTGAGATTCTTCGGGGAATGGCGGGAGAGGGAAAGCTGGATGCGGGATTATTAGAGCTTTTCTTTCAGAGTGAGGCTTGGAGCGATGAGGCATTTTCAGCCCGTGCACGGAGCGCAGAGTGATACTTTCGTTGACTTTTTCATAAAAAAAATGTAAACTTGGTGTTGAAAAATCGGTGAGAAGGGTGGTGGTTATATGTCGAGTGATAGTCGAAGTACGGATTCAGTTCCCCGAAGTTGTATATTAAACAGGACATCTAAAATATCTGTAAGACAGTATAACCATGACGATGCTTCATACCGAAGTGTACTTTTAATGGTACTTTGAATGCGGGAAGATCAGCGCATGCGATTGTTGGAGGTTGCGTTTTTCCGCTATCGGATCTTTTTGAATTGTAGGTGATCTCACTATGGGATCGCTTCGAATGGGAAGAGCTCCTGCAAGTATCTCGGTTTGAGGCTTGCGTCGTCTGTCATGCCGTTCTTTTGTTGTTCACGGTTTATCCGGTGAAGGGGGAAGAGGAATTGGCATGCATCGGAAAGGAGGCTCCCATGGAGGAAAGCAGAAATTTTAACGAATTGCAGGAATTACTTGCAAATAAGCAGTATACCAAGCTTCGGCAGCATCTGACGGAGATGAATGATGCGGATATTGCAGCATGGATCGAGGAGATTGAGGAAGAGGAAATGCTGAAGGTGTTTCGCATTCTGCCCAAGGATCTGGCGGCGGATGTGTTCTCTTATCTGGATGTGGATATCCAGCAGAAGATCATTACCTCCATGTCGGAGAAAGAGGCGGCGGGTATCATTGATAATCTGATGGCGGATGATGCGGCTGACCTGATGGAGGAAATGCCTGCCAATATCGTCAAGAAGATTCTGGCCAACGCCAGTCCGGAAACACGCAGGGATATCAATCATCTGCTCCGCTACCCGGAGGATTCCGCCGGAAGTATCATGACGGTGGAGTATGTGGATCTTAAGGAGAGCTCCACTGTATCGGAGGCCATCGAGCGTATCCGGAGAGTGGGGGTGGATTCCGAGACCATTAATGTCTGCTATGTGTTGGACGCGGGTAGGCATCTGAAGGGGACTGTGGCCTTGAGATACTTACTTTTATCCGATGACTTTGAGGTGATCGGTGACATCATGCATGAGAATGTTATCGCGCTAAATACCATGATGGACCAGGAGGAGGTTGCAAGGCAGTTCAAGAAATATGACTTTACTACCATGCCCGTGGTGGATAATGAAAATCGGCTGGTGGGGATCATCACCGTGGATGATATCGTGGATATCATGGAAGAGGAGACCACGGAGGATATGGAAAAGATGGCGGCTATCGTCCCCAGCGATAAGCCCTATATGAAGACCACTGTCTGGGAGACCTATAAAAAGAGGATTCCATGGCTGCTTCTCTTGATGGTGAGTGCCACCTTTACGGGGGCAATCATCTCCTCCTTTGAGGATGCGTTAAGTGTCTGTGCGGTTTTGGTGGCGTATATTCCGATGCTGATGGATACAGGAGGAAACGCCGGTGGTCAGGCAAGCGTGACCGTCATCCGTGGCCTGTCCCTGGGGGAGATTGATTATAGTGATGTGCCCGGTGTGCTCTGGAAGGAAATCCGGGTAGCGGTATTTTGCGGACTCACGCTTGCAGCGGCTAATTTTGTGAAGCTGCTGGTGTTTGATCAGGTGACTGTCTGGGTTGCCTTGACGGTTTGTCTTACCCTTGTGGCTGCAGTGATGATGGCAATGCTGATCGGGTGTCTTTTGCCTGTGGGAGCCAAGAGACTCGGGTTTGACCCTGCGGTAATGGCCAGTCCCTTTATCACCACCATCGTGGACGCACTGTCCCTCTTGGTGTATTTCAGAGTGGCGACGATTGTACTTGGGCTGTGACGGGTTCCTTAATGGCAGGATATAGGGGGATAGGCCTCATGGAGAGAGAGATGGATGATGACAGAAGCTTGTCGATAGAGGATATGAATCCTACTTTTTTGTATACCTGGAAGGGGACCAGACATGAGGATGAGGCAGTATATCACTGCCACAACCATATGGAGATGGCATTTGTCCTTTCCGGGGAGGGAAAGTACCATATTGAGGGAGAGATCTATGATGTGGCGGAGGGGGATCTATTGATCTTTAATCCGGGCATCAGGCATCAGGCGCTTTTCTTAAAGCAGGTGGAGACGCCGACTACAGAGTTTTTTGTGGGCTTTTCCGATGTGCAGTTCCCGGGGTATTGTCCCAATCATATTCCCGTGCCGGATGGGGGGTATATTCTGCACACAAAGGGGGAGCTGCGTCAGAGGATTTTTAAGATCTGTTCCTC
>CACXDS010000298.1 GCA_902766425.1 uncultured Lachnospiraceae bacterium
CCAACGACATAACCCGGCTTATCGTTCTGCTTACGCTTTAAAGATGCCGTAAAGTGAGGTTTATCCTTATTTTACGGCGTTTTTCACTATGGGAGTACGGGCTTGCACAGGGCGCGGAAAAATGGGCGGGAAGAGTATGGAACGGAAGAAAATGGCTGGAATGCGAAGGGGATGGGAGATGTTCTCTTTGGTCATAACCGGAGGGAAAAATAGAAAGTGGATCACGCTTTCGATGCTGATCGGACTTTTGATTCCGGGAATGATCATGCTGGGCGGATGCAGCATGGGCGGCGAGAGAGAAAGGGAGGGGCAGGAGACTCCGACTATAGAAAAGGGAGTGCTTGTTTTGGAAGAGGATGTAGTGGAGGAGTATCCGGAGATCGCCGAGGCGCCTTCGATCACCGGGGATACAGCGGATAATCCGGCGGGTCTTTTGCAGGAGGTCTGTGGATGCGCAATGGTAAAGCTCAAAGCCGGAAAGCTAAACGGCAGCGGTGTGATCCTTGCCTCGGACAGAAGGTATCTGTGGATCGTAACGGCGGGGCATGTATTGGATGACTTTGATCCGGAAAGCGGCGAGGCTTCCATTCTTGTCACCTTTGCGGACGGCTTCCAAACTCAGGTTTCCAAGGCAGAGAGAAAGGAACAGTTGGATCTGGCCATTCTTCGCCTGAATAGGGCATCCCTTGTGGAGCGTGTGGGGGAGTCGGAGACGGATCATGGACTGGAATATCGAAGAGTTATTCTGGCGCAGGAAGCATTTGATCAGCTAAAACCTGGAGATCTGGCCCTGGCTATGGGCTCCAGAAGCGGTGTAGGGGAGGATGCATACGCCGGTGTGATCACGCAGGATTATGCCTATCTGGAGGATTTTGGAACGCACATGATCGTGGCGGAGGTGCCAGTGTCCCCGGGGATGAGCGGAGGAGGACTCTTTGACAGCGAAGGGAGGCTTTTGGGGATTCTCTGCGGGGTTTCGGAGGACGGCGAGGTTGCGGTCTGTCCGGTGATCAATCTTCTGGCGCTGGAATTATATTAAATTTCAAATTTTGTCAGGCTGAAAATCTTTATTGAAATTTTAGAATTATTTCCCAAATGAAAGCCGAAAATGGGTTGACATTCCCGGGGGATTGGTAGAAAATAGGGTTTAGTTGGTTTGGACTAATTTATAGAAAGAAGGGTGAATAAAATGACAAAAATAGATGTGGTATCCGGCTTTCTGGGGGCCGGGAAGACAACCTTGATCAAAAAGCTCTTGGCCGAGGCATTGAATGGCAGCCAGACAGTACTGATCGAGAATGAATTCGGAGAGATCGGTATTGACGGTGGATTCTTAAAGGAGTCCGGCATTGAGATCAAGGAGATGAATTCCGGATGTATCTGTTGTTCGCTGGTAGGCGATTTCGGCACTTCCCTGAAGGAGGTGGTATCCACCTATGCACCGGAGAGAATCCTGATCGAGCCCTCGGGCGTGGGAAAGCTTTCGGATGTATTAAAGGCTGTGGAGAATGTGGCCAAGGATCTGGATGTTCAGGTGAACAGTGCAGTGGCAGTTGTGGATGCTATGAAATGCAAAATGTATATGAAGAATTTCGGTGAATTCTTCATCAATCAGATTGAGTATGCCGGGACCATCATCCTGAGCAGAACGGATAAGGCAAGCCAGGAAAAGATCAATGAGTGCGTGGCCCTGATACGGGAGCACAATCCCAAGGCTACGATCATTACCACACCCTTGGCACAGCTGGATGGAAAGGCTGTTCTGGATACCATTGAGGGTGCGGACAAGCTGGAGGATCTGCTGAAGGAAATGCTGGAGAAGGCTCATGAGGAGCACGAGCATCATCATCACCATGACGACGAGGATGAGCATGAGCATCATCACCACCATCACGACGAGGATGATGACGAGGAGCACGAGCACCATCATCATGACCATGGCCCGGATTGCACCTGTGGCTGTCATGACCATGACCATCATCACCATCATCATGCGGATGAAGTGTTCACCAGCTGGGGCATGGAGACGCCCAATGTCTACTCCAGAACTGAAATTGAGTCCATTCTGACCGCTCTGGACAGCGGGGAATACGGCGCGATCTTAAGAGCAAAGGGCATGGTGGCTTCGGATGACGGAACCTGGATCTATTATGATTATGTTCCGGAGGAGCAGGATGTGCGGACAGGTAAGCCTGAGGTGACCGGTAAGATCTGTGTGATCGGTGCAGAGCTGAAGGAGGATAAGCTGGCGGAGCTGTTTCGGAAATAAATGCGGCTACGATAGACGAACCGCAATCAATAGCTGTTTTCAATAATATGCAATATCGGAAGGAAGCGGAGATATGAAGGCCGTATATGCGATCAATGGTTTCTTGGAGAGTGGTAAGACGGAGTTTATTACTTTTACCCTGAGTCAACCCTATTTTCAGATCAGGGGGAAGACATTACTGTTGGTATGTGAGGAGGGGGAGAAGGAATATGATCCCAATCTCCTAAGGCGTAGTAATACTGTGATGGAAGTGATCGACAGCGAAGAAGAATTTGAGCCGGGACATCTGGTGGAGCTGGAGAAAAAGTACAAGCCGGAGCGTATCATTATCGAATATAATGGTATGTGGAATTATAAGAATATGAAGCTGCCCTGGCACTGGAAGGTGGAGCAGCAGATCACCATCATTGACGGGAGTACCTTCCCCACCTATTACACCAATATGCGGTCTCTGGTGGCGGAAATGATCCGGAAATCGGAGATGATCATCTTTAACCGTTGTGATACGGTGCGGGATCAGTTAAACAGCTATAAGAGAAATATCAAGGCAGTGAATGCTGCGGCCGATGTGATCTTTGAGGATGCCAACGGAGAGATCAATGAGATCTTTGAGGAGGATCTTCCCTACGATCTGCAAAAGGATCCCATCGTGCTGGACAATCATGGGTATGGAATCTTCTATCTGGATGCCATGGATCATCTGGAGAGATA
>CACXDS010000299.1 GCA_902766425.1 uncultured Lachnospiraceae bacterium
GCAGGCTCGGAATGCATTGCAGCAGGGAGGCAGCGCAGATTCTGGGGCCGGTGTGCAGGCTCGGAATGCATTGCAGCAGGAGGGCATGACAGCTCTGGAGGAGGCCTTCTCCCGGGCGGAGGGGGTGAATCCGAATGCGTTGGAATACGGGGATGGCAGGGCGAAGATTTTGTCCTATTATCTGACGGATGAGAACGGAACCCGGACCAATGCCCTGATCAAGGGGACGGAATTTACCCTGCATATGAAGGTTCGGTTTCAGGAAAATCTTCCGGCCCCCATCTTTGCCTTCAGCATCAAGAATGTCCAGGGAACGGAGATCACGGGGACAAATTCCATGCTGGAAAAGGCCTTTTTGGACAGTGTGCGTGCGGGGACAACAAAGGAGATCACCTTCACCCAGAAGATGGACCTGCAGGGGGGAGAATACCTCTTATCCTTTGGTGTGACGGGCTATGAGGGAGATACCTTTCAGGTGTATCACAGACTGTATGACGCTCTAAATGTGACAGTTGTGTCAGATAAAAACTCGGTGGGATTTTATGATATGAATTCCAGGGTGGTGGTGAAGGACTTGGATGCGGAGTGAGCAGTGCCGGGAGGAATGCGGGCGGACAGAACGGTGGTGGAAAGCGTAAGGAGCGAGGGAAGAATGGCCCGGAGAGCAATGGGAAGATGATTGGAATTGATATTTGAAGGATAGTATGGCCTGCACCGGATGGATCGGTCAGCGCCTGCGTGAAATAGTGGAGTGGTAGGAAAATGGCGGAGATCAGGAAACGGGATCAGGAAGAAATGAAGAGGGAGACCATTGGCAGGGTGACTCTGGATCTGTCAAAGTATCCGGGGGAGGACTTGTACTGCGATGGCGCAGTGGAGGACGAGCTTTTAAAGATCACAAGGGATCTCTCGCCGGTGGAATATGCCCGGGCGATCGAAGAGAGGGCGAGCTGGCCCATTCTTTATCATCTCTCGTCCCAACGCGAAAATATCGTGGAGTGGATCCCACTGGAGAAGACGGACAAGGTGCTTGAGGTGGGGAGCGGCTGCGGCGCCATCACCGGGGCACTCTCGAGAAAGGCGGGGAGTGTGACCTGCGTGGATCTTTCCTTAAAGCGGAGCAGGATCAACGCCTATCGACACAGCGACTGTGAGAATGTGACCATCAGGGTGGGAAATTTTCAGGACATCGAGCCGGAGCTGGATGAGGACTTCGATCTTATCTGTCTCATCGGCGTGTTTGAGTACGGGATCAGCTATATCGGAGGGGAGAGGCCCTTCGAGAGCTTTTTGAAGATCCTTCAGAAGCATGTGAAGCGGGGCGGGCGGATTGTCATCGCCATAGAGAACCGCCTGGGACTGAAGTATTTTGCAGGCTGCATGGAGGATCATCTGGGCAGTTATTTTTCCGGGATCACAAATTATGTGAATGGAGGCGTAGTGCGCACCTTCAGCAGACCGGGCCTGGAGAGGATCTTTGCCGACTGCGATATTCCGGCGGAGGAGATCCATTTCTATTATCCCTATCCCGATTATAAATTTATGACAACCCTCTACAGCGACAAAAAGCTCCCGGGGAAGGGAGAGCTTTCCAATAATCTGCGCAATTTTGACAGGGACAGGATCCTGCTCTTTGATGAAAAGAATGCGTATGACGGGATTTTGGAGGAGGGACTTTTCCCGGTGTTTTCCAATTCCTATCTGGCGGTGCTGGGACCGGATTACCCGGTGCGGTACGCCAGATATTCCAATGACAGGGCGGAGCAGTTCAGGATCTGTACGGAGATCTTAAGTGGGGACGACAGAGATAAGGAGAATCCCGGGAGAAAGTCTGTGGACGGAGATAAGGAGTCCGGCGTAACCGGGAGGATGGTCAAAGCAGGAGAGAAATGGGCGGAGAACGATACCATGCTGGTTCGAAAGAGGGCGCTTGCACCGGCAGCCTCCGAGCATGTGCGGAGCATGGCTTCTGCGGCGGAAGGTCTGGGAGAGCGCTTTGCGGGAGGGGAGCTTTCGGTGAATCGCTGCAGGCTTTTGGATAAAAATAAGGAGCTTCCCTGTGCGGAGTTTGAATTTGTGCGGGGGGTGCCCCTTTCGGAGCTGATGGACGGAGCACTGGAGCGCGGAACGGATGGTTTGGAAGAGTTTAAGAGGCTTTTCCGGGAATATGTCCGCCGGATTGATTATCACAGCGAGATGCCTGTGGCGGATTATGATTTGGTCTTTTCCAATCTGCTGGTGAATGGGGAGGATTGGACTCTGATCGATTACGAATGGACCTTTGGCAAAGCAGTGGAGACCAGGGAGCTGGCCTTCCGGGCGGTTTATTGTTACCTTCTGGAGGATGAAAAGAGGGAGGAGAGGCTTCCTCTTGATTGGATCATGGAGGAGCTGCAGATCACGCCGGAGGAGGCGGAAGCCTACCGGCAGATGGAGCAGGATTTCCAGAAATATGTCACCGGGCAGAGACTTTCCATGCCGCAGATCAGAGAACTGATCGGCAAAAAGGTGATAAAGCCATGGAAAATGCTGGATAACTACCGGGATGCAGAGCAGATCTGCCGGGTGCAGATCTATGAGGACAGAGGCAGCGGGTACCGGGAGGAGGAAGCCTATTTTGTGAAGGATGCCTATGAGACGGAGAGCTCTGTTGAGCTGGAGCTGAAGGTATCCGGAGATGTCAATAAGGTTAGAATAGATCCCATGATGGACAGCTGTGTGGTCAAGGTGCTGCAGATGACCTGGAACGGGGAGAGAGTGCCTCTGGAAAAGAAAAAGCTTCTGCTGGTAAACGGCAGGAGCAGCGGCGGTGAGAATCCCAGTATTGTCTTTGCCACGCCGGATCCCAACCTGGGGATCGATCTGAACCAATTGGAGCGGAAGGCGGATAATCTCCTCTGTGTCTCCCTGGAGGTCACAAGACTCCCTCTGCAGACAGCGGAGGATCTGTGTAGGGCGCTGGCAAAGCACATCCGGCTGTAGAGGGGATAGGAAGGCTGTGCAGGAACGCAGGGGAAATAAGAGGTATTCATTTGAGCTTAAAAGAAGTGGTGAAAAGATGGGCTGAGGAGCCCTTTATCAAGCAATATGAGAAGGAGCTGGCCGCTGTGCGGGGCAGCTATGGGGACTGGCTTGCAAGACCGGAGAACCGGCCCATCTGCGACGAGGCCTCTTTTGGACGAGGCGAGGGGCTGGCCCGTTATTTTGTAGAGCATCCGGAGGCGGTTCTTTTGTACGGGGACGAGGACTGCACCTCCCCGGAGGGAGAGCCCTGGCACCCCTGGTTTAAGCCGGACTGGTCGCCGGAGCTTCTGGAAACTTGCTTTTACCTGGGGAGCCTGATGGCGGTGCGGAGGGACTTTTTGGAAAAGTTCCTGCCGGATTGGCGCACGGAGCTCGGTCAGGCAGAGGTAGAATCGGAAGAGATTATCGTCTTTGTAAGAGAAAATCCGGAGGAGGCCTATTGGAATGCTGTTTTGAGACTGTGCAAAATGGCCGGGGGCTGGGAGAAGGGGTGTAAATCCATCCTGCATCTGCCCGGGATCCTGCACCACTGTTCCCTGAGAGAGCTGCCCTGTCCCCGGCGGAAATGGAACCGGAATGGCTTTGACATGGAGGAGACGGAGGGAGAGAGCAGCGATGAAGCGGCGAAGAGCCTGTTATCCGTGATCATTCCCTCCAAGGACAACCCGGAGCTCCTGAAGACATGTATCAGCTCACTGCGAAGGGCAATCTGCCACCGGAAATGCGGGATTTACGGGGCGGAGGTTGCCACCGGGGGCGCAGAGGGCGTTGCGGATGGGACTGAGGCTGCCACCGGGGGCGCAAAGGCCGAGAGACCGGAGCTTGAGATCATCGTGGTGGACAATGGCAGTTGCCCCCGGAACAGGGAGAAAATAGAGCGATTTGAGGGAATCCGCTATCTATACGAGCCCATGGAATTTCATTTCGCCAAAATGTGTAATCTGGGGGCAAGGGCTGCCTCAGGGGAATACCTTCTTTTTTTGAATGATGATGTGGAGCTTTTGACGGAGAGTCATTTGGAGGAGATGATGGCACTTGCCGGGCGGCCCGGGGTCGGAAGCGTGGGACTGAAGCTATATTACCCACATTCCGGGAGGATCCAGCACGCCGGGATCATGAATCTTCCCATGGGACCGGTGCATAAGCTGCAATTTCTGGAGGATTCCGAGGAATACTATTATGGCATGAACCGGGGACTGCACAATGTGCTGGCAGTGACGGCGGCCTGTGTCATGCTGCGGGCAGAGCGATTCCGGGAAGCGGGGGGCTTTGAGGAATCGTTGCAGGTGGCCTTTAATGATGTGGCACTGGGATTTCGGCTGTATGAGTTGGGATATCGCAGCATCTGTATGTGTGATGCGTACGCCTATCACCACGAATCCCTGTCCCGGGGAGAGGATGAATCCCCGGAAAAATTGCAGCGGCTTTTGGGGGAGCGAAAGCAGCTGTATGCTTTATTTCCGGGACTGGAGGGGCGGGATCCCTACTATGGTCAGGGGCTTGGCAGGCAGGGACTGGATGTGCGGGTCAGACCGGCCTATGTGACCATGGGGAATGAGCTTCAGGAGGTATTGCCGATCCGCGGGGAACTCCCGGAGGACTGTCGGGAGGATGCCTGCCTGAGACTTCGCATCGAGGATGAGAGGGACGGAGAGATTACGGGTTATTTGCTGGTTTTGGGAGATGACAATGCCTGCTATGAAAGAAAACTGATATTACAGGATGAAGATGGGAAATGCTTTCAGCTGCCCCTGGAGAACATGTATCGGCCGGATCTGGAGGAGAATCTGCCGGATCAGAGGCATGTGGCACTGAGTGGGTTCTGGCTGTGCATTACGAAAGGAAGCCTGCCCGCAGGGGCATACCGGATCGGAGGCCTTGCAAAAAGGAGGGTGGGACATCTCACGCTTATGAGCTGGACCGGCCGTTATCTTACCATTCCGCCTCAAAAATGCCTTTAGACGATAGGGCCTTCGCAGTGGCAGCCATCGTGGGCCGGATCTATGTATTCGGCTGCCAATTTCTAAAATGTTTATAAAGTCCTTGCATCTGCTTTGGGGAAATGCTATAGTATCCTCAAAGCAGATTTTCTTTTTTCTGGCGTGAGC
>CACXDS010000300.1 GCA_902766425.1 uncultured Lachnospiraceae bacterium
AGCAATATATATGCTTTTCTTGCATTTCATGTATGATTATACTATGGTTAAAGATGGTTTTCAAGGGGATTCGACCGGAAAACCAGGAAGCTGTGAAAGCGCAAAGAGCGTTTACAATGCCAAGCACCCACAAGAATGGAGGAAAAGAAATATGCAGATGACATTACGTTGGTTTGGAAGCAAGTACGACACCGTTACCTTAAAGCAGATCCGACAGGTTCCCGGCGTTACCGGAGTGATCTCCACCCTTTACGGTACCACTCCCGGGGAAGCCTGGGAAATGGAAGACATCCTTGCTCTGAAAAAGGAGATTGAGGATGCAGGTCTGGAGCTGGCCGGCATCGAGAGCGTCAATATTCACGATTCCATTAAAGTAGGAACCCCGGACCGGGATAAATATATCGACAACTATATTACTACGCTGGAGCGTCTCGGCCGGGCCGGCATCCACATGGTATGCTACAACTTCATGCCCGTATTTGACTGGACCAGAACGGAGCTGGCCAGGGTCCGCCCCGACGGCTCCACCGTGCTTGCCTACACACAGGAGGCGGTGGATGCGCTGAAGCCCGAGGACATGTTTGCCTCCATCAGCGGAGATTCCAACGGCGCTATCCTCCCCGGCTGGGAGCCCGAGCGCATGGCCCATATCAAGGAGCTGTTCGAGATGTATAAGGATGTAGATGACGAGAAGCTCTTTGCAAATCTGAAATATTTCCTGGAGCGGATTATGCCCGTCTGCGACAAGTACGACATTAACATGGCGATCCATCCCGACGATCCCGCATGGAGTGTATTCGGTCTGCCCCGCATTATCATCAACAAGGCAAACATTCTGCGTATGATGAAGATGGTTGACAATCCTCATAATGGCGTGACCTTCTGCTCCGGCTCCTACGGCACCAATCTGGAAAACGATCTGCCGGATATGATCCGTTCATTAAAGGGCCGCATCCATTTTGCTCATGTACGTAACCTGAAATTCAATTCTCCCACTGACTTTGAGGAATCCGCCCATCTCTCCAGTGATGGCACCTTCGATATGTATGAGATCATGCTTGCCCTCTACGACATCGGATTTGACGGTCCCATCCGTCCCGATCACGGCCGTATGATCTGGGATGAGGTGGCAATGCCCGGCTATGGCCTCTATGACAGAGCGCTGGGTGCCACTTATCTGAACGGGCTCTGGGAGGCCATTTGCAAGTCACACAAATAAGCTTAATGCATGACATTGTATATTTGCCGGATAGGCAGAAAGAGAGAAAACTATGAAATTAACATTACAGGGTATCAGGGAGAATAAGACGGAATTTGAGGCCAAGGGGTATCATCTTCCCGAATTTGATTATGAAAAGGTAAAGAAAAATACCTATGAGAGACCTGTCTGGATCCACTTTGGCGCCGGAAACATTTTCCGCGCTTTTCAGGCAAATGTAGTGCAAAGGCTTTTAAATCAGGGGATCATGGATGTCGGACTTGTGGCTGCGGAGGGTTACGATTACGAGATCATCGAAAAGAGCAATCGCCCTCACGATAATCTCAGCCTGCTGGCAACTCTGAAGGCAGCGGGCACTGTGGAAAAAACAGTGGTGGGCTCCATCATGGAATCCCTGATCCTGGATTCCGAGAATGACGCAGAGTATAATCGTCTCAAGGAGATCTTCCGCAATCCCAGTCTGCAGATGGCAAGCTTTACCATCACGGAAAAGGGATACAGTCTGGTTAACGGAAAGGGTGAGCTTCTGCCCTCCATCGCGGAGGATTTCCAAAAGGGACCTGCAAAGCCCGCCAGCTATCTGGGAAAAGTGGTTTCCCTCCTCTATGCCAGATTTCAGGCCGATAAGCTACCCATTGCCATGGTGAGCATGGATAACTGCTCACACAACGGGGATAAGCTCTATGCTGCAGTGAATGCCTTTGCAGAGAAGTGGTGCGCTGCCGGACTGGCAGATCAGGCTTTTCTTGCCTATGTCAATGACAGCACCAAGGTTTCCTTCCCCTGGAGCATGATCGATAAGATCACCCCCAGACCGGACGCCAAGGTGGAGAAAATGCTCCTGGAGGATGGAATGGAAAATCTTGAGCCCGTCATCACCTCCAAAAATACTTACATCGCCCCCTTTGTCAACGCTGAGGAATGCGAATATCTGGTGATCGAGGATTCCTTCCCCAACGGAAGACCTCCCATCGACAAGGGCGGGATCATCTTTACTGACAGAGCCACTGTAGATCAAGTGGAAAAGATGAAGGTCTGCACCTGCCTCAATCCCCTTCACACCACGCTGGCCATTTACGGCTGCCTAATGGGCTATACTCTGATCGCTGATGAGATGAAGAATCCGCTGCTCAAAAAATTTGTGGAGACAGTTGGATATGTGGAGGGTCTTCCTGTGGTAGTAGATCCCGGCATTATCAAACCCAGGGACTTCATTGACGCGGTAGTGAATGTCCGCATTCCCAATCCCTTTATGCCCGATACGCCTCAGAGGATTGCGACCGATACTTCACAGAAGCTTGCCATTCGCTTTGGCGAGACCATCAAGGCATATGTTAAGGATCCCACCCTGGATGTAAAGAGCCTGAAGCTGATCCCTCTGGTATTTGCAGGCTGGCTCCGTTATCTGATGGCCATCGATGATCAGGGCAATTCCTTTACCCTGAGCCCCGATCCGCTGTTGGATACTGTTACCCCTTATGTAAAGGATTACTCACTGGATGATACTCCCAAGGATCTTTCCAAGTTGGATGAGCTCTTAAGGAAGGACTCCATCTTCGGTGTGGATCTCCTGTCCATTGGAATGGGCGATCTGGTAAAGCAATACTTTGCAGAGCTTTCCGCAGGCACAGGCTGTGTGGCAAAGACCCTGAAAAAATACATTCCCGCCTGATGATTTCGGGAATATCCGCTCATTGCTCCTCCCCCCGGCCGGTAGCATCGAGGTTCCGAGAATTTCGATGCTGCCGGCCTTTTTTGTCAACTTCGAATATCCGTTGTAAAAACTACTTTTCCGTTTATTCTATCGAGTCTGAACAAGCTTTATCATATTTTATCAGAGCAATTTAGAATGGAATTGGAAGAAATTACCATTTTTAGTTGTTTCTCAGCAACAAAAGAAAGGCTTTGATATGACGGAAGAAACATCGATCAAAAACCTGTGGAAGCTCAGGAAGAATGCAGGGCTCAGCCAGGAGGCTCTCGGAGAGCGTTTTCATCTGAGCCAGCAGACCATCTACAAGTACGAAAACGGAAAGGCAGAGCCCGATATTGACACTCTGATCCGTTTAGCGGATTATTTCAATGTCTCCGTAGATTATCTGATTGGAAATGTGCCAAAGGACGGCGAGGAGAAAGACCAGTCCACCTTGGATTATACTGTGGAGGAGAAGGACTTTGTTCTGAAGATCCGCAAGCTCAAGCCTGATGTGAGACTGGCGCTTAACGCATTTATTGATAAACTTCAAAACGAGCAATAAAAAAAGGCCGCAACTCCTCATAGGAGTTTTGCAGGCCTTTTTTTATTTGAGATAAGCCTTATCTTATCGGACATCCTCCTTCCAGTGCTCATCTGTCTCCGTGCTGGAGGCAGTCGCCTTTGTCAGTTGATAGATCAGCTCGCTTAAATATCTTTGCGGCACCTTATCCAGGCAGATTGCCTTTTCATCCTTCTTTATATCATATCTCCATCCAATGCTTCCCCTATCCTTGATCGAATAGACACTGGCATAATAGACAGTCACCTCATCGTTTTCATCCCCGATATATGCACCGGAAAAGCAAAGCACAGCTCCCAATCCGGCATCCGCATCCCATCTGTCATAGCTGTAATAGATGCCTGCATCTTCCGGCGTTCCCTTGCTCCAGCCGAGCCCTGTCATTTTTCCCGCCAGAGATAGTCCATTCAGGATTTTTCCGCCAAACCGCTCCAGGTGCCTTAGCCCTTTTTCCTCCTCCGAGATCCGGAATACAGGGCGACCAAGCTGCTCCACAGCCTGGGTGATCTCATAGTCGGAAAGCTGCTCCTTCCAGGCAGCGATCGTTTCGGCATCCATCTCCACGGGATGCATAAGTCCCACATACCCCTCCCCCGTAAGGTCATATTCCTCTTCCTCGGCGGTATTAAAGGTGCCGTCCTCCATATACCGGAAGGTCTGCTGCAGCACATCCTTCTCGTAGTAACCCCAGATCAGGCTGATGGCAAACTGATGCATGACGGGATTTTTTACAAAGAGTCTCTTCCAGTTCTCCACCGTCCATCTTCTGTCCAGCGAAAGAGCCAGCTCCAGGCGAAGGGCTTGATTTTTCACAGTGGCCTTCATCTGTTTTTTCAACTCCTTAAACTCCGAAAGCGCTGCTTCCGCCTTGGTAGCATCGTCCGATTTTCCCACTGCGGGCAATGACTTCAGCTTTTTACCGGATTCATCCCTGACCTCCAGCTCCAGATCGGGAGAGATTCTGACGATAAAGCTCCTTGCGCCATAATCAAAACGCCGCTCCATTTTTTCATCAAAGCCCAGATCCGGCACGATCCGGTCCGCCAATTCCTCCACAGTCAAGCCCAGCTGCTCGGCGGCATAAGCCATGGCGTCCTGAGCAGCCTTCCGCACCTGCTTGAATTTATACTTTCTGGCGATACCATCCACCGTAAGCAGTGCCATGGGATCCTCATTCAGCGTCAGAGCCTTCACCGCCTCCGCAGCCATAGCGCCCCGGGAATGCTCCGCCCAGTCATCGATCTGATGCTTTAATTTAGCCACGATCCCCCTGCCCCCGTGAATGGCTGCAGCATAGAGCACCCATTTCTTCTTAGCCTCCGCACCCTTCTCCAAAAAGCGCTCATAGACCACATCCATAAAGCCGGCCAGCTCGCGCTGATCTACCCCCTCCGTCAGCAATCTGACCTCCGGGCAGACACCGGGGGTCGGCATGGAGGAATAGGACAGTAAAATAGCCTGCAGGTACTCCTCCGAAGCTGCCTCGCCGATCTCCCTCTTCTCTCCGTCCTGCCCCGGGGTGATCACCAGAGTATGTACGGCCGGCATTGCCTCGGCATAGCCCTCCGTGATCCAGGCAAGGGTGCGCTTTTTGCCACCCTTATGGCACTCC
>CACXDS010000301.1 GCA_902766425.1 uncultured Lachnospiraceae bacterium
GATCAGAGATAAATGCAGGCGGATATGCTTATGGCAGTGGTGTGGTACGGAAGAAAAAGCTGCTGATCGTCTCGGCAAAGTCGGAGACCATATGGTTGAGAATGTAGTCCCGCGGGATGCCCGAGGGTGCATCCTGCAGGCTGTCCTCAAACAGATGGTAAAGATTTGCCTTAAAATAACCCATAAAGATCTCATCACTTTCACCGCTTAATATGCCCGGAAGGTAGTCCATGTGCTCCTGGAGGTGATAGAGTATGTGAGTGATCTGTGATTGCAAGCCATTAACGCGTGAGAAATCATGCGTTTTTTCTTTGTCCAGCTCCTTGGAAAAAACTACGAAAGCGAATGGACAAATATGAAATCCTATAGTACAATTGGAAGCGTTTAAAGCTATTCCATTTGAATACTTGGAGGACTTTGGAAATGAAAAAGAAATTTGTTTTGGGTATGGCGCTTGCCATGACAGTGATTCTGGCGGGGTGCAGCGATGGCGGGAGCGCAGAAGGCTCGCAGGCTCAGGGCTCTGAGATCTCGGAGAGTGTAGAAACAGCGGGGAGCGAGGGAGCTTCCGAGAGCAGTCAGGGCGGAGAGTCCGGGGCCGGAAAGGAAGCCGCAGGAAAAAATGCGGAAAGTGGCCCGGAAGGCACACAGCAGGAAGGAACGGCGTCCGCAGGCGGCAATGCGGATATGGGGGTTGACGAGTCCTGGAAAGCGCTCTATGCGGACTTTTTGGAGAAGAACATAGATGCGCTGGTGGGAGAATATGAGCCGGATTGGCGGGAGGGCTGGTCCTTTGGCTTTATTTATCTGAACAATGACCCCACACCGGAGCTGGTAGTCAGCAGCGGCTATGAGGCGGCGGGGAATATCATCTGTACCCCGGTGGATGGAAAGGTGGAGTATCTCCAGACGGCGAGGCTGAATTTCTTTTATAAGGAATTTGGGGGACTTTTGGATAATTCCGACGGCAACATGGGGTATTATTATGACTATATTTATCGGCTCGGGGATAAGGGCTTTGAATTAGTTCACGAGGGCAATCACAATGAGGAATACGATGATGAGGGAAATATCACGGCATTCCATTACGACATGGATGGCAGGGATGTCACAAAGAAGGAATATGATCAGACGATAGAGGAATTGCTTCCCGCGATGCAAAGGCTCTTTTGGGCGAATGGCTGTAGCTATGATGATATGATGAATTATCTGAAGGGAAATACTGCGAAGGATTACAGGGAGGCATATCGCAAGGTCATTAAGGATGGAGTGAAGGGCATTAACGGTGATCTGGATCGATTTGCCCTGATCGAGAGAACGAATTCTGATCCCTTACTTTTGTGCGCAGGCGATCAGGAATACTGTTTCTGTTCCTTTGACGATGGATTGCTTCAGGTGGGGCCGACCACCTACTTCAGTGAGACGGAGTTCGTACTGGTCTATCCCGGTCTTGGACTTATAGAGAATACACAGTATTATGAAAATAATGAGATGAGCTGCGCCCGTTACTATATGAAGGAGGGTTCTCTGATCTCCAATTATATCAATGCCGAGGCCAAATATGATTCTGACTGGAATCCGGTATTGGATACAGCGGGAAATCCCATTGTAACCTATAAGATCAATTCGGCGGAGGTGGCCAAGGAGCAGTTCGATAAGCAGCTTTCCAGATATGATGAGATATTTAAGCAGCAGTTAGTGTCACCCAAGGAGGATTATACTTTTATTGAGTATAGCACTGCCATTCAAATGTATGATAAGCTGAGTGAGTGATGGTGTAGGAAGTCTATAAAAATATTTGTATGCCGGGGTCAGGAAGCTCTGATCTCGGCATTTTTCGTACCATAAAAGAGTAGCTGTTACAGGGGAAATAACTCTGACAGGTGCATTTATTTTTGTGCCAAATTGTATCCCCCCGGGGGGCTTGTGGGGGCTTTTGGAACATGATAAAGTTTTTGATAGCGAGTAAAGTCACGAAGTGGCAGGCGAGGCAGAAAGGAAATCATGTATGCTGACACAGGAACAGATCAATGAGACCTGGACCATACGCTCCGACAATTATAATCGTTATGTATGCGAGGAATTGGATTCCGACCGTCCGGCCAAATGGCTGGCGCGGATCGGGGAGAATGTTCCCTTGGATCGGCCGCTTCGGATCTTGGACGCCGGTTGTGGGCCGGGATTTTTTTCGGTTCTTTTATCCGGGGCCGGGCATATTGTGACCGGGATCGACGGATCGGATAGAATGCTTTCGCATGCAAAGGAAAACGCCGAAAGGTATGGTGTTTCCCCGGAGCTGATCAAGGGGGATTTTGGGAAGCTTCCCTTTGCGGACAACACCTTTGATCTGGTCATCTCCCGCAATGTGACCCATATTATCCGGGAGCATTTGAAGGTATATGGGGAGTGGAATCGGGTGCTGAAGCCAGGCGGTGTGCTTCTGATCTTTGATGCCAACTGGCATATGCCGTATCAGATCGGACCCATCCGGGAGGAGGCCATCCGAAGGGAGAGAGAGTGCCTGGCCAAATATGGCAGGGGCTTCACCTACGATGAATCCTACGAATACATTGACAGCGAGCTTGAACCGGAGGAGTTTCGGGTCTTTGGGAATTGCATGCGGCCGGATTTTGATATGGGAGTACTGAGGCAGCTCCCCTTTGAGGAGCTTTCCTTTGATCGCGATGTGACAGAGGAGCTTTGGAGTGAGAAGGAGAAGCTGGCCTACGGCGCAACGCCCCTGTATATGATACGGGCGCGCAAGTGTGGAGAATAGTCAAATGGGAAAGATAAGGTTCCAAAAGAGATTTTCATTATTTTTGACCATGCTGTGCCTTACGCTGTGCCTTGGGGCATGCGGAGGCTCCGAAGCCGGAAAGAATGCGGATGGAAAGGAAAAAGCGGGGGGAGGTGTGAAGGAGCTTCGTCTTGCAGAGAGCTTTGCCTATCCCAGCCTGGATGTACACAAGGATTATTATGGCTGGTACACCTCTATCTATGGGGTGTCGGAAACCCTGTTCCGCGTAGCGGATGATCTGTCCATTCAGCCCCTTTTGGCAAAGGATTATACCGTCAGTGAGGACGGGAGGACTTGGACGATCCGGCTTGCGGACGCTTCATTTTCCAATGGGAATGCACTGACTGCTGATATGGTGATGCGCAATCTGCAGCGTCTGGCCGGGGTGAATGAGCGATTTGCTTATCTGGCTGATTTCAAATACACAGCGGAGGATGACAAGACTTTAAGTATTGCAACGCCGGAGGTTTATCCCACTATGCTGAGTGATCTTTCCGCGCCGGAGCTGGGGATCATGGATCTGGACAATACCAAGGATTTTGACAATGCACCCATCTGCACGGGGCCGTTTGTGGTAAAGTCCTTCGAGTCGGAAGGAACGGTTGTGGTGGAGAAAAACAATGCTTATTGGAATGGTGCGGTAAAGCTGGATCAGGTGACCTTTTATTATATGCAGGATGACGAGACGAAGCTGAGTGCCATGCAGGCGGGGGATATTGATGGTTACACCAGTGTGACGGCAGCGGCGAAGGAGATCTTTTCCAATAGTCCGGAGGCCTATTCTTTGACAGAGATTCCCGCTACCAGACTGCAGTTCTATGTGCTCAATAAGAACCGGCTGAGCGATAAGGTAAGGCAGGCGATCAACCTGACAGTGGACAATCAGGCAATCGCGGCCTATCTGGGCGGCACGGTTTCACCTGCAGTGGGTCCCTTTGGGGCATCCGCTCCTTATGGTCAGGTGACAAAGCCTGCGGTGGATGCGGCAAAGGCAAAGGCTCTCCTTGAAGAGGATGGATATGCGCTTGGCTCTGACGGAATTTATGCAAAGAATGGCGAGCCATTGACCTTGAATATCTGTTATTATGCAGCACGCTCCCTGGATTCCATCGCGCTTCTCATGCAGGAACAATTTAAGAATGTAGGTATCAAGGCGAACCTTACTGTACAGGAGGATCCGGACGCAACCTATGTTGCCTCGGGGGATTATGATATTGCCCTTTACTGCATGATCGCCGATAAAGCGGGGGATCCCTACTATTGTGTGAATGCTCTGTATCGTCAGGACAGCAAGTGGGCTCTGGCGGGCTTTCCCACAAAGCAGAGTGAGGAGTTGATCGACCGGCTTCAATATGAGACGGATATTCAGAAGCGCGCCGAGCTGGCTAACCGGATCGTGCAGATGACCATCGATGACAATGCCTTTGGTTATGTGGGATTATTCAATAAGACAACTGTGACAAAGAAGGGAGTTGTCGGTATTGCGGAAAAATGTCCCTTTGATTTTTATGGTGTGAATGCCAATACAGAGAGATAAGATGGGGAGTCAGGATGGGGAGCTATATTGCTAAGAGACTGCTTCATTTGATATGGATTCTGTTTGCGGTCAGTTTTTTTACTTTTTTGTTGATGTATCTGGCGCCGGGGGATGCCGCCATGAAGAAGCTGTATGGACAGGGGGTCGCTGTCTCCGAGGATGTTTTGCAGAAAACAAGGGAGAGGATGGGGCTTCTGCGCCCGTTTTTGATACAGTTTGGAGATTGGCTCTGGCATGTGCTGCATCTTGATCTGGGAAATTCCCTGAAGGATGGATTCCCTGTAGCGGAAAAGCTGGCGAGGGGGCTGAAGGGGACAGCGCTTCTGTCCCTGGTCAGCCTCCTGCTTTCTCTGGCGGTCTCGCTCCCTCTCAGCATTGTGTCTGCCCTAAAAAAAGGTTCTTTGGCGGATCATATGATCCGGCTTTTGAGTTTTGTCGGTAATTCACTTCCGAATTTTCTGGTCTCGGTACTTCTCATATATTTTCTGTGCGTTAAAATGCGCCTTTTGCCCGTGGTGGCGGATCACAGCTTCCGTGGGCTTATTTTACCCTGTGTTGCGCTCTCCATACCCATCTGCAGTCGGTTCATCAGACAATTTCGGGCGGAGCTTCTGGAACAATTGAGCAAGCCCTATGTCTCCGGTGCGGCCATGCGAGGGGTGAAATATGGTTATATTTTGAAAAATGTGTTACACAATGCCTGCATTCCCATGTTGACTGTTGTGGGACTGTCGGTGGGCACCTTACTGGGTGGGAGTGTGGTGATCGAGACCATCTTTCGGTGGCCGGGACTGGGAAAGCTGGCCATGGATGCAATCACCAACCGGGACTATCCGGTGATCCAGGGCTTTGTGCTGCTCACCTCCGTGATCTATGTCGTGACAAATCTGGTCACGGATATTTGTTATCATCTGATCGATCCTAGGCTTCTGGAGGAGGGAGCGGGCGGGTCAGGAAAATGAGGCTTCGGGAAATGAGGAAGGACAAAGCATACATGAGGGAAATGAAGAAAAGGGTCTATAGAGATAATTAGGGCAGAGCAGAGAACACGGAATCGAGAGAAAAAGATAAGGTAATACGGGGAATCAAGAATCGAGAGAGTGGCAAAGAACATGCAGAGGGAAGGCTTGAAACAAACAAATCAAAAAAAGTCAGAGAAAAAGGCAGCGCGTCTGCGTTTTTTTCTGATCCTGGCGGGGGGACTGATGGTATTGAGTCTCTTTGCCCCCTTTTTTTGCCCCAATGACCCTTACGCCACCTCATCAGAGGTCATGAATCAAGCTCCGAATTGGCAGTTTCCCATGGGGACGGATCGATACGGGAGATGTATCTGCTCCAGAGTGTTGATGGGAGCCAGAACTTCTATCTTTTCGGCAACAGCTCTTGTGGCGATTACATTTCTGATCGGTACTACGCTGGGACTGCTGGCGGGATGGTATGGCGGGATAGTGGATACCCTGGTCATGCGGATCGCTGATGTAATGCTGGCCTTTCCGCAGATGGTTTTGGCCATAGCGGTGGCGGGAATTCTGGGGGGAGGCATGGGGAATGCCATGCTGGCCATGGGAATCACGGGATGGACACTCTATGCGAGACTGGCCAGGGCGCAGGTGTTGTCTTTAAAGAAGGAGCCCTATGTGCAGGCGGCAAAGCTCTCCGGGCTGAGTGCGGGAAGGATTTTATGGGGGACAATTCTGCCGAATATACTGGGAACGCTTCTGGTCAATGCTTCCACGCAGATCGGTGTGATGATGATCGGGATCGCGGGCCTTTCCTTTCTGGGAATCGGTGTCAACGAGCCATATGCGGAGTGGGGAAGCATGATCAATCTGTCCCGCGCCTATATCCAATTGGCGCCATGGGCGGTGCTGGCGCCTGCGGGGGCAACTGTTGTGACCGTTATGATCTTTAATTATCTCGGGGATTGTGTCAGGGATTATCTGGATGTAGAGGCGCTGAGGTAAGACTCCGGGATTATCCGGGTGTAGAGGCGCTGAGGTGAGGCTCCGGGATGCAAAACGATGCGGGAAGCCGGGATGTGAAGGCCAAGAGGTATGGATTGGGAAGCTTGCGTAAAGCGCATAAGATAAGGAACTGGATTCGTATTGGGGAGGAACCGGATGGAGGATAGGACAGTTTTAGAAGTAAATTCTCTGACTGCGGGGTATGGGAGCGGTGAGGCGATTAAGAAGCTTACCTTTTCTTTGAAGCGCGGCGAGATCCTTTGTCTGGTGGGGGAGAGCGGCAGCGGAAAGAGCACTGTCCTGAAGGCGCTGATGGCAGCCCCGGAGGTAAAAGTGCTTTCGGGAGAGATCAGAGTATCTGGAAAAGCATTAAATGACCTCTTGGAGAAGGACCGGCAGGTATATTGTTCGGACAGGATGGGCATGATCTTTCAAAGCCCCGGGGCGGCATTTAATCCCATCCGCACTTATCAAAAGCAATTTATCGAAACCTTGAAGAGTCATGGAAAATATCATGGGAAAACATTTCGCGAAGAGGTGACGGCAGTATTTGGAAAGGTGGGATTGCAGGATGCGGATCGAATCCTGCGGCAGTGTCCCTATGCCTTGAGCGGCGGCATGAATCAGCGGGTGGCGCTGGCTCTTGCACTTTTGCTTCATCAGGAGGTGCTGCTCTGTGATGAACCCACAAGTGCCTTGGATGCCACTACTGCCCTCGGAGTGGTGAAGGAATTAAAAAAACTGAGGGAGCAGGGAGAGGTCACTCAGATCATTGTCACCCATAATCTGGCAATGGCCGGCGCGCTGGCGGACCGGATCGGTGTCATGTGTGAGGGGGAATTGGTGGAGCTGGGGGAGGCCTCTGAAATAGTAAATAGCCCCAAGCATCCTTATACAAAAAGACTGATGGAGGCTGTTCCGAGATTGAGACGGCAACCGGGAACCTCTTATCCCGAGCTTCCGGTTCTGGAGACGATCCATCTGACCAAGGATTACCGCGTGGGTCCGTCAGAAATTCATGCCCTAAAGGATGGAAGCATTTGGCTTTCCGGAGGAGAAATCCTGGGGGTGGTGGGGGAGAGCGGCAGTGGAAAAACAACACTGCTTCGGATCATCAGTGGCCTGGAGGCGCCAAAGGACGGGGTCATTCTATTAAACGGCAAGGAGCTTTCCATGCGCCGGGCAAAGACGGATTATGGAGCCATGCAGATGATTTTTCAAGAACCCGTTGCATCGTTTCACCCGAGGCGCACCATTGGAGCTTCCATCCGGGAGACGGTTCGCAGTCTCCTGGGGAAGGAGACGATAGTTGATCTGAAGGAGCTGGCCGGGCTGGTTGGCCTGCCGCCGGAATTCATGGATCGCTATCCCGGACAGTTAAGCGGGGGCCAATGCCAACGACTGGCCATTGCGAGGGCCATGGCGGTAAAGCCCCGGATCCTCCTGTGTGATGAGATCACAAGTGCTTTGGATGTCTCCACCCAGGCACAGATCCTGGAGCTGCTGGCCGAAGTGTGTAAAAAAAGTGGAATGTCTGCAGTGTTTGTATCCCATGATCTAGCTGTTGTCAGCTCCTTATGTGACAGAGTCGTGGTAATGAAAAATGGAGAAATTGTGGAGGAAGGAGATACCTGTCAGGTGATCACAGCGCCAAAAGAGGAATATACAAAGGACTTGATTGCTTCGGTGATGGAGCCGACTGAATCGTGGAAAAGTGGAGAAAGAGAATTGGTTGGACCGAGGGACGGAGAAGAAAAAGAATTGGCGGAATGCCGGATGCTCGCAGATCGAGTGCGTACTTACTGGACAAGGCGGACCAAGGATTTTCATACCATACGGCTCAATGAGCTGCATGGAGAGATCAGTGACAGATGGCTGGAGGAATTGAGGCGGTGGCTTCCGGCGCATGATCCGGATAGACCGCTTCGGATTTTGGATGCGGGAACGGGCACAGGTTATTTTGCCATTTTGCTTGCAAGGGAAGGGCATGAGGTGGTTGGTATCGATATGACACCCTCCATGCTGGAAACCGCAAAGCAGACGGCGGAGCAGTTTGGCGTGAGTGCTGATTTTTGGCTGATGGATGTGCAGGAGACAAGCTTTGAGAGCGAGAGCTTTGATGTCGTTGTCAGCAGAAATGTGACCTGGACACTGCCCGATCCGGGGAAGGCATATGAGGAATGGCATCGCATCCTTAAGCCCGGAGGAATCCTCTTGAATTTTGATGCGAATTATGCCGACAATGTCCGGCATGAAAATCAGAAGGAATCCTATGTGAGACCGGAGGATGTCTATGGTCATATCGGGATGACCGGGGAGCTGATACGGGAAAATGCGGAGATCACGCTATCCATGCCGGCAAGTGATCACAGAAGACCTGCGTGGGATGGGGAGTTGGCGGAGAAGACCGGGTTTGCTTCCTGGGGGGCGGATGAAACGCTGGGCAGGAGAATCCTTCGGGAAAATGATATGAGCGATGCTCCCATGTTCCTGTTCTGGGCTGAAAAATAGGCGGAAAAGGATTGATGAAACAGAGGAAAAAAGCTACAATAAATAAAATGTCAAGAGACAGGCTGATCGGAAGGTAGAAGCTATGACAAATTATGAGGTACTCATCGCGCAGGCAGAGGCACTCGCTGATGGAACGATTTGGGATATCACATTATTGGCAAATATCTCAGCGCTTCTCTACGGAGCGCTGGAGAAGGTAAACTGGGCCGGGTTTTACCTGCTCCGGGAGGGGGAGCTTATGCTTGGGCCTTTTCAGGGAAAGCCTGCCTGCACGCGGATTCCCATTGGAAAAGGGGTCTGCGGGACGGCCGTAAAGGAGGAGAGGATCCTTAGGGTGGAAGATGTTCATGAGTTTTCGGGACATATTGCCTGCGATGCGGATTCTGAATCTGAGATCGTTCTGCCGATCCGTTTGGCCGGAAGGATCATCGGCGTGCTGGATATCGACAGTCCCGTAAAGGGAAGGTTCACCGCAGAAGACGAAGAGGGACTGCGGAAAATTGTGCAGGTTGTGGAGGAAGCTCTTCGTTGAGGTGGTGGGTGCACAATAAGTGCGAAGCGATCAAATGGGTCGGCGGGGACGGTTCTTTCTGCCCCATGAGAGGCGCATTTCATGCCACTCTTCCCCACCCCAGGAGGAATTGGCCAGTCCTAAATCCTGGAAGCCCATTTTCAGATACATTTCGACCTTCTCCTTAAGGCAGGTGAGAAGCAGGGTTGAGCGGCCGCGATGGCTTTCCCGCTCTGCATAGAGGCGGACCAACTCAGTGGCCAGCCCCTGCCGTCTGTACTGCGGAAGCACATCCAGTCCCAGCAGCATCACATGATCCCCATCGGGATCGTACAGGTTGGCATCTGTGAAGAATTCGTCGCGAAAAACCGTTTCCTTTGTCGGCAGCCCATTCAGGAAGCCGGCGAGCTTTCCCGTCTTTACATCCACTGCCACCAGAAATTCCGCCGAGGCTTTTTTGATCCGTTCCCGCATGTGCAGATCGGAGCAAGCCTCATTGGGGGGAAAGCAGGTCTGTTCTATAGAAACGGCCTGATCAGCCTCGTCGGGATGAATCTCCCGGAAGATAAATTTGGTGGAAAGTTCGTTGTTCATAAGCTTTTTCCTTTTTAATGGTTATTCGGCAATGCTACACTACTTGAATTATACTATCTGCTCTCGGAAAATCAAGGCGAAAAATCCATTATTATGGGGATAACCATATATACTTTGTTATTGACCACAACGGGAGGTTATGTTATATTGGGCTTAGAAAGAGCGCCTGCTGCTAACAGACGCCCGGCGTAACCAAGAAAACGGTTCGCCAAGAATTTTGGAGATCAAAAAGCAACTTGGCTTGGTGGCGGTTGCTTTTTGATTGCTCTTATTTCTTGGTATCTCGATAGATCGCGTACAGCGCCACCAAGATGTCGGTGACAGTAACGATGATCGAGATGACCGTAAGAACAGTCATATGTACTCGTGTACCCTTTCATTAGATTTCCCACCTCCCTTCAGAGATACAGATCAGTGGTTAGTATGTAACAAAAGGCGAACCGCTTTCCCGTTTGTGATTACGCTAATAATATTATAGCACTAAACTAGTTACTGTACAACAGAAAATAGAACATTTGTTCGATAATTTGAACGAGAAATGAGAATTATCTGATCTATGGGTCAAGGGGGATAATTCTCCATGCCCCATTTTGGGAAGATTAAGTGGGTCTATTGACCCGGAAGGAGATAGGAAGCATGTTGGCTGGATTTGTGGTTTTGCTTATAGCGGGGCTTTGTCAGGGAAGCTTTGGACTGGGATATAAGAAGTATCCGCCCTTTTCCTGGGCGGCCTTTTGGGGCGTCTATTGCCTGCTTTGCATTGTGGTTGCAACGGGGGTGACCTGGATCTTGGCGCCAAGCCTTTGGAGCGTGATCGGTGCGCAGCAGGCGTCCTATTGGGGATTGCCGCTTTTTTGCGGTGCCTTGTGGGGTCTGTCCGCCATTGGATTTTCGAAGGGGATCGATAAGATCGGCATGTCCATGGTGTACGGCATTTCCATGGGAATCTCCACGGTGGTGGGGTCGGTATTGCCCATGATCATGAACGGCAGCTTTCCTAGGGGGAAGTCTTTGGCGGCGTTTGCGGCGGAGCTGATTCTGACGGTGGTGGGCGTGGTGCTGGTCACTGTGGCAGGCGTCAGGCGGGACGGCGGCGCGGGAAAGGCAAAGCTGGGAGTCGTTTTGGCGATCTTTTCCGGACTTGGATCCGGGGCCATGAATTTGGGATTCTCGTATTCTCAGAGGGTAAGTGATGCGTTCTCCGCTTTGGGATATTCCCAGACGGCGGTTTCCGCCGGGAAGTGGCTCCCGGTCCTGGTGGGCGGCCTTCTGGCCGGAGCCATCTGGTGTGCGGGAGAACTCAGCGTGCGAAAGGAATGGAAGACCTTGACGGATCCGGGCAGCGGAAAGCGTGTGGTCGTGCTCTTCGGCGTGAGTCTCATCTGGTATGCGGCGCTGCTCCTGTATGGATTGTCGGTCACGCTGCTTGGCAGCATTGGGGAGACGGTGGGCTGGATCTTATTTAATGCCCTCGCCCTTGTGATCTCCGTGGGCTGGGGCCTTTGGAGCGGGGAGTGGAAGGACGGCGGCGAGAACAAAAAGCTCTTGTTCGCCGGATGCGGCGTGCTGATCCTGTCCTGGTTCTTCACTGTTATGGTATAAGCCGAAGGAGGGGCCCGCACGGCCCAGCGGAAGGGGGAGGATGCCTTCTCAAAAAGTAAAAATGGGTCAGTGAGGACGGTCCCCACTGACCCAAATGTGTTAATTGTTGGAGGAAGAACTACCGGAGGAGCCTGAGCTGGAAGCAGCTTCTCTGTCGCGGATCATGTGCTGAAGTGTCACAAGGATCGCAAGAA
>CACXDS010000302.1 GCA_902766425.1 uncultured Lachnospiraceae bacterium
CCCTTTTTCCGCGATACCCGTGCTGCCTGCGGTGGGTACCCCTCATATCCGGATGCTCCGGTCTCTGGCCTTCCCCTCCGCCGTCTCTCCGGAAGCCGTCCCTTCTCTTTTTTCCAAAGGCGCTCTCCCTGGCGATCCGCCCCTCCTTCAGCTGCGCATAGCAATTGTCACACATTCTGGAGGTACTGGAGAAATCAATGGGGGCGCCGCAGAATTGGCATTTTCGGATAAAGACATTCTTATCCTTGGAGAGAAGCCGCATAATGGTCTCCTCCGTCTTCTCCCTCTCCTTATCCAGCCTCTCCTGCTCGATCACCTTTCCCATGCGGATGGAAAACTGATAGTAAAGGTCCAGAAGCTTATAAAAGGTCTCATACTTGTGAAGTCCTATGTCCGTACACATGATCAGCGCCGGGAAATGAAGACTCACATCCGCGGTATAGGTCTTGCAATAATAGAGCCAGAGCTCCACAATATCCCGGTTCTTGATATCAATGGAGCAGGTCAGCATACGATACAGAAGGTGCTTGTCCTCAAAGCCGTCGATCTCCTTCCGGTCCTTGTAGGCCCGCTCATAGAGGAACAAAACCTCCTCAATACTGATCTTCTCAAAGGGGGGCTGGGTCTCCACCGACTTCCAGATCTTCAGGATAGCGTCCAGCGGCTCATCCATGTCCAGCAGCACCTGAGGAAATCCCAGACTGACATGGTCCACCTCCCGCTCCTCCTTTGGAAAGTATTCCCGGATAAAGGCCAGATTATCATCCCCCACCGCATTGACATAGCCCGTGTCATATATGCCGAAGCGCCCCGCCCGGCCGGCGATCTGATGAATGGTCTCCACCGTCAGAGGGCCTGTCTCCTTCCCGTCGAACTTTGTGGTCTGCACAAAGACAATTCTCCTCACCGGAAGATTTAAGCCCATGCCGATGGCATCCGTGGAAACCACCACCTTGGTCTGATGGGTGGTAAAGAGATGGATCTGCCTGCGGCGGATCTCGGGAGGCAAGCTGCCATAGATCACACTGGCCTTGATCCCCTCACTCTCCAAACGCCCTGCAATATCCAGTACCGCCCGCTTAGAGAAGGCGATCAGCGCATCCCCCTCCTGCACATCCTCCGGAAAGCCAAAGGGCGTCTCCTCACAGAGCAGCTTGGTCTTTCTCTCATATCGATTGGTCTCCTCCGTATCACCGCAGAGGGCGATCAGATGCTTTACCACCTTTTCCGCCGCCGGACTCATGCAGATATGAATCTCCTTCGCCTGAACCCCCAGAATGGCTCTGGTCCAGGAGTGCCCCCTGTCCGGGTCAGCGATCATCTGTGCCTCATCGATCACCGCAATGTCATATTCCTGCTCAATATCCAGCATTTCAATGGTGGATGCGGTGATAAAGCTGTTCTCCTGATAGATTCTCTCCTCTCCGGTGAGCATGGTACAGGGAATCCCCGCATCATTCATCTTCTCATAGACTTCCAGGGCGAGCAGCCTTAATGGTCCCAGATATACGCCGTTCATGGCCTGCTTCAGACTCTCCAACGCATGATAGGTCTTACCGCAGTTGGTGGGTCCGATGTGAAGGATGAAATGCCTTTTCATCTCCAGAGCCTTGGGGAACTCGGTCTCCGGCTTTGTGGGCACCATGCCGATGATCTGGCTGCGGATACCGTTCTCCGCCCGGTTTCTTGCCAGATTTCTCAGCGATTTCTGGCAGATCTCATAGGGGTGCTCCTCCCGGATAAAATCCAGAAATTTTGCCGTGATCAGCTCCTGATCCTCCGATGTCATCCCCAGCAGATCCAGCCGCACCAGCTCCGGGATCATCATATCCCGAAGTCTCATGACAGCAAACTGGTTGTCCTCCCGAAAGGCATAATAGGCCAGACTCCGCACCATTCTGTGGTATTCGTCCAGGTGGGCCTGGCTGATCTTCGGGTTATTGCACTCCTTTAATTCCTTGTAGAGCCTGTCCATCCTCGCCTTATAGGTCTTTTTGCCGTCATTGTTTTTCTTTTTCATCTCCTTGGCGCAGTCCCTGTACTGGGTAAAGTAAAATTGCGCCAGCTTTTCATTTTGTACCATAAGCTCTCCCTGATTAAGCTCTTCCTGTTTTTTACAGCCCTTTTTTTACAGCCCTTTTGGGGTTCCGGCCGGGTCTTTTTTTGTCCGATCCCTACTGAATCTTTTTCTTGTCCGTCTCCTACGCGCCGCCTCTTCTATGCCTTGGCCTTTCCCTTCTTGGACTTTGATCCCTTGACCTTCACAGCGCCCGCCTTCTCCGCCTCATCCACTCCGGTCTTCTCCTTCTCAGCTGCACCGGTCTTCTCCCTTTCGGCGGCTCTGGCCTTCTCCAGCATGCGTTTTACATAGACACCCGTATAGGATTGCTTGTTTTCCGTGATCTCCTCCGGAGTGCCCTCCGCAATGACGGTGCCGCCCCGGTCTCCGCCCTCCGGACCCATATCAATGATATAATCCGCCGTCTTGATCACATCCAGATTATGCTCGATCACCACCACGGTGTTGCCTCCGTCCGCCAGACGGTGCAGAATTTCCACCAGCTTGTGTACATCCGCAAAGTGCAGGCCTGTGGTGGGCTCATCCAGGATATAAATGGTCTTACCCGTACTTCTTCTGGAGAGCTCCGTGGCCAGCTTGATCCTCTGAGCCTCGCCTCCCGAGAGCTCTGTGGAGGGCTGCCCCAGCTTCACATAGCCAAGCCCCACATCGTACAGTGTCTGGATCTTTCCCCTGATGGATGGCATATTCTCAAAGAAGGTGAGCGCCTCCTCCACCGTCATATCCAGCACATCAAAAATACTCTTTCCCTTATATTTTACATC
>CACXDS010000303.1 GCA_902766425.1 uncultured Lachnospiraceae bacterium
ACGAGAAAATACAACCCGATTCTCCCATAAATTTATGCCTTGTCCATGTCGGTTAAAGATACGCATGGATGTTGAAGGAGAGCTTAATACCGCCTTAGCGCTCAGCTCCAGTTCCTCAGCACCTGCCTTTAGGTACACTGAATGATCTAAAGGTTACTTCTCCATTGCCTCCAGCATTTTATCCGCGATCGCAATGGAAAGCAGCGGCGGCACCGCATTACCGATCTCCAGTCTCTTCATCCCGTCCGATCCATAGAACTGATAGTCATCGGGAAAGCTCTGCAATCTGGCGCCTTCCCGAATGCTCATGGCCCTGGAATCCCTTGGATGAATACATCTGGATGAGGAGGGGCAGGCAAAATTACGTGTAATGGTTGTGGAGGGCTTCTCCCACCAAAGCTTTGCATAGGTATTGCCATAGCCGCTCCTGGGTCTGATCTCCTCGGGGAGATCCTCTTTCCCCTCCCCGTCCTTTAAGGTCTGCATGAGCCTGATCAAATGTGCGCCGTTTTGGGGAGATTTATGCTCCGTGGCTATGGTGGTCCCGTTTTTTCGCACAAAATTCAGGAACTCGTTATCCGGCTCATGGACATAGGAATTGTTCTCTTCCCCGCTTCCTATGGACGGCAGATCGCCAATGGCATCCTTTAGTCTGACATAGGGCTTTAATCCGGCGGTCTCCCCATGAGTGGGCTCGGGATATTCATAGGGATTCTCCCCGAGAAAGCCGACAAGGATGACTCTCTCTCTGATCTGGGGGACGCCGTAATCCAGTGCATTCAAAACCTTATATTTCAATTGATAGCCCAGCTCTTCAAATTCCCGCCGGACATTTTGAAACAGTCTTCCCCCATCCATGCTCAGAATCCCGGTGACATTTTCGAATACAAACGCTCTCGGCCGGATCACGGAGAGCAGCCTTTTGTATTGTACAAAGAGATTGGCCCGGTCGTCCATCCGCCTCTTCCCCAATGTGGAATAGGATTGGCAGGGCGGGCCGCCGATCACGATGTCTATGGTCTGCTCGCCGACAGTGCTTTTCAGCACCTCTTCCGTCAGATCCTTAATATCGAGGTTCACCATCTTCACATCCGGATGGTTCAGGGTATAAGCAATCGAAATATCCTTTTCGATCTCATTTGCCATGACGATCCGGAATTCTTCGCGCCGGGAGAAGCCGTAGCTCAGGCCTCCCACGCCTGCAAAGAGATCTATGATTGTATAGGAATTTCGCGTCTTCTCCATCTTTCTCCCCTTAAAAATCACTTTTGTGTTATTGTAACAGAATCCTCACTTTTTTACCAGACCTTCCCGATAATCATTCACTTCTCTGGACATTCTCACCGAAATCCGCTATAATAGCAGGGCCATAAATATATTTTTAGAAATGAGAAGAAAGCTATGAGTATTTTAAATGTGGAGCATTTGACTCACGGTTTTGGCGACCGTGCCATCTTTCAGGATGTGTCCTTTCGTCTCCTGAAGGGCGAACATATCGGCCTTGTGGGGGCGAACGGCGAGGGGAAATCCACCTTCATGAACATCATCACAGGGCATCTCATGCCGGATGAGGGCAGGATCGAGTGGGCCAAAAATGTGCGGGTGGGCTATCTGGATCAGCACACAGTGCTCACCGCCGGGCAGACTGTGCGGACCGTTCTCTCCTCCGCCTTTGATTTTCTCTATGAACTGGAGACCCGGATGAATGAGATCTGCGACAAGATGGGAGAGATGGAGCCGGAGGAACTGGATAAAGCCATGGAGGAGCTGGGCACCATTCAGGAGCTTCTCGATGTGCACGACTTCTATATGATCGATTCCAAGGTGGAGGAGGTGGCAAGAGCTCTGGGTCTGGTGGATATCGGGCTGGAGAGGGATGTGACGGAGCTCTCCGGCGGTCAGAGAACCAAGGTGCTCCTCGGCAAGCTCCTTCTGGAGAAGCCGGACATCCTGCTTCTGGATGAGCCCACCAACTATCTGGATGCAGAGCATATCGCCTGGCTCACCCGCTATCTGCAGGAATATGAAAACGCCTTTATTCTGATCAGCCATGACATCCCCTTTTTGAACAGTGTCGTAAATCTGATCTATCACATGGATAACCGGACTTTGAGCCGCTATGTGGGGGATTATGATAAATTTCAGGAAGTCTACGCCATGAAGAAATCCCAGCTGGAGGCCGCCTATAACCGGCAACAGCAGGAAATCGCGGAGCTCAAGGACTTTGTGGCCCGCAACAAGGCCCGGGTCAGCACAAGGAATATGGCCATGTCCCGCCAAAAGAAGCTGGATAAGATGGATGTGATCGAGTTGGCCGCCGAAAAACCGAAGCCGGAGTTCCACTTTAAGGAGGCCCGGACGCCGGGAAGAATTCTGTTCGAGACAAAGGATCTGGTGATCGGCTATGAGGAGCCCCTGTCCAGCCCCTTAAACCTCACGGTGGAGCGGGGCAGCAAGATCGTGCTCACCGGAGCAAACGGTATCGGAAAAACCACACTCTTAAAGAGTCTGCTGGGCCTGATCCCTCCTCTTTCCGGTTCGGTGACGCAGGGAGATTATCTGGAGATCGGGTATTTTGAGCAGGAAATGAGCGGGGATGGCGACAGGACCTGTCTGGAGGAGTTCTGGGCCGAATTTCCCAGTCTCACCCAGTACGAAGTGCGATCCGCTCTGGCCAAATGCGGGCTGACCACCAAGCATATCGAGAGTAAGGTACGGGTTCTCTCCGGAGGCGAGCAGGCAAAGGTGCGGCTCTGCAAGCTCCTTGGCCGCCCCAGTAATATTCTGCTGCTGGATGAGCCCACCAATCATCTGGATGTGGATGCAAAGGCGGAGCTTAAGCGGGCTCTGACGGATTATAAGGGAAGCCTTCTCATGGTGTGCCACGAGCCGGACTTTTATGCGGGACTGGCCAGTGCTGTCTGGGATTGTTCCAAGTGGACCACTAAGATTTTTTAATTCTTCTCTCATTGCCAAAAAAAGGATGGAATACCTGTTGAAAAATATTGCCATTTTCGGTATACTGAAGTAGGCGTTTGTAATACAGATAATACCTTTGCGGAATAACATGCCGGCCGCATCGGAATCTGAATCTGTACGGAAGAATAAAGGTTTTTTATACAGTAATTTTCAAATAAGGATAAGAAATAGTAAGGTAAAAGTGGTAAAAATAATAAGAGAAAAGGAAGATACTCATGAGAAGAAAATGGAAAATTGCCCTGGCCGTACTGCTGATGGGTACAATGCTTGCATCCTGTGGAGAGGAGCCGGCTCCGGTGAGTGCCGATGATATTTTGTCCGGAGAGCCCATTACGATTGTGGAGCCTGCCATTACGCCTCCTCCCGAGAGCGTGGAGGAAGCCGAAGCCTCCAATCATACCGATGATAAAACCTCTGATACCCAAAACGAAGCCAAGGCCACTCCCGAACCGATCGTAGATCACTCCAATGATTATCGGAGCGAATTAAACGGTCTCTGGGTGAGCAAGGACATTGAGAATCAGCGTCCTGTGGCCATCATGGTCGACAACGAGATCCTCACCTATCCGCATTACGGGATCAATCAGGCGGATATCGTGTATGAGATGATGAACTCCACAGCCAATGGCCGGATCACCCGTTTCATGTGTATTGTGAAGGATTATGAGAAGATCACCCGTTTTGGCGGCGTTCGTTCCATACGTCCTACCAACTTCCTGGTTGGCTTCCCCTACGAAGCTATCTTCTGTCACGACGGCGGCCCCTTCTACATCAACGACTATGTGGCCAAGAGCTACTGCAACCACTTCAGTGGCATCTTCGGAAGATTTACCAGGACCACCGCAGAGCGCCCCTCCTGGGCCACCTCCTATGCCGGCAGAAGCTACAGCTCCGAGTTTACGGAATTTGCCACCTATGAGGATTACACCAATCCAAATACCGGGAAGAAATATTCCGGCCTGAAGAGTGCTCTGAGCAGCGCCAGATTCAGCAAGGAGTATTCCTCTTCCTATCAGGGGACAGGCTTCCACTTCCTGGAGGATGAGGAAACCGATCTGTCCGATAAAAAGAATGTCAAGAGTGCAACCTCCGTCAGTCTCCCCTATCAGCATACCTCCACTGCCCTGAAATATAACGAGGAGACAAAGACCTATGATCTGTATGAGTATGGCAATGTTCACACGGATGCCGCTGACAATGATAATGTGACCACCTTTAAGAATGTACTGCTTCTGAGCTGTAGCTTCTCCCAGCTGGATGAGCATGGTTACATGATCTACAATTACTACAACTATAATTCCAGCTTGAAAAACAGAGCGGACGGATATTACCTGACCAACGGCAATGCAATTCCCATTAAGTGGGCTAAGACAAATAAGGATTCCGAGCCCGCCAGATATTATGATGCAAACACCGGTGAGGAAATCGTACTGAATGCCGGTAAGATTTATATCAACCTTGTACCTGCTGACAGTTGGAGCAAGGTATCCATCAAATAATGATGAGTGTAGCTATACCGGGGATGTAAAACAAAATTAGAAAAGGGGATGTGTCATGAAACGATGACACATCCCCTTTTTGTTTATTCTATGCTTTCCGGTCCACTTCCGGATCCTGATGCGGAGGCATCTTGGGGAGACGGAGCTCAGAAGCCCTGCCTCGTTGCTCTCACTGCGATCCAGCGGGATAGGTTAAAGCTTCGGATTGTCATGCTCCTGCGAGCTTTCCAGATCCTTTCCAGATAATAATATCCAAAGCCCTGCGCATTACCCCTGCTCTCTCTCTCTCCTCCGGACACCTTTTCAACGCTCGGCCAATATCCTCCTGTCATCTCGTCCCGGCCGTACCGTTCTATTTCATCATCCCTTGGTGCTATATCCTCTGCCCTGATCACTGACAGTTCATACCCCTGTTCCTTCAGGTAGGGAATAAGAACC
>CACXDS010000304.1 GCA_902766425.1 uncultured Lachnospiraceae bacterium
AAGGAAGAAACTTTTAAAACAATAAATCGCGGAAGAACACTGGTTTCATAACCGCATTGGTGTCTTTCGCAGAAAGACGGGTTATAACGATGGATTCACACATGGTTATCAAGGAAACGGCTGCACGGTGGGATCTAACTGAAAAACGGGTACAGAAGATGTGCGGCGACAGGAGAATAGAGGGTGTTCAAAGGTTTGGTAATTCATGGGCAATTCCGCGGAATGCAAAAAGACCAGAGGACGGTCGTGTAACCACGGGGGAGTACAAGAACTGGAGAGAAAAATACGGAAAGAAGGAATAAGGGGAGAAGTCTCATGCATAAAAGAATTTTATCCTTGCTGTTATGCATCAGCATGATAGTCTGTGCCATCCCATTAAATGTAAATGCCTCGGAATTACAGCAGCTTCGTGCCGAGGAATTACCCGAAATAATCGACTCATCAAGTGCAATAGCCGCCAACGCAAAATCCATAGAGGAGATCGTGGCTCAATACAAATTTTCGGCGTGGCAGGGGCATGGTTTTGCAGCAGAATTGGGAAATAACCTTTCAGACAAAGTCAAAGGAAAAAACGCTAAAATTGTCGGAGACAATAATCTTCTAAATGGGCCCGACAGAATGATTATTAACAGGGACGGAACGGCAATTTTCATACAAACTAAATATCATGCAACGGCGTCTTCAGGAATTGGAGATTGTTTTGATGGCATAACGGGACTTTTTCGTTATGTAGATGCGGACGGGCATCCCATGCAGATAGAAGTTCCCAAAGACCAATATGAAGAAGCAGTTCAATTAATGAGGGGAAAAATAAAGGAAGGGAAGGTTCCTGGAGTCACAAATCCAGATGATGCCGAGAATCTTGTACGAAAAGGAAACATTACCTACAAGGCTGCCAGAAACCTTGCCAAGGCTGGCACGCTCGAATCCATAACCTACGACGCAACCACCGGTGTCGTAACCGCATCCGTCACTTTTGGCATTAGTGCGGTACTTAATTATGCCCTATGCAGAATAAATGGGGCTGATAGGAAAGAAGCAATAAAGACTGCTGCAAAAGAAGGACTTCATACAGGCGTTCTTGTTTTTGGTACGCATGTGATAGCGTCACAGCTCTCCAAAACAGCCTTAAAAGATGCATTTAAGACTTCATCTGAGACACTAGTTAAGGCATGCGGAAATAATTTTGCGGAATCTTTGGTAAAAGTTGCGGGAAAAAATGCGGCAGAGGTAGGAGCAGGGATGACCGCTAAGACTTTAACAGAAACTGCAGCAAAGGCTCTGCGAACAGAAGCTATTTTTGCTGCTGTTACAGTAATCGTTTTTACTATCCCTGATGCAGTAGATCTATTTAATGGCAGAATTTCAAAAAAACAGTTCATTAAGAATTTTGCCGTTACTGGAGTGACAATTGTGGCAGGGACAGCAGGCGCCATTGGCGGATCCGCACTTGCAAATCTAATTGTACCTGGCGTGGGGACAATTCCTGGATATGTGATCGGTGGAATTCTCGGCGGCGTAGGGGGAGGGGTGGCAGCAGATCTCTTGGCAGATTACATTGTGGAAGATGATGCAGAGATCATGTATGCCCTGATTCAAGACCGGTTTGCCCAGAACTGCGAGGATTATCTAATTTCGGAGACCGAAGCCAATAATATCGTCAACGAATTATCTAAGATGCTGAATGACAAACTGTTTAAGGACATGTATCAATGCGAGGAGGACAAAAGGGAACAGTTTGTGGATGATCTTTTGGCACCGTTATTTGAAAAGGAAGTGGCTAAAAGGCCAAAACTGGAGGACTTGACTGAAGAGGATCTGCGAAACCAGCTTAAACAAGAGTTGGCAGATGTTGCTCTGATTCACTAACATGGAGGCATATACTATGAAGGATGATGAACTGGATCAGGTATTGATTGATACATTTAATGTGAATCCCAAGCAAACAAGACGACATGTTTTTAGGGTGCGAGGTCTGGAGTTTTTGAAATTGAGGGATGTGTTGTTGAAAATGGGACACATTGTAACGGAAAACTTTGACGCTCAGGAATATGTTGCAACCATAGGGGCCGGTTTTCTAAATTCAAACACAGCATATATTGCATTTAAACTTGAAGGAAATGAACTATATGTTTCCGTAAGCGCAAAGGAAGGACTCATCAGCCAGCACACTTGCGAAGGAGCAGTCAATGAGCTTAAGAACAATCTTAAGGAATTTATTGAAGAAGAATAAGGAACACAACTTGCCTGATGCACCAACAAGCAATAATAAAAATACGATTTTAGCTGCTGCGATTGTAACATCATTGATTGTCATCGTCCTCGTGATGATTATTTCACTTCGGAATGTAGAAAAAAAGCGGACTTTAGAGGAGTCCATTCAAGCCAGTGCTGCATATTCCGCAGCGTTGGAGGAGTCGCTTGCATCACCCGCTGCAGAATCTTCAGTGGCAGAAGAGATTAAGATGAACAGTGCTAGGGAAGACTACGATAATCTTCAGAAGGAATATGATTCTGCCTTGAAGGAATGCAATAAGGCGATTAAGGAATACAATTCCTTTTTGACAGACATTGAAGAGTTCTCAATTGAGGGTTTACCAGGTTTTCTTGACCTTGCTCTTTCCTCATGGCCATCCTTTGAGGACTATTATCAAGCGGGGGCTGACAGAAACCAGCTCATGGGGCTCGTAGATTCACTGGTCGAAAAAGCAGAAATGGTTGAAATTGCTTGCAAAAATGTTTCCCTGATTGCTTATAATGTTGCAATTAACGATTACAACACCATAGTCGATGCGTATTTAGAACAGGCAGAGAAGGTGTCGCTAGATTTCCTAGAAAGAGCACACACGGACCAGAAGAGAAGACAAACAATAACCGTTTGGATTCGCGATAAATGGAATCGCGCTGATGCAGTAAGTAGGATCCGGTATACCATAAACGAAACAAAAGAACTTGCTTCGTTATATGTTATGGCCTTGCAACTGGAAAACCCGTCTGGCGAATGGGTTAGGGAACGACTTGTTAGAATTGATGACATAACGCAGTGCGAAGCCGTGCGAGAGGGAAAAGATCCAAACGGATTGTTAAGTCTCGATGGCGGATATACCTCCTGTACCTATTTTACGACCAAAACCGTTCCTCCCGGTTCCGTTCCCGGTCAGGGACCCGTTGCAAAAGGAACGGACGGAGGCGGTGCAATCGAAGTTTATGCGACACTCGAGGATGCAAAATGCCGATGCGAATATCTTGGACAGTATGATGGTACACTCCTGTATTCGGGATCATACGCCATTCTTGGGACTATGGTGATTAGGACATCATACCGATTGTCAACTGAGGAACAAATCGCATTAACAAACAAAATTATGGAATCATTTACAGAGCTTTATGAAAATGAATTGTAATAATCATGATCGTCAAATCATGTGGAAATTAGGACTTTTGTGGCTCTCAAAGGAGGAAATTGCATGGAGTTAAGCCAAATTTATGGTCAGTTCAGGTTTCCTAGCAAAACGTGAAGTTAGAATAGACATGTTGTGCGAAGAATATAAGGTAAGAAATGACAAGATAAAAGGGGGCGGTGATATGTCATATGCATCGTTAGAAAAAAGAATCAAGGCGGTTCCTGAAGAATATTTGGATGAAGTATCTGAATTCCTTGATTTTATTCTATTTAAGGCAGGGAAGGTTAAAAAAATGGACGAATCAGAAAATGTTTCTAATTACTTTGGAAGTATGTCTAAATCTCTTGACGGAATGGCAATCCAAAGGAGCATGAGAGAAGAGAGGAATTAAATGTCTAAACATACACCCCCCCAGGCGCCCGGTATTGCGCCTGGGGGGTGCTTTTATAAGAGGAGTTTTATAAGCGAATGACATGCCGTCCCGTTTTCTGAGAGAAAGCCGAGGCAACGATTCTATGTTTTGCAGACAATTAGTTTGTCAGCAAGTATTCGGCAATAGCCTTCGCGGCTCTCTTGCCTGCGCCCATGGCGCTAATGACGGTCTTGGGTCCGGTGACGGTGTCGCCGCCTGCGAAAACGCCGGGACGGGAGCTCTGGCAGGTCTCGGGATCTGCGATGATGAAGCCCTTCTTTTCGGAGAGCTCCACGCTATCCACACCGTCATTTGCGCTGTCGTTGCCGATGGCCTCGATAATGAGGTCGGCGGGCAGTACAAAATCGGAATCAGGTACGGGGATGGTTCTTTTTGACATGTTTTGCGAAGGCCATAATATTCGCATATTGATTTAAAATATGCATATAATAAATGCAAATCAAATGAATTATAATTAAAATAGTTGCATTTTGCTTCATTTTGCATTATTATATAATCAGAAAGTGTTTGATATACAAAAAAGTTGAGAGTGTTTAATGACAAGTTGGAAAGGAGTTTGAAATGATTACGGTGAGTTTAAGATTAGAAGAAGACATGAAGAAACAACTTGATGAAATGTGTGATGAGATGGGAATGAACATTACCACCTTTTTTATGATCTATGCGAAGAGGGCACTTCGCGACAGAAGAATCCCCTTTGACATTGTTGCACCATTAGACCCCTTTTATTCCGCTTCTAACGTGAAGCAATTGGAAAAGGCTGACAGACAGATTAAAGAGGGCCATGTAGTTGTGAAGACAATGGAAGAGCTTGAAAGGATGGAGAATGAGTAAGATAACCTTTGCCGAAGATGCCTGGGAGGAATATCTCTATTGGCAAGCGCAAGACAAAAAACACTCAAGAAAATAAACAAATTACTAAAAGAGATTCAAAGAAATCCTTATGAAGGTGAAGGGAAACCAGAACCGCTTAGAGGCGATTTTGAAGGCAAATGGAGTCGCAGAATTAATGAAAAAGACCGGCTTGTCTATGAAGTAACACAGGAAGGTATTATCATTTCTCAATGCCAGGGGCATTATGACGATAAATAAAAGACTTACGCAAAATTGGGAAAATATGGACATGGCTCTTGAACGTTCATCAGGTAATAATTCTATGTTCTCTATATCTAATAGTGAGTTTAATACGCTATTGAAAGAGGTTATGAAAACAAACCCCCAGGCGCCCGGTATTGCGCCTGGGGGTTTGCATTTATAAGAGGGGTTGTAATTAGTTTGTCAGCAAATATTCAGCAATGGCCTTGGCGGCCTTCTTGCCTGCGCCCATGGCGCTGATGACGGTCTTGGGACCGGTGACAGTGTCGCCCCCTGCAAAGACGCCGGGGCGGGAGCTCTGGCAGGTCTCGGGATCTGCAATGATGAGGCCCTTCCTTTCGGAGAGCGCCACGCCATCCACGCCATCATTTTCGCTGCCGCTGCCGATGGCCTCAATGATGAGGTCTGCGGGCAGGACAAATTCGGAACCGGGTACGGGAACGGGCTTTCTACGGCCGGACTCATCGGGCTCGGAGAGCTCCATCCTCTGGCATTTCAGGCCCGTCGCCTTGCCGCCTGCACATTCTACGGCCAGGGGCCCGGTTAAGTAAAGGACCTCCACGCCCTCCTCCATGGCCTCCTGCAGCTCGCCGGGGTCAGCGGGCATCTCTGCCGCGGAGCGGCGATAGACAATGGATACTTTCTCTGCCGTAGGAATTCGAACAGCACATCTGCAGGCATCCATGGCCACATTTCCGCCGCCTACGATGGCAATATTCTTTGCCGGGGGCAGTACCTTCTCCAGATTTGCCTTGGCCAGGAATTCGGCCGCGGATTGTACGCCCTCTGCCTCCTGTCCCGGAATACCGAGGCGCATGGGCTTTCCGGCGCCGTTACCCACAAAGACAGCGGAGAAGCCCTTTGCACCAAGAAGTTCATCCAGCGTAAAATCCTTGCCCAGAGTCTTTCCGGGTTCAAGCTTTACGCCCTTTGCTTTTAATCCCGCGATTTCGTTTTCAACGATCTCCTTTGGCAGACGGAATTGCGGAATGCCGTAGGTCAAAACGCCCCCGAGGACATTTTCTTTTTCAAAGATCGTCACCTTGACTCCCTGATCCAGAAGATCTCCCGCGCAAGCCAGGCTGGCGGGACCGGAGCCGATGACAGCCACGGATTTATCTGACAGGGCGTCCTGATTCTTTGCTTCAATAGTGGTTTCCTCAGCGGCCTCTGCATGTTGTCTGTGCCAGTCCGCCACAAAGCGCTCCAGGGCACCGATGGCCACGGGACGGCCGCCGTTTTTGCCCCTCACGCAGTTGCCCTCACATTGCAGATATTGGGGGCAGACCCTGCCGCACACTGCGGGCAGGGAAGTGGTCTTGGTGAGCACCTGATAGGCTGCTTCAAAATCCCCCTCCGTAATCTTGGCGATAAACTCCGGAATGTGATTGTGCACGGGGCAACCGCTTGTCATACAGGGGTGCTTGCGGCATTTCAGGCATCGCATTGCCTCCCGGATGGCCTGCTCCGGCGAATAGCCCAGCGCCACCTCTTCAAAATTTTGATTTCTGACCTTCGGATCCTGCATTGGCATCCTGGTCTGTACCTTACTCATATTGATCATGGCAGAATCTCCTTCTCTGATTTAATTCGCTGCACGAACCAAGCTTTCCATATTCAGTATTCTACTGTCTGGCCTGTGCCACCAGCGAATCGTATCTCTCCTTTGCCGTCTCCTCCGCCTTGATGAACAGATTCTCAGCCTCCTCGGGGAACTTCAGCTTCAGGGAATTGTAACGGACCTCGCCCATGAGGAAGTCACGATAGTTCTCTGTGGGCTTGCCGCTGTCAACGGAGAGAGGATTCAGTCCTTTTTCCGCCAGATCCGGATTGTAGCGCAGCAGATTCCAATAACCGGAGCGAACGGCATTTCGCATCTCCTGCATGGCCTTGTTCATACCGGCCTTCACGCCATGGTTGATGCAGGGCGCATAGGCGATGACAAGGGAAGGACCGTCGTAGCTCTCGGCCTCCTTCAGGGCCTGCAGGGTCTGGGCGGGGTTGGCGCCCATGGCGATCTGTGCCACATAGACATAGCCATATGCCATGGCAATCTGCGCCAGATCCTTTTTCTTTACCTTTTTGCCGGAGGCTGCAAACTTGGCAACCGCACCGATGGGAGTTGCCTTGGAGGACTGTCCTCCGGTGTTGGAATAAACCTCAGTATCAAATACCAGTACATTTACATTTTCGCCGGAGGCCAGCACATGATCCAGACCGCCGTAGCCGATGTCATAGGCCCAGCCGTCGCCGCCGAAGATCCACATGGAGGGCTTGGTCAAAAGGTCGGCATTCTCCACCACATAAGCCGCATCCGCATTATCCGGATTCAAAGAGGCCAATTCCTTGCATTTCTCCAGGAGCATGTCTCCGGTGATCTTAGAGGCGGTGGCATCCTCCATGAAATTGATCCAATTCTCGGCAGCCGTGCCGACGGTATCCTTCAGTCTTTCCACGGCGCTGCGCAGCTCTTTCCGTCTCGCCTTTACGGCAGTTGCCATGCCGTAGCCAAACTCCGCGTTGTCCTCAAAGAGGGAGTTGGCCCATGCGGGACCCTTGCCCTCCTTGTTGACGGTGTAGGGCGTGGAGGGTGCGGAGCAACCCCAGATCATGGAGCATCCGGTGGCGTTTGCCACAAACATCCTGTCCCCAAAGAGCTGGGTCACCAGCTTTGCATAAGGGGACTCGCCGCAGCCGGGGCATGCGCCGGAGAACTCCAGCAGGGGCTGAACAAACTGGCTGCCCTTGATGGTGTCCTTCCCAAAGGGAACCTTGCGATCCTCGTTGTGAACCGTGGCGAAGAGCCTGTCATATTTCTCCTGCTGCTGCTCCATAAAGTCGGTGTCCGTCGCCGCCATTTCCAGTGCCTTTTTGCGGGCGGGGCAGACATGGGCGCAGGAGCCGCAGCCTGTGCAGTCCTTTGCAGAGAAGCCCAGTACAAAGTACATATCCTTCATGCCCTTCATGGGCTGCGCCTCGGGATAAGCCTTTGCCTCCTCGGCCGTCAGAACGAAGGGGCGGATGGCACCGTGAGGGCATACCAGAGAGCACATGTTACACTGCATGCAATTGCCGGAGCACCAGTGGGGCAGATCCGCCGCGATACCGCGCTTTTCGTAGGCAGCGGTACCGGAGGGCAGCACGCCGTTTGCGGTCTCTACAAATACGGAGACAGGGCAGTTATCACCTGTCAGAGTATTGGTGGGCACCAGAATGTCGTTCAGGTAATTGGTGTGGAACGCATCCCGGCCAACCAGCTTAGCGGGTGCGGGATCGTCCGGCACATTCCTCCAATGCTCGGGAACCTGTACCTCGTGAACGCTCTCCACACCGCCGTCAACGGCCGCACAGTTCATGTCCACGATATTCTGGCCCTTCTTGGAATAGGTCTTGACGATGGCGTCCTTCATGTAGGAAACCGCCTCGTTAATGTCAATGATCTTGGCAATCTTAAAGTATGCCGCCTGCAGGACGGAGTTTGTTCTCCTTGCGCCCAGACCCACCTTCTTAGCCAGATCAACGGCATCGCAGGTATAGAAATGAATGTCATTGTTTGCAATGTAGCGCTTTACAGTGGCGGGAAGATGCTCCTCCAGCTCTTCATCCGACCAGACACAGTTCAGCAGGAAGGATCCGCCGGGCTTTACATCCTGCACCATCTCATACTTTGTGAGGTAGGCGCTGTTGTGACAGGCCACGAAATCCGCCTGCTTCACATAATAGGAGGACTTGATAGGCTTGTCTCCGAAGCGAAGGTGGGAGATGGTCACGCCTCCGGACTTCTTGGAATCGTATTGGAAGTATGCCTGCACATATTTATCCGTATGGTCTCCAATGATCTTGACGGAGTTTTTGTTGGCGCCGACGGTGCCGTCCGCACCCAGACCCCAGAATTTACATGCCTTTGTGCCCTCCGGTGCCACATCCGGATTGGAGGTGACGGGAAGGGAAAGGTAGGTCACATCATCGGTGATGGAGAGGGTGAACTCCCGCTTGGGAGTATCGCTCCAAAGGTTCTCGAAGGCCGCCTGAATGTCGCCGGGCTGCACATCCTTGGAGCCCAGGCCATAACGCCCACCCGCGATGTAGCAGTGCTCCCACTTGGTGCCGCGAAGGGCGGAGCATACATCCAGGAAAAGAGGCTCGCCCACGCCGCCGGGCTCCTTGGTGCGGTCCAGAACCGCAAGCTTCTGAACGGTCTCAGGAAGGACTGCGGTGAGGTGCTTTGCGGAGAAGGGTCTGTAGAGGTGAACCTCCACAATGCCCACCTTCTTACCTCTGGCGTTCAGATAGTCAACCACTTCCTCTGCCGCGTCGCACACACTGCCCATGGCAACCAGCACCTCGGTGGCATCCGGCGCACCATAGTAGTTGAAGGGCTTGTAGGAGGTGCCGATCTTCTCGTTCACCATGTCCATGTATTTCACAATAATGTCAGTGGTCTCGTTGTAGGCCACATTGCAGGCCTCTCTGTGCTGGAAGAAGGTCTCGGGCTGCTCCGCGCTGCCGATGAGGTGGGGATGGTTGGGGTTCAGAGCCCTCTTGCGGAAGGCCTTCACCGCATCCCAGTCCACCATGGAGGCAAGCTCCTCATAGTCCCAGACCTCGATCTTCTGGTACTCGTGGGAGGTGCGGAAACCATCAAAAAAGTGCATCATGGGGAGCTTTCCCGCGATGGTGGAAAGATGCGCCACAGCGGAGAGATCCATAACCTGCTGCACATTGTTGGAGCAGAGCATGACAAAACCGGTCTGGCGGCAGCTCATGACATCGGAGTGATCTCCGAAGATGGAGAGGGCGTGGGTTGCCAGAGCTCTTGCAGCCACATGAAATACGGTGGGGGTCTGTTCCCCCGCCAGCTTATACATATTGGGGATCATGAGGAGCAAGCCCTGAGATGCGGTGAAGGTGGTGGTATAGGCACCTGCCGCAATGGAGCCGTGAACTGCACCGGCAGCGCCGCCCTCGGATTCCATCTCAATGATCTTCACCTGCTCGCCAAAAATGTTTTTCCTGCCCGATGCGCCCCATTCGTCCATATTTTCCGCCATGGGGGAGGAGGGAGTGATGGGATAAATGGCGGATACCTCCGAAAAGGCGTATGCCACATGGGCCGCAGCGGTATTGCCATCCATAGTCTTTAATTTTCTCATGACCTGTTACCTCCTTCTTCCTCCAGCAAAAGTGCTTCTCGCTGTCTGTAAATATATTCCGGAACCTCCAGCTCCTTTATCACATTGTTTCGACACACATATTGACACATATGGCAGTTCTCACAGAGAGAATGATCAATGACTGCGTGATTATCCTCCATGTAGATGGCGCCGCATGGACAGTTCTTTGCGCAGTCCTCACAGCCGATACAGGGACTGGCGCACACCTGCTCCTTTTCCTCCTTGGAAGCCGAGGAGATACAGGGCACCAGCTTTTGGCCCTTGTAGGGAACCATGGTGATAAGGTGCTTGGGGCAGGCGTAGGTGCAATCCCGGCAGCCCACGCATTTCTCCGGATCCACCACTGCTGTGCCGTTCACCACACTGATAGCGCCATAGCGGCAGACAGCGGTGCAGCTTCCCTGACCGCAGCAGCCGTCGGCGCAAAGACCGAGGGCTTTGGCATCCAGCTTGGCCGCTTCCCGGCAATCCTGGATACCCAGCTCCTTATATTTGGCGGATGCCCGTTCGCCGCCGCTGCAGCGGACAAAGGCAACCTTCTCCTTAAGTACGGTCAGATCATGGAGGGTATCCACAATGATTTTTTTCTTACAGCGCACAGTGCAGGCACTGCAGCCCACGCATTTCTCGTAATCGATGACTGCGTGATTATTGACAATGGACACAGCCCCCTGGGGACAGGCTCTGGTACACTCGCCGCAGGCGATACACCCGTAGCCGCAGGTGGCGCGCACAGTTTCCTCGTCCTCCTCGGTGGAGGAGCAGGGAATGAAATTGGTGGCGTCTGCAGGGATCATTCTGATCAGTCCCTGGGGGCAGACACCCTCCGCCGCACAGTCTCCGCAGCCGTTACATTTTTCGCGGTCGATCACGATCCGGCCGTCCTGAATGCTCATGGCACCCTGCTTACATACCGAAACGCAGGATCCGACTCCCACGCATCCACTTTTGCACTCCCCCCGCTGAAAGCCTGACGCCACGGCATCTGCGCAGCTTTTACACCCTTCCGAAAAGCGTTTTTTGCCTGCTGCACAGCCGGAGCATGCCACAAATGCGATCATGGGAATATCCTGCTTAACCTGATCTTGCATCTCGCTCATACCAATCCTCCTGCGTATTGAGAAATTTTATTTGACTAAGTATTGAGAAAAATATTCGTTATTGATAATTATAGCGAGAACTGGTATGATTTAAATGATCAGAATTGTAATTATTTTTCGGGTCAGATTGGAGCGTCATGTTAACTTATAATTTATCAAAGAGGGGAAGCAGACCAAGATATGAGTATCTCTACCAGTGCATCAAGGAGGATATTCTGAAGGGGGAGATCAGGGCGGGCACAAAGCTTCCCTCCAAAAGAAGCTTTGCAAAGCACCTGGGCGTGAGTGTGGCCACGGTGGAAAACGCCTACTCCCAGCTGTTGTTGGAGGGGTATGTGACCAGTGTGGAAAAGAGCGGATTTTTTGTGACAGAGTTAGAGAGGACGGGAAAGCGGACCGACACAAGGCCTGTGAATGTGGTGGAGGAGGAATTTGAATACTCCTTCTTTTCCGATCTGCGCTCCAATCGGCTGCAGAGAGCGAATTTCCCCTTTTCCACCTGGGCGAGACTGATGCGGAATACCATTTCCTCCCATGACGAGGCACTCTTAAAGACTGTTCCCTATAACGGTATTTATGAGCTGCGGGAGGCACTCTGCGAATTTCTGCGCGAGAATAAGGGGATGAAGGTGGAGCCCTTTCAGATTTTTGTGGGATCCGGGACGGAATATCTCTACAGTCGCCTGATCCAGCTCTTTGGTGCCGAGAATAAATGGGCCATTGAGAATATCGGCAACCAAAAGATCGCCGCCATCTATGACATGTATAATGCGGGGTGGTCCTTTGTGGAGACGGATGATAAGGGTCCTCTGGTGAATAGTCTGCTGGAGCAGAGGGCCAATATCGTACATGTGTCCCCCTCCAATAACTTTCCGCTGGGGAATGTCATGCAGGTGAAACGCAGGCAGGAGCTTCTGGCCTGGGCGGCAGAAGCTCCTGATCGATTTATCCTGGAGGATGACTATGACAGTGAATTCCGTTACCAGGGCGCGCCAACGCAGCCCCTTTTTTCGCTGGACACGGCGGGAAAGGTGATCTACATGAACACCTTTTCCAAGACCCTGATCCCCTCCCTCCGGATCAGCTTCATGGTGCTCCCGGCTCTCTTGGTGGAGAGGTATCAGAGGAAGCTGAGCTTTTATTCCGGAACGGTGTCCAGTATCGAACAGTATACCCTGGCAAGGTTCATCCGGGACGGCTATTATGAGCGGCATATCAATACCATGAGGAACTATTTCAAATCCATCCGGGACAGCCTGATCGGTGCCATCAATGCCTCGCCCCTAAAGGAGATCGCCACCATCATCGAGCCCAGTGCCGGGACGCATTTTCTGCTAAAGCTGGAGACTGCAAAAAGTGACAGTGAATTGACGCAGGAGATCAAAAAGCGGGATATCGAAGTGGCGGCGCTGTCGGAATATCTGCTGACAGCGGATCAGGACACGCACACACTGATCATCAATTACTGCGGCATTCACAGGGAAAGGATCGAGGAGACGGTAAGGCGCCTGGCGGAGGCTGTG
>CACXDS010000305.1 GCA_902766425.1 uncultured Lachnospiraceae bacterium
ATGCTGGATGATCTGAGGCAGCATGTGCAAACAGATGGCATGAAGGAGGAGAATATCCGGGCAGCAGCGATTGTACACGGAGGAACGATCATGGCAATCCTTTCCGAATACTTTGGCGGGGATTATTTCGATTATCAGGTGAGCGGCGGCGAGGGCTATCTGGTTCGCGTGAGGGGGAAGGACTGCCGGATCGAGGAGGTACAAAAGCTTTCGTTTCTGCCAAGCCCAAGCAGCTGACATGATATTGTGTGCAATAAAGAAACGAACAGAAAGGTTGAAATGATCCTTTATGAAATATCATATTTTGGCCTTTATCAGTGGCTTCTTGTTGGATCTTCTGTTGGGAGATCCCTATTCCTTTCCCCATCCCGTCAGGGCTATGGGGAATCTGATCGCCGTCCTGGAGTATCGTGATCTGGGGCCAAAGGGACAGGAGAAAAAGGCTGACGGAGCATGGAAAAGAAGAAGGGGAATCAGGACAGTATGTCTGGTATTATTGACCGTGGGCGTTGCTTCGGCGAGTGCGCTCCTTTTGGCCTATCTGATCCATCCGCTTCTGGGCTGCGTCGTAGAAGCGGTTATGACCTATCAAATGCTGGCTGCCAAATGCCTCAGGATGGAAAGCATGAAGGTATATGATAAGCTGAAAAACAGCACTATCGCAGAGGCGAGACAGGCCGTTTCCATGATCGTGGGAAGGGATACGCAGAATTTGGACGAGGCCGGTGTCACTAAAGCAGCGGTGGAGACGGTGGCGGAGAATACCTCTGACGGAGTGATCGCCCCCATGCTTTATCTTGCCCTTGGCGGACCGATCCTGGGGTTTCTCTATAAGGCGGTCAATACCATGGATTCCATGCTGGGGTACAAAAATGATCGTTATCTTGATTATGGAAGAGCTGCAGCAAAACTGGATGATGCGGTAAATCTCCTGCCCTCCCGAATCAGTGCGTTTCTCATGATTTTTGTCTGCTTGTTTCTGGGGAAAAATTACAGCGTCTCCAATGCCATGAGGATCTATTTGCGGGATCGCAGAAAACACAGTAGCCCCAATTCGGCTCAGACGGAAAGCGCCTGCGCCGGAGCGCTGGGGATCAAGCTGGGAGGGAATGCCAGTTATTTTGGAAAAATAGTGAGTAAGCCGGAGATCGGCGACGCGAACAGAGAGATTGAGAAAGAGGATATTCCCAGGGCTAATCATCTAATGTACGGCACTGCGTTCCTATGTGAGACAATATGTGTAGGAATATTGTCCTGTTTTTTGTTTCTCTGAGTACGAAAAAGGGAGAAGGGAGAAAGATTACTCCCCATCCCTCATAAAATATCAGCATAACATGTAATGGAGAAGGAGCAAAAGAAAATGCCTTGTACAACAGTTTTGGTCGGAAGGAAGGCCAGCAATGACAATTCTACCATGATCGCAAGAACGGATGACGGTCACTTTGATGTAAAAAAACTGATCGTGGTGGAGCCGGAAAAGCAACCCAGAAAGTATAAAACAGTACTGTCTCATTTGGAAATCCTGCTGCCGGATAACCCAATGCGGTATACCGCCTGCCCCAGCGTGGATAAAAAGAACGGCATCTGGGCCGCCACGGGGATCAACGCGGCCAATGTGGGAATGACCGCTACGGAGACGATCACCAGCAATCCCAGAGTATTGGCGGCAGATCCTCTGGTGGAGTATAAGAAGGCTAAGACAAGAAAGGAAAAGGATGTGCCCGGGGGCATCGGGGAAGAGGATATAGTGGTATTGGTGCTGCCCTATATTCACAGCGCAAGAGAGGGGGTGCTCCGGTTGGCCTCCTTACTGGAGAACTATGGCACTTATGAATCCAACGGGATTGCCTTTAACGATGAGAACGAAATCTGGTGGATGGAGACCATCGGCGGGCATCACTGGATGGCGAAGCGAGTGCCGGACGAGGTGTGCACGATCATGCCCAATCAGTTTGGAATGGATTCCTTTGATCTGGAGGACGCTCTGGGAAAACAAAAAAATCATATGTGTTCATCGGATCTCCGGGAATTTGTCCGGGATAACCATCTGGATCTGAATCAAAACGGGGCATGGAATCCCAGAGATATTTTTGGCTCCCATGATGACAGCGACCATATATATAATACACCCAGAGCGTGGTTTATGGGTAGATACTTAACTCCCTACAGTCATCGGTGGGAAGGAGAAAGTGCAGAGTTTACGCCGGAGAGCGATAATATTCCCTGGTCCTTTGTGCCGGACCGGAAGCTGGCTGTGGAGGATGTAAAATATTTGCTCTCGGGCCATTATCAGGGGACTGATTTTGATCCATACAAAGCCCAGGATACCGGAAAACGCGGTATGTATCGCTCCATCGGTATCAATCGCACCGGAGTCACCAGTATCTGCCAGATCAGGAGCGATGCCCCGAAGGAGATCAAGGGGCTGGAGTGGATCTGCTTTGGCTCCACCGCCTTCGATGCGATCTTTCCGGTGTATCCCAATGTCCCGAAGATGCCCGGATATTTGAGCAATGTGACGCTGGATGCCACCACGGAGAATTTCTATTGGGCCAGCAGGATGATCTCTGCGTATGCGGATGCGCATTTTGCATATTGTGCCCAGCCCATCGAGCGATATCAGGAGGCTGTCTTTGTAAAGAGCCGCCGGATCGTATTGGAGTATGATAAAAGGATCAAAGAAACCGGGGATAATACTCTGGCGTCAAAGGCGAATGAAGAACTGTGTAAAATGGCGAAGGAGCAGACTACGGAGTGCTTGAATAAGGTGTTGCAGATCGCCAGCGAACATATGAAGAATGGATTTAACAGGGCGGATCATTAGAGTCGAACGAGTAAAGGGCGCGGAGGATCAGAGATGCATGGCGGGGACATTTATCGCAATCAAGTTCATATGGATTTCTCCGTCAATGTCAATCCCCTGGGGATGCCGGAGAGTGTCAGGGAGGCTTTGTTGAAGGGTATTGCCCTGGCAACGACCTACCCTGATCCGCAGTGTGAGAAGCTTCGGGGTAAGCTGGCGGAGCATTTCGGAATAGACAAAGAGGTCATCCTATGCGGAAATGGTGCCTCGGAGCTTCTCATGGCGATCTGCAATGCAAGGAGGCCCGGATCTGCGCTGTTACTTGCCCCGGGCTTTTCCGGATATCAGAAGGCGCTGGAGGCAGTGGGATGCACAGCGGATTTCTTTTTCCTTCGGGAGGAAGAGACTTTTGGAATGGGACGGATGCGATTTGAAAGCTTCCTTCGGGAGATCCGCATTGGAAAGCCGGAAATCCTTTTTATGGCGAATCCCTCTAATCCGGTGGGGACGCTTTGGGATGCGGATCAAATGGCTGAGCTGGCGAAATGCTGCGAAGAGTATGGAACCTTATTGGTATTGGATGAGTGCTTTATGGAATTGACATCCCACGCCGGAACACATTCTATGGCGGACAGACTCGCGCAGTTCCCAAATCTTTTGATCCTGCGGGCATTTACAAAAAGCTTTGCAATACCCGGCATTCGTCTGGGGTATCTTCTTTGTCCGGACAAAAAAATTGCAGCAAAAATCGCAGGCTTTCTTCCGGAATGGAATGTGTCGGTCCCGGCGCAGATGGCCGGAATCGCAGCCCTGGAAGAGAAAGAATATCTTTTAAAAGCCGGAGACATGATCCGCAAGCAGAGAAGCCTTCTTACCGCTGAATTGGAAAAGCTGGGGGCGCGCGTATATCCATCCGAGGCAAATTTCCTTTTGTTTCGTTGGGAGACCTGCGGATCGGAAAAAAGCCGACTGCAAAAAATTCTGTTAGAGGATGGAATTTTGATCCGGGATTGCAGTGACTATCCGGGATTGGATAAGGGTTATTATCGGGTGGCGGTGAAAACCCCCGAAGAAAACAGGCGGCTGATAGCATCTCTGCGAAAGGTATGCCGCTGACCGTCAGGATTCCGAAATTGAGCTACAATGTTCGCCTTGGAAAAACAAAGCGCGACCGGGGGGCGGAAATCCGGAAAGAAGCCGTTTTGTCAGGGGTTCACATGCGGAAAGAAGCCGGAGAGGCCGGCTTTCCAAGATGCAAGGGAGGGAGAACAGGCTGCTTTACATTAGGGGAGCCTGAGAGAAAATATATGGAAAAAATAGAATATGTTCTTCCGGGGGAGATCGAGAAGAGAAGCTTTGAGATCATTGGGGCAGAACTGGAGGCAAGAGGGATTGTGCTCCCAAGGGAGCAGGAGGCTGTGACCAAGAGAGTGATCCATACCAGTGCGGATTTTGATTATGCGGAGACACTCGCCTTTTCGAAGGATGCCGTCAAGGTAGCCCGCGAGCTTTTGAAAAGGGGCGCGGATATCGTGACCGATACCAATATGGCCAAGGCGGGGATCAACAAAAGCGCCTTAGCTAAGCTGGGCGGAGAGGTTCATTGCTTTATGGCGGATGAGGATGTGGCCCGGGAAGCCAAGGAGCGCCGGGTAACCAGGGCGACCATTTCCATGGAGCGGGCGGCAGCCCTTCCCGGACCGGTGATCTTTGCCATCGGGAATGCGCCGACGGCACTGATTTCCCTATATGAGCTGATGGCGCAGGGAACATTTACACCGGAATTCGTGATCGGCGTTCCGGTGGGGTTTGTAAATGTGGTTCCGGCGAAAGAGCTGTTTCTGGGTGGAACGGTGCCCTATATCATAAACCGTGGAAGAAAGGGCGGAAGTAATATCGCAGCCGCCATATGTAATGCACTGCTCTATGGGATTGAGACGGCTTGACAAAGGATGGATAATATCATGAAAAAGAATAAGGTCATTATAGCAGTGGGAGTACTCTTATTTGTTTTTGCAATCATTCTGGGAGCCTTGGATCTCTATCGGATGACAAGCTATGAGCATGTGGATTCCATGCTTCGGATCTCCTACAGAAAAGGGGCAGGGAAGAAGGCACATGTCAGCTACGAATATCAGGGCGTAAAATACGAGGATAAGGTTCTGTCAGCTTATAATGCCTTTACCATGAAGGACGGAAAAAGCTATACTGTATTGATCGATCCGGATGCGCCGGAAAAACCTTATACCACATCCTTTGCCCTGGATCTGATGATTCTGGCCGGCGGGGTGGCATCGATCTATGCTGGACGGAAAAAGGAATAAAAAAGATGGCAGAGAAGATGGAAGAAAGTAAGCTGTCCAATACGGGCACTCAGATAAACGGAGTGCGGATCGGTTTTACCACCGGAAGCTGCGCGGCAGCAGCGGCTAAGGCAGCAGCATATATGCTGCTTACGGGAAGGGAAAAGCAGGAGATCGTCATAGAAACTCCGAAGGGAATTCCTTACCATGCAAAGCTGGTGGATATCCGAAGGGAAGAGAGAATCGTCAGCTGTGCTGTGGTAAAGGATGGAGGAGACGATCCGGATGTGACCACCGGCTGTCATGTGGTTGTTGAGGTCACTCTGGCAGAGGATTGCGATGGAATAGAGATTGACGGAGGGGAAGGCGTAGGCAGAGTGACGCTCCCCGGTCTGGATCAGCCTGTGGGAAATGCGGCTATCAACCATGTGCCCAGGGAGATGATCCAAAGGGAGGTGGATGAGGTCCGCAGGGTCTGTGATTTCCATGGGGGACTTCGGGTATTGATCTCTGTGCCGGAGGGCAGAGAATTGGCCGAAAAAACCTTTAACCCAAGGCTGGGAATTGTGGGAGGTATCTCCATTCTTGGGACAAGCGGGGTGGTGGAGCCCATGAGCTCCAAGGCTCTGTTGGAAACGATCCGTGTGGAGCTGAATCAAAAGAAGGCACTGGGGCAGAAGTTCGTTGCTGTTGCTCCCGGAAATTACGGCCTGGAGTTTATGAAACAGACCTTTGATTATGATCTGGACAAAAGTGTGAAATGCTCAAACTTTATCGGTGATACCATTGATATGGTAAAGGAGCTTGGCTTTTCCGGCATGCTCCTCACAGGGCATATCGGAAAGCTGATCAAGGTATCCGGAGGCATGATGAACACCCATTCCAAAGAAGGGGATTGCAGAATGGAATTGCTGGCAGCCGCAGGCCTGAAGGCGGGCTGCAGCGGGGAAGCTGCAAGGGCTGTTTTGGAAACAGCTGTGACAGAGGAAGGCGTTCGAATCCTGCAGGAAAACGGATGCCTGCAGAGGGCTATGGACTACGCCATGGACAGGATCCTTTATTTTTTGAGAAAACGATGCGGAAATGACCTTCAAATCGAATGCATGATGTATTCCAATCAAAACGGGCTTCTGGCCAAGAGCCCCGGTGCGGTGGAGCTGCTCGCGCAATGCCATTCGGTTGATGATAAGGCAGAACGCGAGGCAGGGAAGGCTCCTGTGTTTTAGTGAATGACATTGGCTGTTTTGAACCCTATAAAGTGATATCATACAACAAAAGAAAACAGAAGATGGAGGCAAAAATGATCGGATTAATCGTGGCGCGGTCCCAAAATAATGTGATTGGTAAAAAAGGACAGATTCCCTGGAGGATTCCGGGCGAGCAGAAGCAGTTTAAGCAGCTGACAACGGGAAATGTGGTGATCATGGGGCGCAGATCCTATGAAGAGATCGGACACCCACTGCCGAATCGTATGAATATTGTGGTATCCAGTACCAAGAGCTATACAGGAGAAAACCTAAAGACAGCGGGCTCGCTAAAGGAGGCTCTGGCACTGGCCGGGGACAGGGATGTATTTATCTCCGGCGGCTATGGCCTTTTTCGGGAGGCGCTTCCCCTTGTGGATATCATGTATATCACGGAGGTGGAGCTTACGGTGGAGGATGGGGATGTATTCTTTCCGGAATTTGATCCAGATGAATTTGAAATCATGAAGGGCGAAAAAGAGGGGAAGGATACTATCTTTACCAGAACTACCTACATCCGAAAAACCAAGCCGGAATTAAAGCATCTGGAGGAGGCAAGAGCTCTATTTGCAAAGGATCTCTATGCAACCAAGCTTTCCGGTGCCAGAATTGATAAGATAGGGGAGAATTACGCCCTGTGCTCCATGCCGCTGACATCAGATCACAGGAACGCCTATGGGGGCATTATGGGGGGGAGCATTTACACACTGGCGGACTTTGCCTTTGCGGTTGCTTCGAATTTTGACAAGGAGAATCTGACGGTAAGCCTTGTGGGACAGGCCAGCTTTCTGAATATGTCCAAGGGAGCCATTCTGTATGCGGAGGCGAAGCTGATCAAGGATGGCAGAACCAATTGCTTTTATGAGGTGATGATCCGGGATGACCTGGGGAAGGATATCGCGGTGGTTTCCTTTACCGGGGCGCATGTGAATCGCCCCATGAGTAAGTAGCTGAGCGGTGTGATAGATTGGGATGATATGACGCTTCCGGCGTGACGGGGCGAGAAGACCTCAGTTTGCCTTTGGAATCACATTAGTCAGACAGTTGATCCTGTATGTGCCCCTGCTGCTGGTACTGGATCGCTGCTTCGGTTTTCACGGAATGATCTGGGCCCAGCCCATTACGGAGGTGATCATGATGGCAGCTTCCATAAGCCTCTTGGCGGGAACTATACACAATCTGGAACGAAAAACATTATGAGGAGAGGAAGGAAAAATGAGTGGATTTGATGCGGAAAAAATGACGAAGTATTTGGATTCCCTGCTGGAGCTGGGAATCCCTTCCGTGGATTGCATGGTGTATCGGGAGCATAAGCTGATCTATCGGCATTTCAACGGAACTGTGGATGCGGAGCATACGAGAAAGGTTTCCGCCGATCAGAGATATCTGATGTTTTCCATGACAAAGGTGCAGACCATGACTGCCATTATGCAGCTGGTGGAGCAGGGGAAGCTTTCGCTGGAGGACGAAGTGGGGAAATATCTGCCCTCGTATTATAAGGCAAAGGTGGAAACCCCGGAGGGGATCGTGAATCTGGCAAACCCTATGAAGATCCGCCATTTGCTGTCCATGCAGTCCGGTCTGGATTATGATCTGAACCGCCCGGGAATCCAGAGAGTGCTCCGGGAAAAGGGGCAGAGTGCCACCACCAGGGAGCTGGTGGATTCCTTTGTGGAGTCCCCACTGAAATTTGAGCCGGGTACTCATTTTTGCTACAGCTTAAGTCATGATGTGGCTGCGGCAGTGCTGGAGGTAGTGACCGGCATGAAATTCGGGGAATATCTCCAAAAGAATCTCTGGGAGCCCCTTGGCATGAAAAATACATTCTTTGCAAAGCCTCAAAATGAAGGGCTGGAGCGTCTGGCGCAGCAATACATTTTGAATGAAAAGAATCAGATTGTTCCCATGGATCAGTCCTGCAATTATCAGCTCTCAGAGTGTTATGAGAGCGGCGGAGCCGGACTTGTCAGCTGTACCGAGGATTATGCGAAGCTGGCAGATACGCTGGCTTGCGGCGGGGAATCTGCGGAGGGGATTAGGATCCTGAAGCCCGAGACGGTGGAGCGGATCAAACAAAATCTTCTTTGCCCCGAATCCATGAAAGAGATCGTTTCTTCCATGGGGCGAAAGGGATATGGCTATGGCTGCGGAATGCAGGTTCTGCTGTTTCCAGAGCTGGTGGGTTCGTCTGCTCCTGCGGGAATCTTTGGATGGGACGGCGCGGCCGGAAGCTGTATTCAGATGGATACTGTGTCGAAGACAAGCTTTGTATATACGCAACATGTGCGCAACTGTGGAATGGCCTATGATACCTTTCACCCCACCATGCGCGACATTGTTTTTGGATGATCATTTAGGATAATCCTTCTTGGTGGCAGGAAGGGAAGGTTGTAGGGAAAAATGGTAAGACTTTTGTGTCAATTATTGATTCCCATAGTGCTTTTGTCCTCTCCGGCAGCCCATTATCTCTCAGAGCTTCAGAGTGTGGAATGGCGGAGGGCTCCGGAGGAGATCGCTCAGATCAGCTATGTGGAATCCTTGGAGGAGATCCAAAATCCCGGTATGGGGTTTTATACTCCGGTCTATATTAAATATCTGATATCCGGCAATGAACTGACAGCGCCGGACAATCCGCTGGTTCATTTACGGCTGGATATCTCTGAATTTTCAGGCAGCTGCAATAAAAAAGGGGACATGGAGCTGACACAGGATATGCTGGATACCCTGGAGGGGACACTGAAATTTCTGGAATGGAATCACAGTACCGCAATCATTCGGTTTTCCTATGATCCCTTATTTCAAGGCAGGCAGACCTACGAGCCTTCCATGGACATAATCCTGCGGCATCAGGAACAGATCGGCGAGGTGCTTTCCAGGCATACGGAGGTGGTGACCTCTGTGGAGTGCGGACTGTTCGGAAAATGGGGGGAGATGCATAGCTCTAAGCGGTGTACACAGGAAAACTTTAATCTTGCCATCGATAAGTGGCTGGAGGTCTTGCCGGATTCCATTCCCATCAGTGTAAGAACCCCCGGTCAGTATTGCGAGTGGCTTGGGATTGACAGAAGCACACTGTCGGAGAATATTACAACTCCCAAGGATAAGGCATACCGCGTAGGAATTTATAATGACGGCTATCTGGCGAATGCATCGGACTGGGGAACTTATGAGAATCGGGAAGAGGAGATCGCCTGGCTCTCTCATCAGGGGAGACATACTGTTTTTGGCGGTGAGATCGGTACCATAAGCAACAGGGAGACAGTTCAGCCCACGGTGGAGTATATGTCTGTGGAGGGCTTTCAAACCCATACCACTTATCTTAATGGAGGATGGCATGATTCTGTGATCAATGCGATGAAGCGAGATCGCTATCACGGGGAAGAAGAGCGTTATCAGGGGGTTTCGGGCTATGATTATATCCTGAATCGAATGGGATATCGCTTTGTGGTCAGACGGGTGGCAGTGACAAAGGAAGTGCCCGAGGGAGATATTTTCATTCTTTTGACGGATATTGAAAATGTGGGATTCGCCAATCTGGTAAAACCAAAGGATCTGGAGCTGATCTTTACGGATGGTGAGGAGACATATACCAAAAGAGTTTCACAGCTGCTGGAGGAGGAAGGGGAATTCGCGGAAAATGCGGATTCCAGAGAATGGAATTCCAGGGAGCTTGCAAAGGTTCATGTGGTTCTCCGGCTTCCCGAGGACATGCCTGTGGGAGAGTATCAGATTTATTTAAGACTCTGCGCCTGTCAGGAGTCTAAGGGAAACGAGTTATATGATTACCCCATTCGATTTGCCAATGAAGGGGAGAATTTCTGGAATGAGGAATTGAGTGCAAATTTCTTGGGGAGTTTTTCGGTGAGGGAATCGATAAAAAGTGATACTGAGTGAGGAAAGAGAATGGTTTACTTTGTGGGAGCCGGCAGTGGAGCTGCGGATCTGATCACGGTCAGAGGAAAAAACTTGTTGGAGCGGGCAGATGTGGTGATCTACGCTGGCTCGCTGGTCAATCCCGAACTCTTGGAGTATACCGGACAGGGGTGTGAAATCCATAACAGTGCCAAAATGACCCTGGATGAGATCCTGGCAGTGATGAAGGCGGCGGAGCGGGCTGGGAAAATGACAGTGCGTCTTCACACAGGAGAACCCAGTGTTTATGGTGCTGTGCGGGAGCAGATGGATGCCTTGGAGGAATGCGGGATTCCCTATGAGAGCTGTCCCGGGGTCAGCGCCTGCTTTGGAGCGGCGGCTTCCCTGAATCTGGAATATACACTGCCGGGGATATCCCAGTCCCTGATCATCACCCGAATGGAGGGAAGGACGGCTGTGCCGGAGGGGGAGTCCATTGAAAGCTTTGCGGCCCATGGCGCCTCTATGGCAATTTATCTGAGTGCAGGTATGCTCCGAGAGCTGTCGGAACGGTTGATCAGAGGAGGATACCCGGAGGATACGCCAGCGGCCATTGTGTATAAGGCAACCTGGCCTGAGGAAAAGAGAGTTTTGTGCACAGTCGGCACTTTGGCTGAGGCGGGAGAGAGCCATCAGATCACAAAGACCGCTGTAATCCTTGTGGGAAAAGTGATCGCACATACGGGATATGAGAAATCCAGATTGTATGCCGCGGACTTTTCAACGGAATACCGTCAGGCGACAGAACCTAAAAAGACGGAGGAATGATATGATCATACGCATCTGTGCTTTCACCGACCAAGGAAGAAAAATGGCAGATAACCTGATCGCAAAATGGGAGGAGCCAATCTGGCAAATGCGTACGGAGGAGCTCGCATTAGAGCAGTGGATCGGAGAGAGCTTTCGGAAAAGGCTTCCCATTCTTTTCATTGGGGCCTGCGGCATTGCAGTGAGAATGATCGCTCCGTTCATAAAGGATAAACTGACGGACAGCCCTGTTCTGGTGATGGATGAAAATGGAAGCTTTGTGATACCGATCCTGTCGGGACATGCGGGGGGCGCAAACCGGCTGGCCAGACAATTGAGCGTGATCCTGGGCGCTGAGCCGGTGATCACAACTGCAACAGATGTGGAGGGCAGCTTTGCCGTAGATGTGTTTGCGCGGGATAACGGTTTTCGGATTCAAAACAGGGATGGCATAAAAAAAATCTCGGCGAAGCTGCTGCGGGGAGAGCAGATTACTGTGGCGGTGGATCGAGAGATCCTTATTCTTGATAAAGCTCTTCCGGAGGGCTTGGAGCTGGTTTCGGACGAGGAAGAAAATGTGGATCTCAGAATTTCACTGAAAACAAATGATGCCAAAGGACAGACGCTTTTGCTGGTGGCAAAGGAATATGTACTCGGCGTCGGGTGCAAAAGAGGGAAGGACTTTGAAGAACTGCTTGATTTTGTAAGGAGGAGTTGTCCTTTTGATCCGGAGATGGAAACTTATGTCATCTCCTCCATTGATCTCAAAAAGAGGGAGACAGGACTCTGGAATCTGGCGCAGTACTGTCATGTTCCGCTTGCCTTTTATTCGGCAGAAGAATTGGAAAAGGTGGAGGGAAGCTTTACAGAGTCGGAATTTGTAAAGAAAGTAGCGGGGGTTTCCAATGTTTGTGAGAGAGCAGCTCTACTTGCAGCAGGGCGGGAAGGCGTTTTGATCCGGGAGAAAACGGCGGAGAACGGAATGACCCTTGCCATCGCAAGAAAGAGAGTGGTGATCACCTCCTGGATGGAACAGGACTCTGCAAAAATGCCGAAATAAAGGATGAATAGATAGGCACCGAAATTATTTTGAAAGAATTAGGGAGTCGGAAATATGGCTGAGGGAAAAAAAGGCGAGATTTATATTGTGGGTATGGGTCCCGGCTGCAGGGAAAAGATGACCGGAGAGGTGTGGAAGGCACTGGAGGAGAGTGATGGAATCGTCGGTTATACGGTTTACGTGGAGCTCATAAAGGAGTCCTTCCCGGATAAGGCTTATTATACCACTCCCATGCGTCAGGAAATCGAAAGATGCAGACTCTGTTTTGAGCTGGCAGCCGAAGGGAAGAAGGTGTCCCTGGTGTGCAGCGGGGATGCAGGGGTATATGGTATGGCTGCCCCCATGTTTGAGCTTTGGGAGGAATACCGGGGGAAGAAAGGCTATGAGGAGCTTCATCTCACAGTGCTGCCGGGCATCACTGCCGCAAATAGTGGGGCGGCCGAGCTGGGGGCGCCTTTGAATCACGATTATTGCGTGATCAGTCTCAGTGACCTGCTGACGCCCTGGGAGGTGATCGAAAGAAGGCTTCGGGCGGCTGTGGCAGGGGATTTTGCCATTTGTATTTATAATCCCTCCAGCCATAAGAGAAGGGATTATCTGAAGCGTGCCTGCGATATTCTGCTGGATGCGGGAGCTGAGACATCAAGAGCCTGCGGATATGTGGTCAATATCGGCAGGGAAGGAATGGAAAGCAGAGTTTTGACCTTGGAAGAATTAAAGGGTCAGGAGGTCAATATGTTTACCACTGTGTTTATCGGTAATTCCGAGTCATTTATATGGGGAGATAAGCTGATCACAAAGCGAGGATACAAGATATGACCATTTTGATCTATGGGGGAACAACGGAGGGGCGGCGCTTGGCGGAGCGGTTGTCCGGGGAGGGACTTTCTGTTGAGGTTTGTGTTGCAACGGAATACGGTGAGCAAGTCTTGCAGGAGGCGCCGGAGCTACAGGTGCACAGGGGGCGACTTTCCTGTGATGAGATGAAGGAGCTTTATGAGCGCGGAAATTATGCGGCCATAATTGATGCAACCCATCCCTATGCTACGGCGGTATCTGAAAATATTCGGGAGAGCCTGAAGGGGCTTTCCATTCCTTTTTTTAGATTAAAAAGAGTTCAACTGGTCCATGAGGAGAAAGATGAATTCTGCCAATATTTTTCCGGTGTCGGGGAATGTGCGGAAGCTCTTGACGAGGAGGAAGAGGAAAGGATATTGCTCACTACGGGAAGCAAGGAGCTGGAAGAATTCTGCCGGAAAGAAGAGCTGAAGAAGAGACTTGTGGTCAGAGTGCTGCCGGGCAGGGAGAGCATGGAGCTATGTTGGGGCTTGGGGCTGGAGGGCAGGCAGATCATTGCGATGCAGGGCCCCTTCTCCAAAGAAATGAATCTAGCCATGATCAGGCAATATAACATAAAATGTCTTGTCACGAAGGAGAGCGGCCGGCTGGGCGGAGAGGATGAAAAACTGGAGGCGGCAAGGGAAGCAGGGATTACCTGTATGGTGATCAGAAGACCGCGGGAGGCGGAAGCTGAAGAGGGCTTTACGGAGGATGAGATTTATGAAAAAGTATTGGAGATGGCGGGTAAAAAGCCTTCCGCAGCAATCGAAAAGACGCCTTTAAACATTGTACTGGCCGGGAGGGGAATGGGTGATCTTGGGACCATGACTCTGGAGCTAAAGGAACGGTTGGAAAAGACTGATTATCTCTTCGGCGCACCCAGACTGATAGAGGATCTCGGGGCAAAGCAGGGGAAGGAACCATATTATTTGGCGAAGGATATCCTGCCCAGACTGCGACAGCTCCGGAACAAAAAGCCTGAGGAGGGCAGGGAGTGGAATGTAACGATCCTGTATTCCGGGGACAGCGGGTTCTTCAGCGGGTGTGATAAAATGCGTTCTGCGCTGGAAGAATTGGAGGGTGCCAGGATACGGATTCTGCCCGGGATCTCCTCCTTGTCTGCCTTTAGCGCAAAGATCGGCGTCAGTTGGCAGGATGCGGAGATCATGAGTGCCCATGGCATCGCTTGGGAGGAATGGACACCAAGGCTCTTGCAGGGGCTGAGAAGAAAGAGAAAAGTATTTCTCCTGACCTCCGGGCCGGAGGATATTCGAAGGCTGGGAGAGCTGCTTTGCGATCAGGGGCTGACGGAAGCTATTGTCAAGCTGGGCTATCAGATCTCTTATCCAAATGAGAGGCTTTTGGAGCTGTCCCCACAGGAGTGCAAAGAAATAACGGACAACGGTTTATATGTGGCAATGGTGCTTTTGGAAAAAGACGCTGAGGCTAAGACGGTTGAAAAGCTGCCTGCTTTGACGCCGGGATTTCCGGACGAAGCATTTATCCGTGGGCAGGTTCCAATGACTAAGGAAGAGATCAGGGAGATTTCCATCTGCAAATTGGGATTGTATGAAGGGGCAATCGTCTATGACATTGGAAGCGGTACCGGATCAGTTGCCATGGAGATCGCCGCACTTTCCGAAAGGCTTCAGGTCTATGCTCTGGAGTGCAAGCCTGAAGCAGTTACACTGATCCGTCAAAATTGTCGATCCTTTGGAGCAGAGAATGTACATGTGGTGGAGGGAATGGCGCCGGATTGCTTCGAGGGCTTGCCAAAGCCTACGCATGCCTTTATCGGAGGAAGTAAGGGCAGGATGAGGGAGATTCTGGATGCACTACATCGTGTGAACCCCGGTGTGAGGATCGTAGCCAATATGGTAAGTCTGGAGGGAATTGCCCAGATGCAGGTTATCCTAAAGGACATGGATGTTGAGGAACCGGATATTGTGACTGTTTCAGTGAGCAAAGCCAAAAAGGCAGGTGCCTATCATCTGATGCAGGCGAACAATCCGGTGACAATCTATTCTTTTTCCTTTTGTGGAAGGAGCGGGGAGGAGTAGATGAGACAGGGAAGAATTGTTTTGGCGGGAACGGGAAGCGGCAGTGGGAAAACTTGGCTTACTTGTGCTTTTTTGCGCGCACTTTCCATGCGAGGGATGAAGCTATCTGCATTTAAGTGCGGACCGGATTATATTGATCCTCTGTTTCATGAAAAGGTATTGTCCATCCCCTCCAGAAACCTGGATCTGTTTTTTACGGGAGAGGATGAGACAAGGGCTTTATTTTTGCAGGACAATGACAGTGATCTCTCAGTGGTGGAGGGGGTTATGGGGCTCTATGACGGATTGGGCGGGATCTCGGAGGAAGCCTCCACTTATCATCTGGCAAAGGTGCTAGGGGCCCCGGTCCTGCTGATCGTAAATGCGCATGGAAAAGGCAGATCACTGGCTGCCGAGATTGAGGGATTTCGGCGTATGGATAAGGAAGGTCTGATCAAGGGCGTGATCCTGAACCAGATCAGCAAAGGGTTTTATGAGTCTGTGAAGCCTGTGATCGAAAAATTGACAGGAATTGCGGTCCTTGGGTTTCTTCCCACTCATAAGGAATGGCATTTGGAGAGCAGGCATCTGGGGCTGAAGCTTCCGGAGGAAAAAGAAAAGCTTCTGGAACATCTGACGGAAGCAGCGGCAGAACTGGAGCAGACGGTGGAGCTGGATCGGATCCTTTCTCTGACGGAGGAGCTTTGTGAAGAGAGGCTGCTAGAAAGTGCTGATTATTCGTGGCTCGTGCCTTATGACAGGAATCGGAGGAAGATTAGGATAGGAGTGGCCTATGACGAGGCCTTCTGCTTTTATTACCGGGATAATCTAAGGCTCCTGGAGAACGCGGGAGCTGAGCTGATTTATTTTTCACCTATTCGGGATGATAAATTACCGGAGGGAATCAGCGGAGTGCTTCTGGGCGGCGGCTATCCGGAGCTCTGGGCCGGGGAGCTGGCAGAGAATACCGGAATGAAGCTTGCAATCAGAAAAGCAATTCAGGAAGGAATGCCGTCTCTGGCGGAGTGCGGAGGATTTCTGTACTTACATGAAGGAATGAAAACTGAGAGCGGCGAGGTATTTCCCATGGTCGGAGTGATTCCGGGCGAATGCTATTATACGGGAAGATCGCTTCGGTTTGGCTATGCAGTTTTTGAATCGTCAAAAAGCAGCTTTACGATTAGAGGGCATGAATTCCATTATTTTGAAAGTGAAAGCAGCGGATGCGATTGGATTGCCCAGAAGCCAAGCTCCGGCAGGAAATGGAAGTGTATGCATGAGGGAGAGCAGCACATCTGGGGCTTTGGACATTTATATTACCCCTCCTGCCCGGATTTCCCTAAATGGTTTGTGGAGCGCTGCAGAAGGTATGAAAAGACTAAAAGATTAATTTGAAGCAAGGCATGGATGGAAAGGTAGGCAGAATGGAAAACTCACATCGTTTTTTTGAAAACAGGGACTGCAAGTATTTTCCCTGTCATCAGGGATTGGAAGATTTTAATTGTCTCTTTTGCTATTGCCCCATGTATCGCCTGGAGCATTGCCCGGGGAATCCACGCTATATTGAAAAGAAGGAGAAAAGGATCAAGGACTGCTCCCAGTGCACTTTTCCCCATAGACCGGAAAACTATGATGCCATCATGGAAATATTGCGGAAGGTATAGTTAGGATCAAATTGAGGATGGGATCGTCAGAATCAAAGTTGCAAAATAGCGCATCCCATGGTAAAATTGTTTTGGCTTTGGTGGGGAAATGAAATATATATCGGGGCTGAACTGCTTTTTGGTCGGTATTGATTTTTAAATGAAAAGTAAGAAAAGGGGGGAACCAACATGGCTGGTTTACAAGAGTACAAATGTCCCTGTTGCGGCGGTGGCATCGCATTTAACAGCGAATTACAAAAAATGAAATGCCCGTACTGTGAGACCGAGTTTGAGATGGAGGCGCTTCAGGGGTATGACAGCGATCTGAAGACTGATTCCACCGACGAAATGGACTGGGAGGTCCAGGCGGGTAGCGAATGGGGAAATGGTGAGACGGATAATATGCGGGTATACTCCTGTAAATCCTGCGGCGGTCAGATCATTGGGGACGCCAATCTTGGGGCCACCTCTTGTCCTTATTGTGGGAATCCAGTGGTGATGATGGGACAGTTTTCGGGGGCTCTGAGGCCTGATCTGGTCATTCCTTTCAAGCTGGATAAGGAGGCAGCAAAGGCCGCTTATCAGAAGCATATTCAGGGGAAAAAGCTTCTGCCCAAGGTATTTGCTGCGCAGAATCACATCGACGAGATCAAGGGCATCTATGTTCCTTTCTGGATGTTTGACGCGGACGCCGATGCCAGGATCCGCTATAAGGCCACAAAGGTAAAGGAGTGGAGCGATTCCGAATATAACTATAAGGAGACCAGCTATTATTCCGTGGTCAGAGGGGGAGAGCTGAGCTTTGAGAGCGTTCCCGTGGATGGCTCCTCTAAAATGGAGGATGAGTTGATGGAATCCATCGAGCCCTTCCAGATCAAGGATGCTGTAGATTTCCAGACCGCGTATCTGGCGGGCTATCTCGCCGACAAATATGACATCGATGCGGAGCAGAGTAAGGAGAGAGCCAGCAGCAGAGTGAAGCGCAGCACAGAACAAATCTTCCGTGAGACCGTAAAGGATTTTGATCAGGTGGAGGTGGAGGCCAGCAGTGTGAAGCTCTCCTCCTGCAAGGCAAAATATGTTCTTTGTCCTGTTTGGATCCTGACTACTCTTTGGAATCAGAATTATTATACCTTTGCCATGAATGGGCAGACAGGCAAGCTGGTGGGAGATCTGCCGGAAGACAAATCACTGAGCCGTAAGCTGGGCTGGGGGATCATGGTGGCCGGCACCATTGGTATTATTGCGCTACAATACCTGTTGTGGTTGATTCGATAGGGGGGGATGAAAATGAACGGATATAGAACACTGAGATCCAGAGCTTTTCGGTTTCTTGGTTTATTGATCTTGAGCTGTGTATTTTTCACAATCGTATGGGGAAGCAGAGTTTATGCGGCTAACCCCAGATTAGCCGATACTGCCGGTTTACTCTCGGCGGATGAAAGAAATAACCTGAATAATCAGTTGGACAAATACAGTCAGGAATTAAATGTTGATATTGTAGTGATTACCGTGGATCAGTTGAGCGGAGGTGATGCCGCAACGGAGGGAGTGGCATTATATCGGCAGGCGCAAATGGGCTTTTCAAACGGAGATGCTGCAGTCCTGCTCATCAGCATGGAGGATCGTGACTGGGGAATCGCCGGAGTCGGATCCGTTGACAGAGCGTTGAATTCAGAGGCAAGGGACTATCTGGGAAACACCATTGTAAAGGATCTTGGTAACGAAAACTATTATCAGGCCTTCAGCAGCTTTGCGGAGAAGAGTAAGAAGATCATTGCCGATGCGCAGAACGGAAAGAAATTCAAGAAGCCCTTCCGGGCCGGGTTTTCCGCAGCAATCGCAGCAGTGATCAGTGGTTTGGCGTCCTTGATCACCGTCGGTGGAATGAAGGGAAGCTTAAAATCCGTGCATTCCAAGACCGGGGCAAGCGAATATGTCAAGAAGAATTCTATGAACATGAAGGAAGCGAATGAGAGATTCCTCTATACCCAGACCAGCAAGACCAAGAAGGAAAGCAGCTCGTCCAACACGACAACCTCCGGAAATTCCTACAGCGGAACCTCCGGAAAGTTCTGATAAGGTGATATGCCAATTTTTTAGAATGGGTTTTGAAAAACATGAGTAGTGAAAGATCGACCAAGAGAAACGCAAACATGGATTTCCTTCGGATTCTCTCCATGATCATGGTCACAATGCTCCATGCTCTGGGCAAGGGCGAATTGCTCCTGCCCATGAGCGCGGACCTTCCGCCAAATGGATGGGTGGCCTGGATCCTGGAGTGCTTTTCTGTGGGCGCAGTTAATATTTTTATGCTGCTTTCCGGATATTATCTCATTCAATCGGGCTTTCGGATAAAGAGGCTGTGGGAGCTTCTGTTTCAGGTTTTGTTCTATTCTGTCGGAGTGTTTGTCTTATATGGATGCTTTGGGCTCCTACTGGGAGAGCAGAAGGATATTTACCATCTATTGCAGTATTTTCTTCCTGTTCATATGGAGGTTTATTGGTTTATTACATCCTATACGGTGATCTATCTCTTTTTGCCGGTTTTGGCAGCGGGAGTTCACGGAGTCTCGCGTATCGCACTGAGAAATACCATTTTGGGTTTATTGATCTATGAGTGTCTTTTTAAGAGTATTCTGCCATTTCAGCTGGAGACGGATTCTAAGGGCTATTCCTTTTTATGGTATCTGATCATGTTCCTGATCGGGGCATACATCAGATTGTACGGCTTCCCGCTCATTCGCAGATCGTGGCAGGGGTGGCTGGCTTTTTTTGGCAGTTCGCTTTTGATCTTTGCGGAAACGGCTGTCCTACATTTTATTTATGCGAAGACAGGGCGCTTGGAAGGTGTTTTGCGGGCCGGGACCAATTATAATCATATTTTTGATGTGGTGGCCTCCATCGGTATCTTTCTTGCTTTCTTATATCGTAAACCGATGGGGAAGAAAAAAGGAGCTTTTATCAGTAGGCTATCCTCTTATGCATTGGGAGTGTATTTATTTCAGGAAAGCATACTGATTCGATACGAATGGCAGAAATGGTTCTCCCTTCCACAGTCTATGACGGGATCATTAGGGGGATTTCTTCTGCGAGTTTTTGGGGCGGTTGCCGCTATGTTTTGTATCGGAATTGTGATAGATGTTATCAGATGGGGAATGTATTACGGGTTAGTCCGATTGTTCCGGAGAAATAAGACGGAAGAGGGGGCTGAAGAGTCATGAAGGAGCTGAGCGTGATCGTACCCGTACACAATATGGCCGGGGAGGGCAAGCTGGATTATTGCATGCAATCTCTGGTAAATCAAACATTGGAAAGTATTGAGATCATCGCCGTGGATGACGCTTCCGAGGATAATTCTTTGGATATTCTTAAGGAATACGAGAAGAAGTATCCGGACAAGGTGAAGGTGATCGCATCACCCGAAAACCGAAGACAGGGCGGAGCTCGTAATCTGGGGTTAAAGGTTGCACAGGGTAAGTTCATCGGATTCATGGATTCTGACGATTGGGCGGCCGAGGATATGTATGAATCCATGCTGGAGGTGGCCAGGCGGACAGGAGCGGACGCAGTGGGGTGTGATCTGTGCCGGGTCAAGGAGCATACCATGATCCCTACCGAGAGGGAGGTCTGCAACGAGATGAATCAGACAGGGATTATGGATCATGATAAAAAGAAAGCCTATATTCTAAAGCCTGGACCTGTTGTCACAAAGATCTATGCCCGATCTGTTTTCTACGAACCGGAATTTCTCTTCCCGGAGAATATGTCTTACGAGGATAATGCTTCTTTTGTGGAGCTGGGGATGAGAATACGGCATTATGAGCATGTGCCCGAGGCAAAATATTTTTATTATCAGCGGGAGGGGTCGACAACCCACACGATCAGCATGGAAAAATGTGAAAATCGTATGGAGAGCATGCGGATTATGCTACAATATGCTGAGAAAAATGGAAGCCTTAATGAGTTTAGGGACGAGATCGAATATGTATTTACCACATTGTTTTATCGAAATACCTTGTTTTCCTATATGCAGGGTTCGGGAAGCAAAAATCTGAAGTTTATCAAGGCTTTGGGAAAAGAGGCAGTGCATTTCTTCCCGGAGTTCAGGGATAATTCTTATTATATCAAACAGGTTGATCGGGAAGAAAAAAAATTAATAGATTTACAGCTTCATTCAACATTGCTATTTGTATGCTGCTATCAGTTAAAACAATTCTACAGAAGATTACGATATGTGAGAGCAAGGGAACGATCCTGATTCACGGCGGAAACGACAGTTATTTTGAAGAGTTTCTCTTTACTGTTCTTTATATGCAGGAGAAGGGCTTCGAGGTATATATGTTTGAGGGTCCGGGACAGGGCGGCGTGATGCGTGTGCAGGGAATGCACTTTACTCACGAGTGGGAAAAGCCGGTAAAAGCCATCCTTGACTATTTTAAGCTGGATGATGTAACGATCATCGGTTTATCTCTCGGTGGATATCTTGCTCCGAGAGCTGCGGCTTTTGATAATAGGATCACGAAGGTGGTCGCATGGTCAGTATTCCCTTGCTTTCAGGATATCCTTGTAAGTATGCAGCCTCATAATGTGCAGAGAGCGTTCCATGTTTTGATGAAGCTTCATGCGCGTCCGCTTTTGAATCTGGTATTCGGTAAAAAGGCAAAGAAGTCCCCGGTCATCGATTGGGGTATCAAGCACGGTTGCTATGCATATGAGGCGAAAGATGCGTATTCTTATGCGAAAAAGCTGAAGTTGTACGATCTTGCACCGATAGCGGACAAAATCACCCAGGACATACTTATCCTTGAAGCTAACGGAGATCACTTCATTGATTATACCTTGATCGGCCGTGAGATCAATATGCTGAAAAATGTAC
>CACXDS010000306.1 GCA_902766425.1 uncultured Lachnospiraceae bacterium
CAGGACACGCACACACTGATCATCAATTACTGCGGCATTCACAGGGAAAGGATCGAGGAGACGGTAAGGCGCCTGGCGGAGGCTGTGCTGGGGTGAATTTATTTATCCCCGGTGGCAGTCTCGTCGTCATCCTCTTCCTCCAGAGTTCCGTCGGGGAGGACTCTGAGCTTATCCGAGGAGAGGAATTTCTGCATTTCACATTTCTGCAGATATTCATACACACTCTTGGCCAACAGGAAGGGGGTAAGTCCGGTCAGGCTGTTCTCGAAATTCTTGTTCTGGAGGCATTCCAGCTTAGCCTGTTCAAAGCCCTCCTTTGTATTTCCGAAGCTCACATCAAAGACTTCGGGATTCTCGGCATTACGGGTGATCACAAGATACTCATAATCGTAAATGAACTGAGCCGCACCCTTTTCGGAGAGATTCAGACTCTGCTTCAGAATATGCTGTGATTTGGTAGCCAGACGGATATCTTCCTTGTGATTCTCATAAAAACGGTCGATGGTCTGATCCAGATCCTTCTCCAAAATCTCCTCCTGATCGTTCTTCAGGAAATTAATAGTGATGGAAATGACATATTTGGACTGACCGATGCGCCGTACATCCCCCAGATTCAGTACAGATATGGTAAGCTGACCGCCGAAGGCGAAGGAAAGCTCCTCGCCGGGGAACAGGTTTTTAGCGTTCTCCTTAAATACCTCCAGAGCCTCATCCGCCATCTCCTGATCCTTTTTGTAATTGCTCACGGAATTAAAGAGGAACTGGTAATAGTTGCTCTTATCAACGGTGCTGCTCATGTACGCATCGGACACATACTCATACTTATCTGTGCTCTCCAAAAAGGCCATCAGATGAAGCTCCTTGCTGTCGCCGATGCCGGACTGCTTGGCGATCAGGGTGAAATCCCCGGCCTTGCAGGTTCTGGTCTCCATGGGCTCCAAGGTATTGCAACGGTCTGCCAGCTTGGAGATCATGCCTCTTTCGTTTTCGTCCAACAAGGTGATCGCCTTGTTCTTATTTGCTCGAATCATTTTGCCCTACCCTCCCGAAAAAAAAGATTACTCTATAAATAAATATAATTCAAAAAACGAAATGACGCAATGATTTTCTGATAAGAAATGGGAATCTTTACAAAAGGGATTGACAAAAGCGGGGAATAGGCGTAGAATGCGTCACATAAAGACAAGGGCGTCTGTATGCAAGTATGCAAACAGACGCTTTTTTTGTGAAGAAGGAACAGGGCAAAGGCGCCGTGAGTAATCGTACTCCGGCGCCTTTTGCATTGTGCGGTTTCATCCAAGCATTGATTATTGATCAAGCAAAAGGAGGGGCCCGGCAGAAGGCCGGGAGGATGCCCTCGCTTTTGAAGGGTTTTTGGCTGGAGCATATGATTAAGGAGGTTTGGCGTGATGAGGGATTTCGGAAAAGGAAGGGATAAGGGGCTGTATGATCCACAATTTGAACATGATAACTGCGGCATCGGCGCCATTATTGATGTGAAGGGGCGCGCAGGGCATCAGCTGGTGGCGGATGCCCTGTCCATTGTGGAAAATCTGGAGCACCGCGCCGGAAAGGATGCGGAGGGAAAGACCGGGGACGGCGTGGGCATCCTGACCCAGATCCCTCATAAATTCTTTGTGAAAAAGCTAAAGGACCAGGGCGTTACCTTGCCGGGGCGCCGGGGCTATGGCGTGGGAATGTTTTTCTTCCCCCAGGGAGACCTGGAGCTGCGCCAGGCAAAGTCCATGTTTGAGATCATTCTCCGGAAGGCGGGCTTGAAGCTCCTTGCGTGGCGTGATGTGGATACGGCGCCGGAGGTGCTTGGCACCAGAGCCAGGGAGTGCATGCCTAAGATCGCCCAGGCCTTCATCGAAAGGCCCGCGGAGCTCACGGAGGATCTGGATTTCGACCGCAGACTCTATGTGGCGAGACGGGAGTTTGAGCAGAGCTGTGTCAGCACCTATGTGCCCTCCCTGTCCTGCCGCACCATAGTCTATAAGGGCATGTTCCTGGTGGGGCAGCTGCGCACCTTCTTTTTGGATCTGCAGGATCCGGACTTTGAGTCTGCCATCGCCATGGTGCACTCGCGCTTTTCCACCAATACCACCCCCAGCTGGAACAGGGCGCATCCAAACCGTCTCATGGTGCACAACGGCGAGATCAACACCATTAAGGGAAATGCGGACAAAATGCTGGCCAGAGAGGAGACCATGCATGTAAAGCTCTTTTCGGCGGAGGACGAGGCCTCAGTTCTGCCCGTGATCTCCCAGAGCGGCTCCGATTCCGCCATGCTGGATAACACGCTGGAATTTTTGATGATGAGTGGCATGGAGCTGCCCCTGGCGGCCATGATCGCCATTCCGGAGCCCTGGTCCCACAACGAGACCCTCTCCCAGGAGGAGCGGGATTTTTATCAGTATTATGCCACGATGATGGAGCCCTGGGACGGGCCTGCCTCCATTCTCTTTTCCGATGGGGATGTGATGGGTGCTATTTTGGACCGCAACGGACTGAGGCCCTCCAGGTATTATGTGATGGATGACGGGAGGCTGATCCTGAGCTCCGAGGTGGGCGTTTTGAAGCTGGAGGAAAAGCATGTCGTAAAAAAGGAGAGACTGCATCCCGGCAAGATGCTTTTGGTGGATACCATCGCAGGCAAAATCTATGAGGATGCGGAGCTGAAGGAGAAATACGCCCGCAGGGAGCCCTATGGGGAGTGGCTGGACAGCAATCTGTTGCACCTTAGCGATGTCAAGATTCCAAATTTAAAGGTTCCCTCCTATTCCGGGGAGGAGAGAAAACGCCTGCAGAAGGCATTCGGATATACTTATGAGAATTACCACGACTCCATTCGCACCATGGCGCTGAATGGGACGGAGCAGATCGGAGCCATGGGTGTGGATACGCCTATTGCCGTGTTGTCGGAAAAGCACCAGCCCCTGTTTTATTATTTCAAGCAGCTCTTTGCCCAGGTGACCAACCCTCCCATCGATGCGGAGCGGGAAAAGATCGTTACCTCCAGTGCGGTCTATGTGGGAAAGAACGGGAATCTGTTGGAGGAACGCCCGGAGAACTGCCATGTACTGAAGATTAACAATCCCATTCTGACGGATCTGGATCTTCTGAAGATAGAGCATATGAAGAAGGAGGGCTTCAGGGTATCGAAGGTGTCCATCCTCTTTTATAAGGGAACCCCCATGAAGCGGGTTTTGAGTCACCTCTTTGTGGAGGTGGATCGCGCCTATAAGGATGGGGCGTCCATCCTGATCCTCTCCGACCGGGGCGTGGATGAGAACCATGTGGCCATTCCTTCCCTTTTGGCGGTGGCGGCAGTACATAAGCACCTGGTGGAGACGAGGAAGTGCACCGCCATGTCCCTGATCTTGGAGTCCGGGGAGCCCAGGGAGGTGCATCATTTTGCAACGCTCCTTGGCTACGGCGCATCGGCGGTAAACCCGTATCTCGCCCATGCCACCATCGGAGAGCTGGTGGAGCAGGGGCTTTTGGAAAAGGATTATTACGCTGCGGTGGAGGATTATGACGGTGCGATCCTTCACGGCATTACGAAAATCGCCTCCAAGATGGGTATCTCCACCATTCAGTCCTATCAGGGCAGCAAGATCTTTGAAGCTATTGGCATTTCGGAGGATGTGATAAACGAGTATTTTACGGGGACGGTGAGTCGTGTGGGCGGCATTACCCTGGATGACATTGGGGAGGCAGTCTGCAGACAGCACAGCCTTGCCTTTGATCCCCTGGGGCTCCCGGTTGACTTAGAGCTCACAGCGGCGGGCCGACATAAGTCCAGAAGTCAGGGGGAGAACCACAGGTACAATCCTCAGACCATACATATGCTGCAGCTTTCCACGAGGGAGGGCCGATACGACAAATTTAAGGAGTATACCGCCATGGCGGATGCGGAAAAGACGGGGTATCTGCGGAGTTTATTGGATTTTTGCTACCCTTCGGAGGGGATAGACCTCTCTGAGGTGGAGAGCGAGGAGGAGATTGTAAAGCACTTTAAGACGGGGGCCATGTCCTACGGCTCCATCTCGGAGGAGGCACACACAGCCCTAGCCGTCGCCATGAATCATTTGCAGGGAAAATCAAACAGCGGTGAGGGCGGCGAGAGCGACGAGAGGATTGCCTCCGCAGGGACGGATCACGACAGGAGCTCCGCCATCAAGCAGGTGGCCAGCGGCAGGTTTGGCGTCACCAGTCAGTATCTGGTGAGTGCAAAGGAAATCCAGATCAAAATGGCTCAAGGGGCAAAGCCCGGAGAGGGCGGGCATCTTCCCGGCAAGAAGGTGTACCCATGGATCGCCAAGACCAGGCATTCCACCCCGGGCGTAAGCCTGATCTCCCCTCCGCCCCATCATGACATTTACTCCATTGAGGATCTGGCTCAGCTGATCTATGACCTGAAAAATGCCAACAAAAATGCGAGAATCTCCGTGAAGCTGGTATCGGAGGCGGGAGTTGGCACCGTGGCGGCCGGCGTGGCCAAGGCGGGGGCACAGGTGGTACTGGTGTCCGGCTATGACGGTGGAACGGGGGCCGCACCCTTAAGCTCCATCCACAATGCAGGTCTTCCCTGGGAGCTGGGGCTGGCGGAAACCCATCAGACACTGGTGCAAAACGGTCTTCGAAGCCAGGTGGTCATCGAGACGGACGGCAAGCTGATGACGGGCAGGGATGTGGCCATTGCGGCGATCCTTGGCGCAGAGGAGTTTGGCTTTGCCACAGCGCCCCTAGTGACGCTGGGGTGCGTTATGATGCGGGTTTGCCATCAGGATACATGCCCCATGGGCATCGCCACCCAGAATCCGGAGCTGCGTAAGCGCTTTACCGGAAAGCCGGAATATGTGGAGAATTTCATGCACTTTATCGCAAGGGAGCTGCGGGAATATATGGCAAGGCTTGGGGTTCGGACCTTAAGCGAGCTGGTGGGCAGAACGGATCTTTTGAAGGAAAAGGCAGGGGCTTTTTGCGAAAATGCAGGGAAGAAAGCAGCGGAGGGCGCCAAACTGGATCTGAGCAGGATCCTTATGGATATGTCCGGTGTGGAAAGAGAGGCGCAGACCTTCCGGTCGGAGCGGCTGTATGATTTTAAGCTGGAGAAGACAAAGGATGAGAGCGTGCTCCTTCGGGATAAGGGTATTTTGAAATCCCTGGAGAGGGGGGCCGCAAGTGAGGTATCTCTGGAGATATCCAACACTGACAGAACCTTTGGAACCCTCCTTGGCGCAGAGATCACCAGAAGACATGCGCAGGGACTTCCGGAGGATGCCATCACCATTCACTGCAAGGGCTCCGGCGGTCAGAGCTTTGGCGCGTTTATTCCCAAGGGGCTCACGCTGGAGATCACCGGCGACAGCAATGATTACTTCGGAAAGGGGCTTTCCGGGGGCAAGCTGATGGTGAAGGCGCCTGCGGAGGCAAAATATGACCCTTCGGAGAATATTATCATCGGCAATGTGGCGCTATACGGCGCAACCTCCGGGGAAGCCTACATCGCCGGCATGGCGGGGGAGAGATTCTGCATCCGGAACTCCGGCGCCGTAGCGGTAGTGGAGGGCGTTGGCGAGCATGGCTGCGAGTACATGACGGGGGGCTTGGTTGTGATCCTGGGTCCCACCGGAAAGAATTTTGCCGCCGGCATGAGCGGGGGAATTGCCTATGTGCTGGATGAGGAGAATCATTTGTATCGGAATCTGAATAAGCAGCTGGTATCCATGGAGAGCGTGGAGCAACGGTGCGACAGGGAAGAGCTGCGAAGGCTCATTGAGAATCATGTAAAGTACACGGGCTCAAAGAAGGGGCTTAAGATCCTGGAGCATTTTGAGGAGTATGTGGGGCATTTTAAGAAGATCATTCCCCTGGACTATAAGGAAATGCTGCGGCTTACGGCGAAGTATGAGGAGCAGGGCATGACCAGGGAGCAGGCACAGATCGAGGCATTCACGGAGATGGTGGGGTAAGCATCAACCAAATCAGAGGACTCGGGGCGAGGTTTGTATTGTCTTTCTGGTAACCTTAAAACCCAGAAAGGCAATCCAAACCTTCCCCTCGAGGTATGGTATGCCCGGTTTCGTGACATGGATAATTCGATGATGGTTGATGAGAGAGGAGCAAAGAATGGGAAAGGCGACGGGGTTTTTGGAGTATCAGAGGGAAGAGGGGCCTGTGGTGGCTGAGGCGGAGAGAGTAAAGGGTTTTCGGGAGTTTCACGGGCGGCTTCCGGCGGAAAAGCAGCGGCAGCAGGCGGCCAGATGTATGGACTGCGGCGTGCCCTTTTGTCAGGCGGGGGTGATGATCGCCGGAGTGGGATCGGGATGTCCTTTGCATAATCTGGTGCCAGAGGTGAATGATCTGGTGTTCCGGGGGCGGCTTGCGCAGGCCTATGAGAGACTTTCCATTACACACAGCTTTCCGGAATTTACCTGCAGGGTTTGCCCGGCACTCTGTGAGGCGGCCTGCACCTGCGGATATCACGGGGATCCTGTCTCCACCAGGGAGAACGAAAAGGCAGTCATCGAATATGCCTATGAGCATGGTCTGGTAAAGGAGGAGGCGCCCGCAGTCCGGACGGGAAAGAGGGTTGCCGTGGTAGGCAGCGGGCCCTCGGGGCTGGCGGCGGCCCAGCTCCTGAACAGGCGGGGGCATGAGGTGACGGTTTATGAGCGAAGGGACAGAGTGGGCGGCCTTCTCCGCTATGGCATTCCCAACATGAAGCTGGATAAGTCCGTCATCGACAGACGCGTAAAGCTCTTGGAGGAGGCGGGGGTCAGGTTTGTGGTAAATGCGGATGTGGGCGGCGTGGCGACATGCGCTGGAGGCAGTAATACGGAAAACCTGCAAATCAGCGCAGAATGGCTGGAGAAGGAGTATGACGCTGTGGTTCTCTGCTGCGGCGCCTCCCATCCGAGGGACATCAGTGCTCCCGGGCGGGATGCCAAGGGGATCCTTTTTGCGGTGGACTTTCTTGGGAAGGTGACAAAGAGCCTTCTGGATTCCGGGTTTGAGAAGGTGCCCCATGAGCTGGCGAAGGATAAGGATGTCATCGTCATCGGCGGCGGTGATACTGGGAATGACTGCGTGGGCACCTGCATTCGCCTTGGGGCGAGGTCCGTGACACAGCTGGAGATGATGCCCAAGCCTCCGGCCTGCAGACTGCCCTCCAATCCCTGGCCGGAATGGCCCAGGATCCTCAAGGTGGATTATGGCCAGGAGGAGGCCATCTGGAAATTCGGCCGGGATCCGCGCGTTTATCAGACCACGGTAAAGGAATTTGTGAAGGATAAAAAGGGGAATCTGAAGGAAGTGGTTCTGGTCTCCCTGGAGGCTAAGAAGGACGAGAAGACGGGGCGTATGAACATGGTTCCCGTAGAGGGCTCGGAGCGGACCGTGCCCGCACAGCTGGTGCTCATTGCGGCGGGATTCCTTGGGAGCGAGAAGTATGTTACGGATGCCTTCGGCGTGGAGACGGACGGCCGCACGAATGTAAAGACCGCGCCGGGTATGTACCGTACCTCAAGGGAGAAAATCTTCACAGCGGGTGACATGCACCGGGGACAGTCCCTGGTGGTCTGGGCCATTGCGGAGGGCAGGGCTGCCGCCAAGGCTGTGGACGAGGCACTGATGGGATACACGAATTTATAATGGCCCCATCGTCACCATGGTGGCCGGCATGCTGCCGTTACAGGGAGGAAGCCGGCTGACCCTGCAACAATATGTCAGCAAAAAAGGGAGGCCTTTATGTGCCCTCCCTTTTTTGCGGGCTTGAATGCTTCGCAAGTACCATTTGTCATTAAATTCACAAAAATTTGCCCCGAAGCTCTTGCCATGTGGAAAAAAATCCTATAAGATATAATCCCAAAGTTTAAGAAAAGAGAGAATAATAATATGAAAAAAATCTTTTTGAAAATGGTAATATGGATGTCTATACTGGTCATATCCCTGGCTGGGTGCGGCCAAAACGGAGCGGCGGACGGCTCCCTGAAAAAGGTGACAGATGCCGGGCAGCTGGTCCTGGGACTGGATGTGGAATTCCCGCCCATGGGCTATTATGACGAAAAGGGCGAGATCGTGGGCTTTGACATCGATGTGGCTCAGGAGGTCTGCGACAGAATCGGCATCAAGCTGGTCAAGCAGCCGATCGACTGGAGCACCAAGGAGGATGACCTGAACAGTGGCAGGATAGACTGCATCTGGAGCGGCATGTCTGTTACGCCGATGCGCATTGAAACCATGTGCCTGTCGGAGCCCTATATGAAGAATGAGTTCATCTTTTTGCTCCTGGGCGAAAGCAGTGTGGCTGAGCTGAATGACCTGAAGGGCAAGACTGTGGGAGTGCAGGTCGGTTCCACAGCGCACGAAGCGCTTAAGTCCTCCGAGCTGTCGAAGGAGGTGGAGACCATCCTGTTTGACGACAATGTGGAGCTTTTGGAAAAGCTGAAGCAGGGCGGGATGGATGCAGCTCTGGTGGATTCGGTGGTAGCCTATCATTTTGTTAATTCTCAGAAAGAATCCTACTTTATTCTGCCCGACAGCTTTGGCGAGGATGAATATGCCATCGGATTCAGAAAAGAGGATCAGGCTCTGAGAGACAAGGTGCAGGAGATCCTGGGAGAGATGAAGGCAGACGGAACACTCGGTGAAATATCCAGAAGGTGGTTTGGGAGCGATATCACTACGGTGAGATAATGGAGTCCGCATGAATGTCGAAAAAAGAAGAATAAAAAGCAATATAAGAGGTATTCTCATCTCTGTGTTTGTGATCCTGTTCTTTCTGGGCGTGATCGCGCTTTTTTATTCGCTGCTGTTCAGACAGACCAGGGAGAAGATCGTCACCCGCGGAGAACTGAATGCGCAGATCTCCGCACAACAGATCGACAGTTACCTGTCCAAAGGTATCGATACCATTAAGCTGGTCAGCTATACCTTGGATAATATGATCCATGCAGGCAAATCCAATGAGGAGATCCACGATTATCTGGTCAGCGAGTCCATAGCAGTCAAAAGCACCACGCTGGAGGGGGCTTCCGCAATCTATGGTTATATTAACGGCGCATACATTGACGGGGCGGAATGGAGTCGCGGAGATGATTTTGAGCCGACGGAGCGGCCCTGGTACATCGATGCAAAGGCCTTTGTGGGCAGAGTTGCAGTAGTGGATCCCTACATTGATCTGATGACTAACACCATGATGATCACCTTCTCGAAATCTCTTTGTGATGCCAGGAGCGTGGTGGCACTTGATTTTTCCATCGATCCGATCCAGACTGTCACAGAACGGATCAAGGCGGAGAATGCATCGGAGATCGAGGTTATCCTTGACCAGAATTATCAGGTGATCGCCCACTCGGATAAGGCGGAAATAGGCAAAAGCTATCTGAAGGAGGCCAAAACCTTAGGCGGAATGGCAGTAGCTGAGCTGCGCCGTGCCAACAGCGATTTCTTCCAGATTGATTATGAGGGGGCGGATTATATCATCTATGCGACCAGAGTTTCCAACGACTGGTACTGTCTGTCCATAGCCAACGCCACCAATGCATTCAAGCAGCTTAATGTATTGCTGCTGTTTACCGTCCTGATCGGACTGCTGGTTTTTATCATTCTCTCAGTGATCCTGATCCATTCCAACAAGCGACAGGTACAGTTTGCACAGCTGAGCATACAGGTGGTCGAGTCGCTGGCAGCCGCCATCGATGCCAAGGATCACTATACCAACGGTCATTCTGACCGCGTGGCAAGGTATGCCAAAGAGATCGGCAGACGATTTGGCTATTCGGAGAAAAAACAGGAAGAGCTCTACATGATGGGGCTGTTGCATGATGTGGGTAAGATCGGAATACCCGATTCTGTGATCAATAAGCCTGGCAAACTGACAGACGAAGAATACGAGGTCATCAAACAGCATCCTGTCACCGGCAACCATATCCTGTCCAAAGCAAAGGAGCTGTCCAGAATGGCCATCGGAGCTCACTGGCATCATGAACGCTATGACGGCAAGGGCTATCCCGACGGGCTCAAAGGAACTGAAATTCCGGAAGAGGCCAGGATCATTGCAGTTGCCGACACCTATGATGCCATGAGCAGCCGCAGAAGCTATCGAGATGTGCTTCCCCAGGCTGTTGTCCGGAGCGAGATCGAACGGGGAAAGGGCACACAGTTGGATCCTGTTTTTGCGGATATCATCATCCGGATGATCGATGAGGACAAGGATTATAAGATGTGCGAGCACTGACATTCGTCCCTAAAATTCCGACATTCGTCCCTAAAATCCCGACATTCGTCCCTAAAGGGTTGAAAAATAGGATATTTTAGGATATGTTAATCCTGTATGGCCGGCTTATGGAAACGCTAAAGCACCGGATAGATGCCGGGTGGGATGAAAAACATATAAAAATCGGATTGAATAAGTGGGCGTATGGGAAACCAGGAACGGATATTAAAACAGGATGCCGCCGGGAAGCTACGGAATGGGAAGCAACAGGATGGGAAGCAACAGGATGGGAAGCAACAGGATGGGAAGCTACGGCTGCCATGGCGGGAAATAGTGGCTTTTTGTGTGACAGTGGCTTTTTTTGTGGGGTGTCTGCTTTTGACGGCAATGATTCCGCGCGGATCTATCCGGAATCATCTTTTGGAATCGGCGGAGTATCTCTGTGAGGGAGAATTGTTTGGAACGGTGGTCGAGGGCGTGAACAGCAGTAAGATCGATCGCTATGCGGATTCCATTGGCAAATCGTCATCGCACTCCTGAGCGGCTTAACCTTAGTATTCGGTAGGCGGCGGAAAAAGAAATAAAATATGTTCCCTATAGGGCTGTCAAAAACCTTTGACAGCCCTATTTTTGGGCATTTTTGGCCAATGTCAAAGACCTTTGATAGACAAAATGAGATCAAAATCGTATGGTGGGATCAAGCAAGGGCACAGCCCGATGCAACCAACGATCCGATCCCGGATGCCAGTCATTCCGGGAGACCGGAAACAGAAAAAGAACAAAAAAGGAGTCGAGAAAATGGAAAAATTGGTTTTGATCTTGCAGACACTTGGTATGGGAATTGTGGCATTTTTTTGTTCCACATTGGTTCATGAGGGTGGCCATGTGCTTTGTGGAATTCTTCACAATTGGAAGCTTTACCTTCTGGTGGTGGGACCCTTCAAGCTCTATCGGGAGAAGCTGGAGGACGAAAAAGTGAAGCTTGGCATAGAAAAAAATCCCCTCCTCTGGTGTGGTGTCGGCGGAACTCTTCCGCGGGAGAGGTCGGATGAAAACATCAAGACCTTTTCCAAAATCCTGCTGGCGGGCCCACTTGCTTCCATGGGCTTGGGCATCGTCATGCTTGTGTTTTTTCTCTTGCACCACAGTCTGTTTCTGCTGCTTTTGGCGCTGGTGCCCATTGCCATGGGGATCGCCTGCATCCTTCCGGGGGTGAAGACGGGCATTTTGTATAATGACGGCAGCAGGTATCTTCGGATCAAGAGGGGCGGTCAGGAGAGTGCGGAGGAGAAGGCTGTGTTTGAAGCCATCGAGGTCTCCCTCTTTGATGCAAACGGTACCTACTCCCGGGAGGGGATCGATGCCATGATTGCCTCCAAGGATGTTGAGTTCCAATATATGGGTTTCTACTACGCTTATCTCAATGCTAAGAAGGATCAGGATCAGGCCGCTGCGGAAGCACAGCTTGCCAATATGGAGAGGATCAGGGATAAAGTGCCCAAGATGGTAGTGGAGGAGTGTTCCCTGGTCTAAAATGGAATAAAATCGTTAATTTAGTCTTTTCAAATGTGGTTTCCATGTGATACCTTAAAGGTATGACGCAGATAAGGAGAAATTGCATGGAACTCTGTAACCAGATGAAAAAATATCGAAGTGAATTGGGCCTTTCCCAGGACGCCCTGGCGGAGAAGATCTATGTGTCGAGACAGACCATCTCCAATTGGGAGACGGGAAAGAATTATCCCGATGTGAACAGCCTCATACGAATGAGCGAGGTATTTGGCATCACTGTCGACGTTTTGCTGAAGGGTGATGCGGAGGAGATCAAAGAGATGATTAAGAGAGAGGACCAGAACGAATTTAACAGGCTCTCCTGGGTATTCAGCATTCTCGTGCTGCTTATGATCCTGACGCCCGTACCCCTGGCGAAGCTCCTTGGGTTTTGGGGCCTTGGAATCTGGGCATTGCTGGCCGCAGTGACGCTGGGGATGGCATTTCTGGTGGAGAAGAAGAAAAAACAATTGAACATACAGACCTATCGGGAGATCAATGCCTTCCTGGAGGGAAAGCATTTGGACGAGATCGCGGCGGCCCGGGAGGAGGGGAAGCGCCCCTATCAGAAGCTTTTGCTGGCCATCGGCTTTGGAGTGCTGGCCCTGCTGGTTAGCATACTGTTACTATTTCTTTTGAAGTAAAAAGATTTTGTAAAAAATTTTCAAAAGGGGATTGACAAATGATGTTTTAAAGCGTAGAATCACCTGCATAAAGACAAAGGCGTCTGTGAACGAAATGTTCTCAGACGCTTTTTCTTTATCAAAAACCCTAATCAACATAGGCAGAGGCAAGGGCGCCATGGTATGCAAATACCAGCGGCGCCTTTTCTGATGCCCATGTGAAAACCACCGGGTGAAAAGCCGTTCAAAGTGCGCAGTGAGTGGCGAAGCCCGGGAGAGTCGGGGATGGGCATGACCTTACTGACTGCAATAATATAAGATAAACTGGATTGCGGGAAACAGGTCAAGTCGGTCATTGGAAGAAGAAAAAGAACAGGAGGACAGAAAAATGGCTACAGTATCGGATTACTTTGGATGTCTTGTTTTTGATGATAGGGTAATGAAGGCGAATTTATCGGCGAAGGTTTATCGGTCCTTAAAGAAGACCATTGACGAGGGAGCCAGACTGGATGAGAGCGTGGCGGACGCAGTGGCAGCAGCTATGAAGGAGTGGGCTCTGGCAAACGGTGCCACCCATTATACTCATTGGTTCCAGCCCCTGACAGGTATCACGGCTGAAAAGCATGACAGCTTTATCAGTCCCGCACCGGACGGCGGCGTGATCATGGAATTCTCCGGAAAGGAGCTGATCCAGGGTGAGCCGGATGCCTCCTCCTTCCCCAGCGGCGGCCTGCGGGCTACCTTTGAGGCTAGGGGCTACACCGCCTGGGATCCTACCTCCTATGCATTTATCAAGGGAAAAACCCTATGCATTCCCACGGCATTTTGTTCCTACGGCGGAGAAGCGCTGGATAAAAAGACGCCCCTCCTTCGCTCCATGGAGGCCTTAAATAAGCAGGCCCTCAGGATCCTCAGACTCTTTGGAAATGACACTGCGAAATATGTGCGTTCCTCCGTGGGACCGGAGCAGGAGTACTTCCTGATCACCAAGGAGATGTACGATCAGCGTCCCGACCTGCGTTTTACAGGCAGAACCTTATTTGGTGCAAAGCCTCCCAAGGGACAGCAGATGGATGATCATTATTTCGGTGTGATCAAGCCAAGGGTGCAGGCTTATATGGACGATCTGAACCAGGAGCTCTGGAAGCTGGGCATTCTGGCGAAGACGGAGCACAACGAGGTGGCTCCCGCCCAGCACGAGCTGGCGCCCATCTACAGCACCACCAACATTGCCACGGATCACAACCAGCTCACCATGGAGATCATGCAGAAGGTGGCTGCAAGGCATGGTCTGGTGTGCCTGCTCCATGAAAAGCCCTTCGCAGGGGTGAACGGCAGCGGCAAGCACAACAACTGGTCCATCTCCACAGACACGGGGATCAATCTTCTTTCTCCCGGGGATACGCCCTATGAAAACGCACAGTTTTTGTTATTCTGCTGCGCAGTGATCAAGGCGGTGGATGACTATCAGGATCTTCTCAGACTTTCCGTGGCAACTGCGGGGAATGATCACAGGCTGGGAGCCAACGAAGCGCCCCCTGCAGTGATCTCCATCTTCCTGGGAGATGAGCTCAGCGCCGTCATGGATGCCATTGAGTCCGGAAAGCCCTACAAAGGAGCGGAAAAGACAGTGATGAAGCTGGGCGTGGATGTTCTGCCGAAGTTCAATCGTGATGCCACGGACCGGAACAGAACCTCACCCTTTGCCTTTACGGGCAATAAATTTGAATTCAGAATGCTGGGAAGCTCCAACAGCATTGCCTGTGCCAATATCATGCTGAACAGCGCTGTGGCCGAGTCCCTGAAGATCTATGCGGACCGCCTGGAGAAGGCCAAGGATTTTGAGACCGCCCTGCATGAGATGATCCGCAAGACCATCAAGGATCACAAGCATATTATCTTCAATGGCAACGGCTATGACGACAGCTGGATCAAGGAGGCCACGGAAAAGAGGGGACTCCTCAACTACCGCACCACTGCGGACTGCATGCCCCATCTGCTGGATGAGAAGAATGTGAAGATGCTCACCGGGCATAAGGTATTCTCCGAGGCGGAGATCAAGTCCAGAGTTGAGATCATGCTGGAGAATTATAACAAGACAGTCATCATCGAGGCCAATACCATGATCGAGATGGCGAAGACCCAGATCGCACCCGCCATCGAAAGCTATGCGGCGGATGTGGCAAAGAGCGGAGCGGCCAAGAAGGCTCTGGATTCCAAACTGGCCTGCAGGTATGAGACGGAGCTGGTTGGGAAGCTTTCAGGCTTGACAGACAAGATCTACGATAAGATCGGTGACCTGGAGAAGGCAGTGGCCGGACTCTCTAAGGCAAAGGATACCATCAAGGAGGCAGAGCTGATCCGGGATAAGGTGCTTCCGAAGATGGAGGAGCTCAGAACCCCCTGCGATGAGGCCGAAACCTTGACGGCTAAGAGCTATTGGCCGTATCCCAGCTATGGGGATCTGCTCTTTGGAGTGAAGTAGAACGAAGGAGGGACCTGCGACGCGGGAAGAAAAGAATTTGCCGTCGTGAGCTCTAAGCATTTGTTTGGTGCGAAGCCTCACGACGAGACGACAAGAGGGAGAGACAGGATTATGAGTGAGGAAATTCGTTCGTTGGTTCAGGAAGTGACTTCTTCCGAGGTGTATGGAGTCTGGTTTTTGATCGGTGCCGCATTAGTGTTCTGGATGCAGGCCGGGTTTGCCATGGTGGAGGCGGGCTTTGCCAGGGCAAAGAACTCGGGCAATATCCTGATGAAGAACCTGATGGATTTTTGTATCGGTACTGTTACTTTTATTTTGCTCGGCTTTGGATTATTTTTGGGCGAGGACCTGATGGGATTCATCGGGAAGCCCGGATTTGATGTGTTTTCGGACTACGCGCATTTTGATTGGTCCAATTTTGTGTTTAACCTAGTGTTCTGTGCTACCACAGCCACCATTGTATCCGGTGCCATGGCGGAGAGAACAAAATTCTTAAGCTACTGTGTCTATTCCGCCATTATCTCGGCCCTGATCTATCCCATCGAGGCCCATTGGACCTGGGGCGGGGGCTGGCTGGCACAGTTAGGCTTCCATGATTTTGCGGGCTCCAACTGTATTCATATGGTGGGTGGCATCTGTGCTCTGATCGGTGCCATCATGGTGGGTCCCCGTATCGGAAAGTTCATGAAGGATAAGGATGGCAAGGTGACAAAGGTCAACGCCTTCCCCGGTCATAACCTTCCCATCGGTTGTCTGGGCGTATTTATTCTGTGGCTTGGCTGGTATGGCTTTAACGGCGCGGCAGCAGTCAATCTGGATGAGCTGGGATCGGTCTTTGTGACCACCACCATCGCTCCCGCCATCGCAACGGTAGTATGTATGATCTTTACCTGGATCAAGTATGGTAAGCCGGATGTTTCCATGTGTCTGAATGCCTCTCTGGCAGGCCTGGTGGCTATCACCGCACCCTGCGATGTGTGCGATGCCTTTGGCGCCATTGTGATCGGCGCGGTGGCCGGACTGCTGGTATGCTTCGGCGTATGGTTTCTGGATTACAAGCTTCGGGTGGATGATCCGGTGGGTGCAGTGGCAGTTCATATGATGAACGGTATCTGGGGCACCATCGCAGTCGGACTTTTTGCTACGCCCTCCGCACCCGCTTTTGCAAGGGGTATTGGGGACGGCGTGACCTTCGGCGCTAACCAGATCGCCGGGGCAGGGCTTTTCTACGGAGGCGGATTTCACCAGCTGGGACTTCAGCTTCTGGGCCTTGTCACCACAGCGGCCTGGACTGCTGTGACCATTATCATTACCTTCCTGATCATCAAGGCCATCTTTGGTCTTCGGGTGACGGAGGAAGAGGAGATCACCGGACTGGATGCCACGGAGCATGGCCTGGCGAGCGCTTATTCCGGATTTGCCATCATGGATGTATCTAACACCATGACTATGGAAGTAAATGAGAACACCAATCTGGGAACGGATAGTTATGAGGAGGCCAGCGAGGCCAAGAAGAAGGCGGCTGTCAGCGTGACAAAGCTTCCGGAGGTGGTTTCCACCGGGATCCATAAGGTGGTCATCATCGCAAAGATGTCCAGATATGAGGTTTTGAAGAAAGCCCTGAATGACCTGGGTGTTACGGGCATGACAGTGGTGAATGTCATGGGGTGTGGCGTTCAGAAGGGTGCGGGAGAGAAATACCGCGGCGTCGAGATGGATGCAACCCTGCTCCCCAAGGTGAAGGTGGAAGTGGTAGTCAGTGAGATCCCGGTTGACAAGGTGATCGAGGCGGCCAAGAAGGCACTCTACACCGGGCACATCGGGGATGGCAAGATCTTTGTCTATGGTGTGGAGAATGTGGTGAAGGTCCGCACCGGTGAGGAAGGCTTTGCGGCCCTGCAGGATGTGGAGTAAGCATTCACCGGGAAAAAAGAAAATTTTGGAGACAATCGCCGGCGGGCGGGAGGCTTTGACATTGAAAGCCGACAGGACTGCCGGCAAATCCAATTTATGGAGGAAATCAAAATGTGTTCGATCATGGGTTTTTGCGGTAGGGGAGCGGATCCCCAAAAAGCATTGGAGAAATTCAAGGAGGGCTTTCAACGGACGATCTCCAGAGGGCCGGATGACAGCAGGATCGTGGATACGGGGAGGGGATTGCTTGGTTTTCACCGCCTTGCCATTATGGGACTGACGGATTCCGGTATGCAGCCCTTTGCTCTGGACGGAAGCTATGTGGTGTGCAACGGGGAGCTCTATGGCTTTGAAAAGGAGCGGGAGGCGCTGAAGCAAAAGGGCTATACCTTTGCCAGCGACAGCGATTGTGAGATCCTGCTTCCCCTGTATCGGGAGTATGGTGTGGAAATGTTTTCCAGACTGGATGCGGAATTTGCCTGCATTATCTATGACGGGGAGACCGGAGAATATATTGCGGCGAGGGATCCCATCGGTATCCGGCCCTTATATTATGGGTATGACGAGGAGGGAGTGATCGTGTTTGCCAGCGAGGCAAAGAATCTGGTGGGCCTGGTGACCAGGATCATGCCCTTCCCGCCGGGCCATTATTATAAGAGCGGAAAGAGGAAAGAAGCTGATCCTGATCATGCGAAAATTAGCGGGTCAAGTGCTGCAGTGGAAGCGAGTTCCAAAGACAAAAATGCTAAGTCGGAGTGTGAAGTGTCTGGATTCCACTGCTACTGCGACATTGCCGGGGTGGATCAGGTTTGCGGGGATGATCTGGAGACAGTTTGTGGAAAAATACATGACAAGCTGGTGGCGGGTGTGGAAAAGCGCCTGGTGGCGGATGCCAAGGTGGGCTTCCTTCTCTCCGGGGGCTTGGATTCCTCCCTGGTCTGTGCCATTGCGGCCAAGAAATCCAAGGAGCCCATTAAGACCTTTGCCATCGGCATGACGGAGGATGCCATTGACCTAAAGTACGCAAAGCAGGTAGCGGACTTTATCGGCAGTGACCACAAAGAGGTCTACATGACGCCGGAGGAAGTGATCTCCAGCCTGGAGGAGGTCATTCATTTGCTGGGAACCTATGATATCACCACCATTCGCGCCAGCATGGGCATGTATCTGGTGTGCAAGGCCATCCATGAGCAGACTGACATTCGTGTCATCTTAACCGGAGAGATCTCGGATGAGCTGTTTGGATATAAATATACGGATTTTGCCCCCTCTGCGGAGGCCTTTCAGGAAGAGGCAGTCAAGAGGCTCCGTGAACTGCACATGTACGATGTGCTGAGAGCGGATCGCTGTATTTCCGTGAACTCTCTGGAGGCCCGAGTGCCCTTTGGAGATCTGGATTTTGTGAAATATGTCATGAGCATTGATCCGCAGAAGAAGATCAATACCTACGGCAAGGGGAAGTATCTGCTCCGCCATGCCTTTGAGGAGGGCGGATATCTCCCGGAGGAGATCCTCTGGCGGGAGAAGGCGGCCTTTTCCGATGCGGTGGGGCATTCCATGGTGGATTACTTAAAGGAATACGCCGAGACAAAGTATTCCGACGAAGCCTTTGAGGAGGGCTGCAAAAAGTATGACTTTGCCCGGCCCTTTACCAAGGAATCCTTATTGTATCGTGATATTTTTGAAAAGTATTATCCCGGACAGGCACAGATGGTGGTGGATTTCTGGATGCCCAATAAGAGCTGGGAGGGCTGCAATGTAAATGACCCTTCTGCCAGAGTGCTTTCCAACTATGGGGATAGCGGGAAATAAATGATGGTTTATGTATGATTAGGGAGAGGGAGAATATGACAAAATATGTTTTTGTGACCGGGGGCGTGGTCTCCGGTCTGGGAAAGGGAATCACTGCTGCCTCCCTGGGACGGCTTCTGAAATCCAGAGGGCTGAAGGTGGCGGCACAGAAGCTGGATCCTTATATCAATGTGGATCCCGGCACCATGAGCCCCTATCAGCACGGCGAGGTCTATGTGACAGAGGATGGAGCCGAGACGGATCTGGATCTGGGGCATTATGAGCGGTTTATCGATGAGGATCTGAACAAGTATTCCAACCTTACCACCGGTAAGGTTTATTGGAATGTACTAAATAAGGAAAGAAGGGGCGAATATCTGGGCTCCACAGTGCAGGTGATCCCTCATGTCACGAATGAGATCAAGGAATTTGTCTATCGGGTGGGCAAAAAGACCGGCGCGGATGTGGTGATCACAGAGATCGGCGGCACC
>CACXDS010000307.1 GCA_902766425.1 uncultured Lachnospiraceae bacterium
CAAGGATGCTTTTTATCCTTGTTCTTGGCTTGAGGAGAAGTTTATGAAAAAGTTGCAGATGGTTTTTCCGTATTTATTCATAATATTTATTTTCCTGACGCTGGCAGGGTGCGCTGAAAAAAACGAGTCTGAGCGGAAAGGGATAGAAGGAAAGCCAATAGAATTTGGTGAAAAAAATAAAGGGACGGGATATGTTATTACGAAACAATGTGATATTCCGAAAAACGATCTGGCAACAATATTAGACAATCGGATCATTTTGGCAAAGCGGGAAGAGGATGGTTGGAATGTTATAAGCGTTAACAGAACCGATGGATCCGTTATTTCAGAAGAGAAGCTGTCTTCAGAATCTTTTGATGGTTACCTGACTCCCTCAGGAAGGGAGAGTGCGTATTTACTGTTAAGGGCATCCGATGACGCAAGAAGCACAAATATTTACTTGATAAATGGAGACGAGGGCATATCTCGTATCGGTGACATTGAATTAAGTGACATTCCAAAATCTCCAGAACTTCCTTTTGCCGAAAATATTGTTACAACTAATGATGGCGTAACATATGCGTGGTATAAGGTGAATGTGCTTGCAAAAGACACGGGACTGGAGCGGTTTAAAAATGCGGAGGATCACATACACTATGATACCAACCGCATATACGTAATAGACAAAAACGGTCGGGTAAAAGGATTCGCCCACGAGCCTGAGCGCATTGTAATGAGTGGTACAAATGGCAAGGATTTTTGGATGCTTGGACAGGGTGAGAAAAGCTGGTTTTTGGAAAAGGTTGATGCGGAGTGTAATTTGTCAGAAAGACAGGAGGCTGTCGGTGCCAGTTTTCTTGGAGATGTACAAAGCGGACAATATCAGTTTGATGGCAATGAATTGTATTATGTTAGGGATAATAGCGTATGGAAATATTATCCGGCGACCGGGGCTAACGAAATGATAATGAATCTTGCCAATTTTGGAATGACGCGGGATGATGTGAAATGCTTTCAGGTGATGCAAGAAGGGTTTTGCTTTGTCATTGGCAATGGAGAAGGCGGAGCTTATTATGAAATTGCACAGGGGGAGACTAACAGGGAGCTGCTAACGGTTTCCGGAGTTGGATTTGGGAACTGTCCGGAGCTTCAGGACGCGGTTGCGGAATTTAACAGGATTCAGGAAAATTATCAAGTAGAGTTGGTAGATTATCTTGGTTGAGACCTTGACTATAATGATGCGGTTTCAAAAATGAATTTGGATATACTGCGCGGTAACCTTCCAGACATGATGGTTGTTTCATCGCCTCTTGACGCGTCCATTTATGCGGGAAAAGGATTGCTGTGTGATTTGTATGATTTTATGAAGGATGACAAAGAGATGCCGAGATCAGCCTTTGTTCCCTCGTTTCTGAAATCGTATGAGGAGAACGGAAAGCTTTATTCACTTATGCCCGGATTTGCAATAAAAAGCACGTGGGGGGCCAAAAGCGTGTTAGGAACGAACCAGGGAAAAACCTTTCAGGAGTTTCGAGATTTTTTGGCTGGGGGAAACGGAAAAAGGAGCATCTATGGTTTTTCTGCAGATGAACCGGAACTGGTAATGTTTGCAACGGCTTTAATGGATGATTTTGTGGACTTTGAAGCAAAAACGTGTAGTTTTGACAAAGAAGAGTTTCAAGAGCTTCTTGAATTTGTGGCAAAAGACTGTAAACAAAGAAAATATGTTTCATCCGGAAACGGATTGGCCAAAGACATTCGGGATGGCAGGGTTACAATCACAATGGGGAACATTTATTCCGTGGGGGATTACATTATTCAAAAGAAACTTTACGGAGGTGATATTTCCTTTGTGGGCATGCCATCAAATTCCGGTTCGGGAACGGCAATGTTTGCCGTAGGGGCCAAGATTGCAATTAGCAGTAAATCAGAAAATAAAGAAGCGGCGTGGTCTTTTTTGAAGTATTATTGCAAAAAAGAAATAAAAGATCGTTATTATTTTTCCGTTTTAGGGAACAAGCTTGATGAGCAGCTTAAATCAGCCAGGGAAAGTCATATGGTCACGGATGAGTTTGGAAATCAGAAAAAACAAGTAATTGCGTTTTATTATGATGGAACTCAGCAATACGAAGTATATGAGGCGGCGGAAGAAGATTGCGACGCAGTTAAACAGCTAATCAAATTGGCAGATCAAAAATTTGAGTATCATCCTGAAATCATGAAGATCATTCAGGAAGAAGCGGAAAGCTTTCTTGCAGGGTATAAGACGGCAAAAGAAGTAGCTGAAGTAATTCAGAATAGAGTGGAATTGTATCTGAAAGAGTGAAAGGAGGTGTATCAAATGCTGTATGAATTGCATCATCTCCCGAAGGAATTGTATGGGGAGGATGAATTGGGGGTATGATCTAAGATTTCATATAGTTTGCAAAAGCTTCGGAAATGTCCTGTGCGACAAAACAGCAGATTATAAAAAGCCCGCGAACCGGATAAGGTTTGTGGGCTTTTCATCTATACTTTATTTTCTGGAGGGCTTTGCCGACAGAACCACAGTATTGTCATCCTCGTTGTGATTGTCCGAGAGGTCCCTGGCTCTGATCAGGAAATAATAGGTCTTCTTGTGATCCAGCTCGTCCAGCTGGGCCTGGTAGGGATAGACATTGGGGCCAACGCCGTTCTCATAGCCCTCTCCCATTTCCGGAATGAGCTCTAAGCTCTCCGCATTTTCCAGATTGGGATCCTTTTCAAAGTCAAAGGGCTCCGTCTGGTAATATAGAATGTAGGAGACATGGTTTTTGTCCAGGGCCACATCCCATCTCAGGATGACACCATCCTTAATGGGTACCACCTCCTGAACGCCGACCCGGGGCTCCGGAGCCTCCGGCGGCCAGGCGGTGGAAGCGTTATAGGTGCTGGTCCAGATGGGGGCTGTGTCATCTGCGGTCTCCTCGTGGGTAATGACAAAATCATTTACCAGCACAACACCGCCGTCGGTGATATAGTGCATGAAGCCGGCCTCTTCAGCCACATTCATATCCTCCATCAGAATGTCCAGTCCTTCCGTGGAATACCCCATGAGAGTGTCCTTCAGGTGATACTCAGCAGGCCCCTCCGCATATCCCAGGGAAAGCACCTGGAAGCCGTCCGGACGGGAGGCCTCCGCCACCAGCCTTGGTGCGTAATTGTAGCGGTTATCGTTGGCATAGCCTTCGAAGTAAAGGGTGTCGGTATTGGAATCCAGATGGTAGCTCTCATACATGACATAGTCCACATAGGCTCTGGGATTGTACTTAAAGTGGGGCAGCACCGGGTTGTAGAAGAAGATTCCACGGTTTTGCAATACCAGCTTGTCCGGATATTCCTCCTTTAAGTGCTTGGTGAACTCTGCCACACCGGGAGCGGTCCACTCAAACTTGGTCTTATTGGGGCTGTTGTCATCCGTATAGATATTGGGTGCGCAGGTATCAATGGTATCCAGGAAGAGTCCATCGCAGCCCAGTCCCCGTCCGTATTCATCCGTCAGGATCTCCTTGATCCCGGGAATCTGGTCCTGGCCATCGATGGTCATCTGATCCAGGGCTTCAAACCAGGCGGGATCTCCGATATTGGTGAATGCACAGTTGAATATGGGGTTGATATCAGGCCTTCCGTCAAAATTATTGTCATCCAGGAAGTAGGAGGCGTAGCCTGTGCCGCCGGGGGAGGGAAGCCCACTGATATCAATGCCATCCAGAGAGGTCTCGCCGGCGGGGCGTGGGTCCACTCGCGGACCGGTGCCGTCCCCGGTAAAGCGTTTATCCTGCAGCATTTGCTCCGGGGTCATACCTGCTGTCCGCAGATCCTCACCGATGGCGATGTAACCCAGTACTATGGTGCCGCTGGCCCGGATCTCCTGGATCTGATCCCGGGTAATGTTTCCCATCTTAGGGTGGAGGATCACCACCTCATATTTCTTACAGGTATTGATGATCTCGTCATTTAATACACCGTAATAGATCAAATAGGAGGATTTTGTGCCCTCGTAGGATTTATCCGGCGTAAAATATGTCGCTCCGGTGTCATAGGCATATTTGATGGGGGCCGGGGTCTCCCAGGCATTCACCAGATATTCCTTGCTCTGGTCAGCATCGGTGCTTGCCGATCCGCAGGCCCCTAGCATGGATGCCGCCAGCAAGATCAACAGGGCACTAAATCGTGATTTATGTTTCAATGCAATAAACCTCCTTGCAGAAATGTACAAAAAATGAGCAATTGTCAAAAACATTATTTCTATTATAAAACGAAAGAGAATAAAAATCCACCCTAAATTCTGTTTCCGGTTGGGATGTTTCTTTGCTTCTTAAATTTATATTACTTA
>CACXDS010000308.1 GCA_902766425.1 uncultured Lachnospiraceae bacterium
AAAAGGGCTCCCTCCCGAAAAGACAGACATCATGTCCGCCATCTGGGACGGATCCATATTCTGGGGCTCCATTCCCTGTGGGAAGAGCTCCTTCATTGTCGATACCATGTCCATCATGTCCTTAAGCTGCTCCATCTGCTGAAAGCTTTGGTGAAAACGCTGCAAGGTTTCTTTTTGCTCATCATCACAATAGGGAAGGATGGAGCTTATCAGTTCTTCGCTACCACGGGGAGACTGCAAGCCCTGAAAGCTTCCCTGTGGATGGAGCTTGACATAATTTACGGCGTTTCGCAGCTCCTGAAGTTTGATAAAAATGGCAAACTGCCCGCGTAGCTGTGGCGGCAGCAATGGAAACAAGACCTTGCACATCTGTAATTGTCCTGAAGTAAAAAAGGAATCAAAGGTGGTTGTCTCCATCGCTGCATCCTGTCCTTTTCTTCTGATCTATGCGAGAAAAAGCCTTTCCGCATGTAGAAGGTGCAGGACTCTTAAGTCAGGACATAAATCGTTCTGAAAGGTAAGTCCTGCACGCAAGTGCATCCGGCGGGTTAGTTACAACCACAGCCGCCATTGCCGCCGCAGCAATTGGAAAGAAGCAGGATCCAGATGATCCAATCGCAGCAGGAGTTATTGTTGTTGCCACAGCCGCAGCTTCCGGAGTTGGTACCCAGAAGTCCGTTTCCGTTGCCATTGCAGCAGAAAAGCAACAGGAGGATCCAGATCCAGTTATTTCCGGAACAGGAATTATTGTTGTAGCCATTGTTGCAGCCACAGTTGCTTGCGGATAAGTCACTCATGTTTGAATGCCTCCAAATTTTTTATGTAGTTTATACTATGCAGCAGGTGGCAAAATTTTGACTGGAAAAATTGATATTAGTGGCGATTGTGTCCTGAATATGATAAAATAAGCAGAAGGAGGGGCACAATATGATCCTGCTTGTTGCTATCAACGCAAAATATATCCATTCCAATCTGGCTGTGCATTCGCTCAAGGCAAGCGCCGGGAAATTTACAGGAGAAGTGGAATTGGCGGAATTTACCATCAATCAACAGAAGGACTATATCTTAGAGAGTGTTTTTAGGAGCAAGCCTTCCGTGTTGTGCTTTTCCTGTTATATCTGGAATATTTCCTATGTGGAATCCATAGCGAAGGAGTTTCATAAATTGGCCCCGGATGTTCCAATCTGGCTGGGAGGACCGGAGGTATCCTTTGAGGTGAAGGATTTTCTGAAAAAGCATTCCTATGTCAAGGGAATCATGATCGGGGAGGGGGAGGAAACCTTTCGGGAGCTCTGCGGATATTATCTGGAGGGCGGAGAGCTCGGGAAGGTTTCCGGCCTTGCTTATCGGGAAGAGGGAGAGAAGCTTCGCTTTACCCCTCCCAGAGAAGAGATGAATCTCAGTTCCCTGCCCTTTTGCTATGATCATTTGGAGGAGTATTCCAATCGGATCATATATTATGAGAGCAGCAGGGGTTGCCCTTTTTCCTGTAGCTATTGTCTCTCCTCAGTGGATAAAAAACTGAGATTTCGCAATTTAGAGCTTGTGAAGGAGGAATTGTCTTTTTTTCTGGATAGGAAAGTGCCGCAGGTAAAATTTGTAGATCGCACATTTAACTGTGATCACCGACATGCGCAGGCCATCTGGAGGTTTATAAAAGAGCATGACAACGGAGTGACCAATTTTCATTTTGAGATCTCCGCAGATCTTCTCAAGGACGAAGAGGTGGAGCTTCTGGGAAGTCTGCGACCGGGCCTGGTGCAATTAGAGATAGGTGTACAATCCACAAAGCTTGAAACCATTCGGGAGATCCATCGGAGCATGAATCTGGAGCGATTGAAAGAGGTTGTGACTAAAATTCACTCCGTTGGCAATATCAATCAGCATCTGGATCTGATCGCCGGATTACCCCTCGAAGGCTATGAAAGCTTCAGGCGATCCTTTGACGAAATTTATGCGCTTTGGTCCGAACAGCTACAGCTTGGTTTCCTGAAGGTATTAAAGGGCTCCTATCTCTATGAGCATGCGGATGAGTATGGAATTCTGTGTCACGATGAGCCGCCCTATGAGGTGCTTTCCACGAAATGGCTCTCCTATGAGGAGCTTCTTCGGATCAAGAAGGTGGAGGAGCAGCTGGAAATTTATTACAATAGCGGTCAATATGAGGTGACTATGAAGGTATTATACCCGGTGACGGGCAGCGCCTTTGACTTTTATCTGAAGCTGGGGGAATTCTATGCTAAGAATGGCTATCTGGGCATGCAGCATTCCAGAATCAGAAGATGCGAGATTTTGTTGGATTTTCTTACTACGGAGGAATTTTGGATGGGCAGGAGGAAGGGGCTGGGGGCTACACAGGAGGAAGTGATCTCCGTGGTCAGGGAAAGCCTGATTTTTGATCTGTATGAGAGAGAGAATTGCAAGACTCGCCCGGCCTGGGCACCGGATCCTAAGGGCTTTCGGGAGGAGACACACAGGCTGTGTATCAATGGGAAGCTTTCTCATCTGGAGCCTTTTCATTATCTTTTTCCTGACAAAAGGGACATTGGGCTTTCAGAGCTCCCACAGCGACGGGAGAAGCCTGTCTGGATGCTTTTTGACTATGAGAGCCACACCCATACCAGGATTTTATCCTTGCAATAAATTCCTGATATAGTTATAATAACACGAAGGGAAGGCAGGGGTTCATTAAAGGTTTTTTATGACGAAGAAGACATATATTGTGGATGGCAGGCAGTTTCAGTCCCAAGCGGAATATGACAGAGCCATGTCGGACAAAAAACTGATCGATAAAATAAGGGCAATTTCCAAGGATTATAATTCTGAACAATTAAAAGGGCTATTGCAGAAAATAGAAAAAAAGGAGATCCGTTTTCAGACGCTCCTTGGACAGGATTTTGAGGATGAACTCAGAGAAAGGCTCAGAAGACCGGATAAAAATACCGGGAAGCCGGATGCAAAGAAGGAAAGTAATGCGGTCGCAGGGCGTTCCGGCCGAGTATCCTCCGGCGAAAAATCCTCCGGCCGAGTATCCTCCGGCATAGAAGCCGGAAGGAAGAGCGGATCCGACCTGACGAGAACGGGAAGGACCCCGGAGCAGGAGAAATTGCTGCAGGAAGCCGTGGAGCGTGAATTGAAAAAGCGTGAGAGGATCAGAAGAGGCTTTCTGATTGCAAGCGGGCTGTTGGCGATCGCCTTTCTCGGGAGCTTTGGAATATATGCCTACCAGATGAAAAGGACGCAGAGTCAACAGGAAAAATTGGGATCCCTGGTCGGGTATCAGGCATCGGATGCATTCGAAAACGGAAAAAATGGAGAGGAAAATCCGGAGGAAGGCGCTTACCGAGTCAGCCTGGACGGGAGGAGAGACACTCCGGAGGTACTGGAGGAATATAAAACCATTTATCAACAGCATAAAAAGCTAATCGGCTGGCTGAAATTTGACGATAAAGATATCGGTGGAAAATATGGCTTTCCTGTGATGCAGACGGATGATAATGATTTTTTCTTAAGTCATAACAGTGAATTGAAAAGTGACAAGAATGGTGCAATCTTTATGGATACAGGCTGTGATGTCTTAAAGCCCAGCACCAATTTTATTCTGTATGGGCATCATATGAAGAGCGGCGCCATGTTTGGCAATCTGGATCATTACGGGAAGGAAGACTATTGGAAAAAATATCCCTATTTTCAATTTGATACAATATATGAGAAAGGGATTTATCAGGTGATGTATGTGTTTCGTTCCCATGTCTTCAATGAGGATGAGATCACCTTTAAGTATTATCAGTTTATTGACTGTATCAGCTCTGCAGAATTTGATTCCTATATGGAGGAGATGGCAAAGCTGAGTTTGTATGACACGGGAGTGACGGCACAGTTCGGAGACCAACTGGTTACTCTTTCTACCTGTGATTATCAGGAGGAAGCAGGTAGATTTGTGGTTGTTGCCAAGAAGGTAAAGTCACGGGAGTGATGCTTCTGGCTGAAAGGAGACGGAACTAAGGATGGGAAGAAAGGCTTCTGTTCGCAAGACAATCGGTGCGCTTTTTATGGCAACTGCCGTTTTGATAGCGGGTATTCCTGTGGATAATCTGGGAGCTGCAACTACAAGAGCGAAAAAGGTGACGGTGGATGCCTCAAACAGCAGAATTCCCATTGTGGGAAACAATGAGCCCATTTATACCACCGGGGATGGGCATTTTCAATTTGCCTATGTGACGGTTAATGATATCAGCGCCAGTAACAAGGTTGCTGTGATCCTGGGCTATGACGGGGGATATCTGGAGGGCGGTACCTTAACGATCCCGGATCAAGTGGATGCATATAAGAAATATTCGGATAATCTGGGCACAACCTCCGGTTATTGTGCCGTCAGCAAAAACGGTAATTTCCTTTTTTATGAGGAGAAGACTCCGGTCCGCGATGCCACCGGAAAGCTGGTCACCAGAAGTACAGG
>CACXDS010000309.1 GCA_902766425.1 uncultured Lachnospiraceae bacterium
ATGGTTTTGTTTTGCGATGGATGGGAGTTTTCCCTGCAGCCCATCGGCGAGGAGTATCGGGAGGATTTTGACTGGAGGGAGGTTGATCTGCCCCATGACTGGCTGATCGAGGATACCAAGGAGCTTTATAAGACTTCCACAGGATGGTACAGACATAAATTTACACTGCCGGATGACGGGCGTCGCACAGCCTTTCGATTTGAGGGCGTCTATATGGATTGCCATGTCTATGTGAATGGAAGCCTGGCAGGGGAATGGAAATATGGATATACCACCTTTGAGCTGGATGTAACGGATTTTGTCCAAGTGGGGGAGAATGTGATCACCGTCAGGGTGGATCACAGGGAGCCCAACTCCCGCTGGTACTCCGGTGCAGGCATATACAGGAGAGTTTGGCTCAAACATTTTTCGCAGACCCACCTTCTGCCGGACGGGATATATATTAACGCGGACATGGATGGCAGAGTGACAGTGACGGTGGAGACGGAGAGACCTGCCGGTGAGAAGCTGCAGGGCTTGAAGCTGAAGACGGCAATTCTGACTCTGGAGGGGGAAGAAGCTGCAATCCCATCGGAGAGGCAAGGGATGGGAACCGCTCCGGAGAGAAAAAGCTCGACAACCGTCCCGGAGGGAGAAGGCGCAGCAGCTGCTTTGGAGCAAAAAGGAATGATGACTGTTCTGGAGGCGGAGAGCGATGTCTGCGGAGCAGACCGCAGTGCGCTGGCACCGGAGCTGACGCGGGATGGCTGGAGGTATGGTGTAAACCGTCAGGAGCTCCGTATCCGGAATCCAAAGCTCTGGGACATAGAGAATCCCGGACTTTATGAATGTCGCGTTCAGCTGTGGCAGAATGATGAGCTTTTGGACGAAAGCACCGTGGAATTTGGATTCCGTAGAATGGAATTTACCACGGACCATGGATTTTTTCTCAACGGCCGTCATGTCAAGCTTCACGGGGCTTGCCAGCATCATGATCTGGGAGCACTGGGCAGTGCGGTGAATGTCCATGCAATCAAAAGACAGCTCCTGATCCTTCGGGAAATGGGTGTGAATGCCATCAGGACAAGCCACAACCCGCCTGCGGTGGAGCTTTTAGAGCTGGCGGACAGGCTGGGCTTTCTGATTCTGGATGAGGCCTTTGACATGTGGGAGCGCCCAAAGACGGAATATGACTATGCCAGATTTTTCCCTGATTGGGTGAGGCGGGATGTACAAGCCTGGATCCGCCGGGATCGCAATCACCCCTGCATCATCGGCTGGAGTATCGGGAATGAGATTTATGACACTCACGCAGACGATCGGGGGCAGGAGGTGACAAGTCTCCTGGCAAGTCTTGTGCGCCTGCATGACCCGGGGAAAAATGCTTATATCACTCATGGTTCAAACTATATGGGAAGTGAGAATGCGCGGAAATGTGCGGACATACTGAAGATTGCGGGGTACAATTACGGCGAGCGATTCTATGACGAGCAGCATGCCGAGCACCCTGACTGGTGTATATATGGCTCTGAGACCTCTTCGGTGGTGCAGAGCAGAGGAATCTATCATTTCCCCTTGGAGAAGGCCATTCTCAGCGAGGATGATGAGCAGTGCTCCGCACTTGGGAACAGCTCACCTGCATGGGCGGCAAAGCGAACGGAGGACTGCATCATTCCTGACAGGGACAGGGAGTTTTGCGCTGGACAGTTTATCTGGACGGGCTTTGACTATATCGGTGAGCCCACGCCCTATTCCACAAAGAACAGTTATTTTGGGCAGGTTGACACAGCGGGCTTCCCCAAGGACAGCTTTTACATATTTAAGGCTGCCTGGACGGATTATCGAAAGGATCCCTTTGTCCATATATATCCCTATTGGGACTTTGCGGAGGGAGAGTGCATCGATGTCCGTGTGGCGGGCAATTGTCCCAGAATAGAGTTATGCTTGAATGGCAGACCGGTGGCAAGCAAAGCTTGTGATCCTCTTCAGGATGAGGAACTTACGCTGAATGTTAAAATTCCCTATGAAAAGGGGCAGCTCCAAGCCATTGGATACGATGAAACCGGCAAGGTAATTGCCAAAGATGAGGTCTCCAGCTTTGGTGATGCCGTAAAGCTTTTGCTGCATGCTGACAAAACGCGCCTGCAAGCGGGGAGCGATGATCTGTGCTTTATCGAGATCAGTGCAGTGGATGAGATGGGGACGGAGGTGGCGAATGCTAATAACCGCATTTTTGTCGAGGTCTTAGGCGCGGGGCGGCTAGTGGGACTTGACAATGGCGATTCCACGGACTATGAGCAATACAAGGGAACATCCCGCAGGCTGTTTTCCGGAAAGCTCCTGGCGATTGTGGCGCCAACCAAGGAGGCCGGAGCTATTGAAATAATCGTGCGTTCCCCCGCACTTCCCGAGGCAAGGCTGGAGCTTTGCGCAGAGGCGGGCGAGCCCATGCAGGGAATCAGCTTTTGTTCACATAACAGGGAGCGGGCATCGGATTGCCCGGATCCGTTAAATGATATTCCCGTAAGGCGCATTGCGCTTTCCGGCGAAAGGCTGCGGTTTGATCCGGAACACAGAGAGCTGCGGTTTCAGACTGGGCTTTATCCGAAGAATTGCTCGTATGCTGACGAGATGGAATACCGGATTACCACGGTGGACGGTATTGTCTCACCACTGGCCCAGATTGTGTCAAAGGATTCAGGGGGAGTTACGGTGAGGTGCCTTGGGGACGGTGAGTTTTACTTAAGGGCACTTTGCAAAAACGGGACGGACAAGGTAAAGGTCTTTTCCATGCTTCGCCTTTCTGCTGATGGGCTGGGTCCGGCCCTCACGGATCCCTATGAATTTGTTTCCGGGGGTCTTTATACATTGAGCGGCGGAAATGTGTCCACTGGCATCCAGCATGGTGCGGGATTAGGTAATGGCGGTGGATGGGTTGGCTTTGAGCATGTGGACTTTGGAAGGGTGGGAAGTGACATCATTTCCGTTTCCCTCTTTGCAAATTATGACAGTCCCGTGCCGATTTCCATCTGGGATGGCACGCCGCAGGAGGGAGAGCTTCTGGGAAACTTTGTCTATGACCTAAAGCCGATCTGGCTCACCTATCAGGCAAAGGCGTTTAGGCTTCCGAAGCCTTTGCGGGGCGTGCATACGATTTCAATCCAGTCAGATTTTTCCTATGATGTGGGAGGCTTTTCCTTTGAGAAGATTGCAAAGGAGAAGGCTGTGCTTATGGCATGTTACGCGGAGCGGATTTATGGAGACAGCTTTACTCTGGGGGAGACGGAGGTGACGGGAATCGGCAATAATGTGACAATTGACCTGGGAGATTTTTGCTTTGAGGAGCTACCCACCGGAGTGGTGATCACCGGGCGGTCCAAGCTGGCCGTAAACAGCATTCATCTGCAGTGCGACGGAAAAGAGAGCAGGAAATTTCTTTTGGAATTTGGGGGAAGCGAGCAATATGTGGCCAGGGAATTCCCAATTGGCCCCTTGGAGAATCAGTGCAGGATATCACTGATCTTCCTTCCGGGCTGTGATTTTGACCTTAAATCCATTCAATTTGTATAATATTTCACATTGAACTCCGGCAAATGCTTCTGTTGTCATTTTGCCGGAGTTTTTTCATTTTCCGGTTTTTTCATTTTAGGAACGCATTTGAAATTAACAATCCCAACGGAATACTCATGTTCGGGCGAGACTGTGAGAAGCTGATCAGGGAGTGG
>CACXDS010000310.1 GCA_902766425.1 uncultured Lachnospiraceae bacterium
ACCAGTCCTGTGATCACGGCCGCACTGGGGAGACTTCTTTCCGCAGGACTGATGATGGGAAGCATGCTGAAGGGAGAGAATGACCTTCTGACCCTGAAGATTCGAGGGGACGGCCCTGTGGAGGGAATCACTGTAACGGCCAATGCGCAGGGTAAGGTCAAGGGATATCCTATTGTGCCGGATGTGATCCTGCCTGCCAACAGTATCGGTAAGCTGGATGTATCCGGGGCCATAGGGCCGGGGACCCTTACGGTGATCAAGGATATGGGGCTGAAGGAGCCTTACTCCGGACAGGTGGAGCTGCAGACGGGGGAAATCGCAGAGGATCTGACCTATTATTTTGCTGCTTCCGAGCAGGTACCCTCCTGTGTGGGGCTCGGAGTTCTGATGGAGAAGGATAATACCGTAAAGCAGGCCGGAGGCTTTATCATCCAGCTCATGCCTTTTGCGGAGGAAGAGACTATATCAGCCTTGGAGGAAAACATTAAAGGCCTGAAATCCGTCACCACCATGCTGGATGAGGGGAATCGCCCGGAGGATATTCTGGAGATCGTTCTGAAGGGAATGGATCTGAAGGTGATGGATACCATGCCCGCCATGTACTCCTGCGATTGCAGCAGGACCCGTGTGGAAAGGGCCCTGATCAGCATCGGCAAGACAGAGTTGAAGGATATGATCGATGATGGTAAGGAGGTCGAGGTTTGCTGCCAGTTCTGCGATCGCAAATACAATTTTTCCGTGGAGGAGCTGAAGGGACTTTACAGCAGGGCAAATTAGATTTTTAGTCAGCACTCCCCTTATCCAGACAGCAGCGTATGGCCTCCAGAAGCACCAGGGAGGTATATCTTGCACCGGAATCCAGATCTAACTGATCCAGACTTTGCGTTTCATAGACCTGCTTGCAAATATGTTCCATGGTGGGCTCCAGGAGGGGGTACATGGTGGTGATGGCTTCGTCTATGTTCACCAGGCGAAGGGAGGAGATCCGGTCCTTTTCCAGAACAGCTTCCACCTCGATGGTCTGACCGCCCAGGATCAGCTCGGTCTTATAGATTCCCGGCTGAAAGGAAGCACTGGGCAGAGTTTCCTGAAGAATACCGGATTTGGGAGCAGTTTGCAGAGCATCGGAAGAGACAGCTCTTTGAAGCTGCGCGGAGCGGCTTGGAGATGCCGTTCCGAGGCTATCAGTCTGCGACTCCGGCAGGGAGTCGGGCAGGGGCTCTGTCCGGCGTCCCGGCAGAAATAAGATCAAGAACAAAACGATCAAAAAGAGTCCTGTGGCGGTAAAGATACCGGCATAAAGGACTTCTTTTTTGTGTAGAACAAGAATTTTGGTTTTCGCACTCATAAGAAAATCTCCTTGTTTTTGATGCTTGGATTGCTTATTGTAAGACTATGCGGAGATAAAGGCTTTTATGACCGTTAACGAGCATTTTTCATTGACAAGCAAGGGGGAAAATTGGTATCATAGAATACGGAAGGACAAGGGCGCTCCTACAGTTTGGTAAGCACGCTCTTGTTACGCAATTGACCTGATTTTTGGGACAGAAAAAAGAAGAATGGAGGGCTTACCATGAAGAATTTATCACAGGAAGATATTGTCCAGATGGTGCAGGAGGAGGATGTGGAGTTTATCCGACTTCAGTTCACGGACATTTTCGGAAATTTTAGGAATCTGGCGGTAACGGCCAGCCAGCTCAGTAAGATTTTGAGGAATGCCTGCAGATTTGACGGCTCCGCAGTGGATGGTTTTGGCGGCTTTGACGAACAGGACATTTTCATGTATCCCGTGATGGGAACCTTTGAGACCTTCCCCTGGAGACCTCAGCAGGGTAAGGTGGCCAGAATGATCTGTGATCTGTATCATCCCGATGGCACCCCTTATGAGGGAGATCCCAGATATGTGCTTCGCAGAGCGGTCGACCACGCTAAGGAGTTGGGTTACACGCTGGAGGTAGCTCCCGAGTGTGAGTTCTTCCTGTTTAATACGGATGAAAATACCCAGCCTACCACCAATACCGGCGAGCAGGCAGGGTTCTTTGATCTGGGACCTCTGGACTTTGGAGAGAATGCCAGAAGAGACATGGTGATGACTCTGGAGGCCATGAACTTTAATGTGGAGGGCTCTCATCATGAGAAGGCCCCTGCGCAGCATGAGATCGATTTCCGCTATGACGAAGCGCTTTATACCGCGGATAATATCATGACCTTTAAGATGGCTGTCCGCACCATTGCCCGCCAGCATGGGCTTCATGCGACCTTTATGCCCAAGCCCAAGGAAGGAGTACATGGCTCCGGCATGCATCTGCTCATGAATCTGACCCAGGAAGGCAGAAACATTTTCAGAGACAGAGAGGGTGTCTGCGGGCTGTCCCAGGAAGCACAGTATTTTGTGGGTGGCATCATGAAGCATATTAAGGGGATCACCGCGATTGCCAATCCCTTGGTGAACTCCTACAAGAGACTGGTTCCCGGGTTTGATGCGCCTGTGTTTATCACTTGGGGTGAGGTAAGCCGCTCCAATCTGATCCGTATTCCGAACTATGCAAAGGGTGAGGGAACCAGAATCGAGCTGTGCAGCCCGGATTCCGCAGCAAATCCCTATCTGACTTTGGCGCTCTGCTTGGAAGCAGGTCTGGATGGCATTCAGAATAAGATTGAGCCTCCAAAGCCCGTGGAGGAGAATGTGCTTGCCATGACCGGTGCTCAGCGTAAAGAGGCAGGAATCGAGAGATTGCCCGAGACGCTGGCGGCTGCATTGGATGAGCTTGAGAAGGATCAGGTACTGATCGACGCTCTCGGCAGTCATATCGCATCCAAGTACATCAACGCAAAGAGAAAAGAATGCGAGCGGTATCAGACGAGTATTTCACAGTGGGAGCTGGATGAATATCTCCTGAAATACTAAGCTTAAGGAGGTAGACCTTTGGTCAATATTATCGTGGTGCTCCCCAAGCTGGAAGAGGCGAAGACCATTAAGAGCATACTGGTTCGCAGCGGTTACCGGGTTAACGCCATTTGTACCACGGGCGCCCAGGCGATCCAACAGGCGGATGGGTTGCAGGACGGGGTGGTCATCTGCGCCTATAAAATGCCGGATATGCTTTTTCAGGAGCTGAAGGATTGTCTGCCTGTGGGTTTTGAACTCTTGCTATTGGCTTCACAGAAGGTGATCACGGAGGATTTTGGGAAGAATATGATCTGTCTCTCCCTGCCCCTCAGACTGAATGATTTTGTGAATACAGTGGGAATGATTACCCAGGGGATCGAGAGGAAGAGGCGTAAGAAGAAAGAGCTTCCCCAAGAGAGGTCCTCACAGGAAAATGCTCTGATCGCAGAGGCGAAGGGACTTCTGATGGTGCGAAATCATATGACAGAAGGGGAAGCACATAAGTATCTGCAAAAGAGCAGTATGGACAGCGGGACAAGCATGACGGAGACGGCACAGATGGTGCTTTCCATGATGCAGAACTAGATATCATTTTAATCCGGGGCAGGATAACCTTATGCGAAGCTTCCGGATTTTGGCGTTGCGATGGCGAAAAGGAATGCTATGGAGACAAGATTTCAGAAAAAATCACAAATCATAGACATAGGAATTACGGCAATAGGAGGTGTGCTCTCGGTGGGAGTTATGCTCTATGGCGTTGGCCAGTTCGGCCTTGGCGAGGCATGGCCGGAGCTCGTGCTTAACCTGTTCTACATTGCATGCCTGGTGATGATGGCGCTGTATTTCTTCAAGCGACTCGACAGTCAGCGCTTTAACTACTGGAGCTCAATCTGTATAGGGGTTACCGTGCTCTTGCGAGACATTCTCTTTCTGCCGCCGTTGGAGAGCTACTCCATCCATTTAGGCTGTCTTACCCTGGCAGTAATTTTGCTCCTCCTGCTTACCTTCTTTTATGCCCGCAAGGACTGGAAGAGGTACACAAAACGCAATTTGTGGCTGCTTTTTGTCATTGACATGGTCATTGCCGGATTGTACAACTATGTCATTTACCTCAATCCGATCAACGAATATACCGACTATATGCTCACAGAAATCTGGATCCGCCCAACCATAATTTATGGACTGGTGGCTTGCTTCGTATCAGAAAAGGAAACGCAGCAGGAAGCATAGTACATTAAAACTTGAATACATTTCAGAAACCCCACACTCATAAACTGTTTCAACAGAAATGAGTGTGGGGTTTTTATGTATTTTACGAAGCTGCAGGGGTGCGGAAATGATTACATTCTTTTGGATGGGCGCAAAAACGGCGGCAGGAATGCCACGGAAAACCGGGGAGAGCTGGCAAGGCTACTCTGCGACAGGCATTATGGTATTGGAGCGGATGGGTTGCTTTTTGTTCAGCCGGGCAAGAAGGCACCCTTTGAGATGGAGATGTATAATCCGGATGGCAGCAGAGCGGAAATGTGTGGAAATGGGATAAGATGTGTGGGAAAATACATTTGGGACAATGGACTCACTAAGGAGAGAGAATTTGAAGTGGAGAGCTTGGGGGTGGTGAGAAGTCTCCGGATGCTGGATGACCGGGAGGTGCCGGAGACCTTGAGAGAGGACCGCACTCGGGAAAGAGGAGAATTCTGGGAGAGGCAGCAGGGGGAAGGTCGGAGCGAGGAAGAGCAATGCGGGGAGGAATGCCAAGGGGAAGGTCGGAGCGAGGAAGGGCAATGCGGGGAGGAATACCAAAGGAAAGAATGCTGCGAGAAGGGGCAAAATGAGAAGCAGGAGCGCAAGGAATGGAAGCGCGCAGGAGGCACCTGGGAGAGGAATCGGCTTGGGAAGAAGGTGAGATACATACAGGTAGATATGGGAGCACCCGGTGAGATACGCGAGATCAGGATAGAGGGGGAGCATGACGCAGGGATGGAGGGGAAAGAAAGGACGGGCTTGTCATGGAGGGAAGGAGATAGCATGTCGTGTTGCCAAAGGGACGGTGGAACCGGAGGAAGGATTCTAATAAGCTGCGTCTCCATGGGCAATCCCCACGCAGTCCTGCTGCTTTCAGAAGAGGAGGACTGGCAGGTGGAAACGCTGGGTCCGCTCATAGAAAAGGCTAAGGCCTTTCCTGACAGGACTAATGTGGAATTTGTAAAGGTACTCGGGAGGAACCGGATCGCCCTTCGGGTATGGGAGAGGGGCGTGGGAGAAACCCTGGCCTGCGGAACGGGAGCCTGCGCAGCCGCCGTGGTTTGTATGCAAAAGGGTTTGACGGATGAGAAAATAACTGTTACACTATTAGGCGGTAGGCTTTTGGTTTCCAGAGAAGCCTCCACGGGTCATGTCCTTCTGACAGGGCCTGCGGAGACTGTCTTTGAAGGGAAACTGTAATGCACAGAGAGGAGAAAAGGCATGGCAAAATTAAACGATAATTATTTAAAGCTTCCCGGCAGCTATTTGTTTTCTACAGTGGCCAGAAAGGTGAGAGAATATCAGGAGGCTCATCCTGACAAGAAGGTGATCAAGCTGAGCATCGGAGATGTGACGCAGCCCCTTGCACCTGTGATCATCGATGCGCTGCATAAGGCTGTGGATGAGATGGGTAAGGCCGAGACCTTCCGCGGCTATGCACCGGATCTGGGATATGAGTTTCTCAGAAATACCATTGCGGAGAAGGATTATAAGGCAAGGGGATGCGATATCAGTGCGGATGAGATCTTCGTATCCGATGGCGCAAAGTCCGATGCCGCCAATATTCAGGAGATTTTCAGCCTGGATAATAAGATTGCAGTGGGGGATCCCGTTTATCCCGTATATGTGGATTCTAATGTGATGGCCGGGAGAACCGGTACCTACGATAAACTCACAGAGACCTGGAGTGATGTGATCTATATGCCCTGTACGGCAGAGAACAATTTTGCACCGGAGCTTCCCAAGGAGGTTCCAGATCTGATCTATCTCTGCTTCCCCAATAACCCCACCGGTGCCACTGTGAAAAAGGCGCAGCTTCAGGAGTGGGTTGACTATGCTAATAAGGTGGGAGCTGTGATCATTTATGATGCGGCTTATGAGGCCTATATTTCCGAGGAGGATGTACCGCACTCCATCTATGAGTGTCAGGGGGCGAAAACCTGTGCCATAGAGCTTCGCTCCTTCTCGAAGAACGCGGGCTTTACAGGCGTTCGGCTTGGCTTTACGGTGGTTCCAAAGGAGCTGAAGGTGGATGGCGTTGCACTCCATGGACTCTGGGCCAGAAGACATGGAACAAAGTATAATGGCGCTCCCTATATCATTCAGAGGGCGGGCGAGGCGGTATATTCCGATGAGGGCCGGGCTCAGCTCAAGGCACAGGTTGCATATTACATGAACAATGCAAAGTATATTTATAATGGACTGAAGGAGGCGGGCTACACTGTCTCCGGCGGTGTGAACGCTCCCTATGTCTGGGTGCGCACACCCGGCAATATGACCAGCTGGGAGTTCTTTGATTATCTTCTGGATAAGGCGAATGTGGTGGGAACGCCGGGCTCCGGATTCGGTCCCAGCGGTGAGCATTATTTCCGTGTGAATGCATTCGGCAGCTACGAAAACACAGTGGAGGCCATTGATCGGATCAAGGCATTATAAGAAATATGTCGGGCAGGGAACACTCCCTGCCCGCTTTGCTACGGGGAAGAAGGATATGAAAATGAGTTTGCAGGTGGATGATCCTTTGGTGGAGAGGATGGCTCGGCTTTCGGAGCTTCAATTGAGTGAGGAAGAGCGGGAGCAGGCGAAGCAGGATTTGACGGATATGATCTCTTTTCTGGACAGGCTGGACGGAGCAGCGCTGGAGGGAGTGGAGCCGCTGTACCAGGTAAATCCGGCAGAAAATGTATTCCGGGAGGATATTATCTTCGT
>CACXDS010000311.1 GCA_902766425.1 uncultured Lachnospiraceae bacterium
AAAAAGGTTTATTATTTGCAGTTTTCAAGGTTCCACGGGAGCCTTTATTTTTGGCTCCGCTTTTTCATAGGTTATTTGACACTACCACATTAAAGGTAGGCATTTGCTTGTCGTCATTCTTGTATTCCTGGTCAAGAATAGAAAGCTGCCTCCAAATAATTCTGCGCATTTCTACGGCCGGCCTGAGACAATAACGATTGAATTGCCTGATGTCAACATCGGCGGAACTGCGTACATTGGGAAACAGAAGTTTTAAATAGGCTGTAGCTATGCGCTTTACAGCTTCTGTGTGTCTTACATAAGCATTATCAGAGACATCGACAAGTTCATCCACTATTGCACGATAGCTGGCATCATCCCGCAGCATATGCATTACAGTACAGAAGTATTCTGTATTTAATGCCCAACCGGATACCTTAAGATCATCACTCATCTTAGGGATGTCCCATCCTTTGATAAATCCGTGTATTCTGTCTACAAGTGCACTTTCTTGAAAAAGAGAAGGCAGTTCTGAAAACATACTATTATACTCATCCATGTTTTCTATAGCAATGTTTCCAAGAAGTACAATGCCTGCATAAGATTCGCCCTCATACCCGCCAATATTAAAGCGCCCTCGTTCCATATAACCTTGCATAATAGAGCGCATTTCATTGACATCATTAAACGTGACCAGTTTTACTTCATCAATTGCGACATAATCTGTTCCGACAACAAAGCCAGGGGTGTGACGGCTGGTATCATAGAACATTTTTGCGCGGGTGATTTTTCCACCGTCTGTTAATGTTCCATATTTGCTCAGGTTACCAAATACGTATGATTTCCCGGTTCCTTTTGGGGCGAGTTCCAAAAGATTGAGCCGTTTTTCGAGAAATGGGAGAAGCCTTGTTAACATAGTTAGCTTCTCATCATCGTTTTTATAACCGGACGCATTGTAATCAATAGCTCCAAGCAGTATATCTATCCATTCAGATATATTAAATTCTGAACGTACATCCTTGTAATAATCCAATTCAGCAACATAAGGGCAGAAGTTGGTAAACCCGGTCATTTTTATCTTGCCGGTAATTTTAGGCTTCACAGTATCATCTGGGAGCCGGTAGCCAAGTTCTATAACGCCCCAAGCCTCTTGGCCATTTGTGAGTTCATCTTTATAGCGTTCCCAAACAGATGGTTCGATAATAGTCTCTTTATTTGTCAGTCCAAAATTAGGCAACGAAAAAGATATTTCGCCTGTCTTAATATCAATATCAATGCCAACTTTGGTTAGAATTTTTACACGTTCATTTTCGTAAATGATTCTGTTTTTTATGCTGATCCATTCTTCCTTTTTCGGAAGATATGTTTTTACAAAATCTGTTACCTCTTCGATATCATAATCGCCATCGTCATCTTCAAATTTCTTTAATACCCAGTCCCTCAAAAAGGAGGGCAACCCGAGAGAAGAGAAAAAATTGCTTTTTTTCAGATCTTTGTATACCACCATATCTTCAAAGCATTCTCTTAATTTACTTTCCATTTATAGCCTCCTACAGCAAGTCGTTAATCTTCTGACCTTCTCGCTTCACTATAAGAGGAAGCTGCTCGGCAATTGGATTGTCTCCAGAATAGACATCGACCATATATGATCCTGCCTTTTTAATATCAGGCATGTCTGCACGATAGTAGCCATTCCCGATAAAAGTAGCAGTGTATTTTTTCTTATTAATCCTGACAGAAACATCGGACTGTTCTTCAGTCATAAATATTTTGATAGCTGCCTTCTTACGATAGCTGACAACAATCTCAGGAGTCTTATCGATATCGTCCATTGTTGAATCAATGGGCATGATAAAGACCTCAACATTATTATTGGAATATGTAATTCTTATAATCGGAACACATATTTCTTCCAAGGCAGCGCCGCCATGAACTTCCACATTTGCTTTTCGGCTGCCCTTGAACCGGTCATAATTTGCCAAAGCCCAGTATTCTCCGGCATCAGCAGCATATTTCGGTTGCATGTCCACTTCGCTTTTTTTGCAGCAGCGTCCGGAGTGTTCACCTTTCTCAGTCATTTCCCAGACATTTTCGGTGTCGTGCAGTACAACAAGACGACTTGCGCCATGATCAGAAATCATGATTGCTTCCTCAATCTCATCGTTAAGGAGCTTCGTTTTGATTTTTCCCAATACATCATGGATTACCTCTAATTCTTTTATTAGATGAATAGGAAGCTTGGAATTCTTATAATAATCGAAATTATATTTCCCATGGTGTTTTATATCATCTATATCTTTGACGGATACAATCTGATCTTCATTCCAGCCTGAGAGAAACTCCTTGTTTTGGCTGGTGATCGAAGGTAATTCGCATCTGCATACCTTGATGTTTAATTTGAGGTTGAGCCGCTTACATTCCTCTCGGATATAGCTAAGATACTCTACTCCCATGGCATCTATGAAGTAGAGGAGAGCCTTATCTCGAGGAAGTTTTTCGACAAGTGATGAACGTGGATCGAGTACAGAATTATACTCACGTTTTTTCGCCTGATCGAGAACGACTTCATAGAACTCGGGTAACAGCTTGTTAATAACTTTCTGATATTTGTAATCGCCAAAATAACTGTTCAATAATGCATTTTTGAAATCATATGGTTCGAGGTAAGCATATAAATCCGGGTAGACTTCCTGCAGAATCTTGAAGAGAATGGTTTTGTCAAACTCTGCACCGTACTTATCAAGAAACGCAAATATTTCTTCTTTTTCCTGTTGAGAGTTATCGGTCAGGTAATAAATCTCATTATTTTCCTTACCTATAACAAGCTTGCAAAATGCAGCCAATTCCGCTGGAGGATTACCAATAAGCATTAAAAGCTGCTTTCTACTTTTATAGCAGTCCCAGAAATCGTTATCTTCAGGATTTTTGGACAGAATTCCCCTATAAATGTTTGAAGCCATCTCTTTGATAGAGGAAGATCGCTCGGCTGCATCGTTTAAGCACCAGTTATTCTTTACTCCATAAAGCTTGAGACCGATATAATAAAGCCACAATTTATCTCGGTTTGATTTCAGTTGGGCGATGCCGGGGATATAGATTTCAAGCCTTGAATGATCTCCGAATTCAGCATCTATAGTATTGTCCCAACCTGGATTATCTCCAAATAATGTAAGGGCATATTGCCATTGCTTCTCGGTGCCAGATTTCTCATCCAGTTCTTTTGTCTTAGGATCCTCTATAGCCAGAACATCGTATGCTTTTTGAAGATCCGTGATGTTATATAAAGCATATGGGTAAAGAGCCTTTGTTTTATTCGTTGCAATATAAATAGCCGGATCTGATGAACTTTCTACCGCAGAGCCAAAAAGTTCAATACCTCTTATAACGTGAACTTCATTTGGTGCAGGAAGACTGGGAGAGCAAAAATATATCTCTGGAACATTCTCCATGTCTTCATCCAATGCAACAATCCTTCGGTTCAGGCGCGGATCGTGGAATGTAAGATATCGTCTGCATTGGAAACTAATAAGTATTACATGGGCAGAAGTAGTCATACCAAGGATTTCGCGTAATTTTGACGAAAGTTCGCGCTCTCCCTGTAATTTCAAAAATGATGTAAGCCCAGTTACAAAGCAGTCGTCCGTTCTAGTCTGGAGGGAATGAAACAGTTCCTCTAATTGTGGAAAGCCGTCAGATCCGCAAAAGTCGGATGCGGGGACAGTTTTTGTTGTTCCAACACAGAAATTTGTCAATAGTTTTGACATGCTGTTTCTACTCTGGACATCTACAATCAAAGGCTGAGGATTGTCTTTTGATAAGAATCCGTCAATTTTTTTAATACAGTCTTTATAATTCATTTTGTACCTTTCAGTTGCCCTTGATGATTTCCATGCCTACAGTCATGTTGTCCTTTATAAGCTCCTTGAGATAACGTTTAACGTCTTCAACATCCATTTCGTCGATTTTTTCAAGAGCTCTGGCAGAGCCACCCTGGTTATACTTTGCTTCAGCCATTTGTTTCAGTTTTTTATCAACTTCAGGAAGTCCAAACCAGTCGTAAGGTTCAGATGACAATCTGCTGTTCAAATAATCTTTAACTTCGTCTACGTCTGTGAGCATAACGGCGTAGTATTTGATTATAGTATCAGTAAAGATCTTATCGAGGGCGGCCTTATCATCCATAACGGAATAAAAAGTCGCTCGATTAAGATATTCTTTTGCTTTGGCCACCGACACCGCATCCGGATGGTTTCTATTAAGAGCACCAAATGCAGTACGTGCAGCAGTTACTTCATCATCTGGCACTAGACTCAAGACGGGCATTCTGTTCTTCCTCGACCAGTCTCTTGGAGAAGCCGAATGGGTCTTTTCTTCCCAGAATTTCTTAAGCTGCAAATATCCTAGAGAACTGCGGTAATCCTTTGCAGTAGAATCCACCATATTCAAATAGGCGGATTTATCCATCGTGAAAGTCCCGGTTGATGGTATTTTCTTATAAAGTTCCTTTACTTCTTCATCGTTGAATCCGTTCAAATAATACTCACAGACTGTCTTGAACAGATCAACCTGATTACTATAGAATTGAGTAAAAGCATCTCCGTTAGCTTTGATAAGTTCCAGGAAGCGCTGCTTTTGAGACTCGTCCGAAAGTCTTCCGCTTCGTTTTAAGTTATAAAGCATCTCCATTAGAGGAGTCAGTCCTCCGAAAGATGTTTTCGCTGCAAGATATGATATGCGAATATAGTTGCATTTATCGCACCAGTCACTGATGGTTCCTGCAAATGTAGTGTTTCTTGAAATGATTTTATTGCTTGCTGCAATAATACGATATTCAAGAATAACTTCACGGATTTTTTGATTGGCTGTATCTATATTCCAAACCCAGTTTGCCGCGTCAGCATCAAACTTGGCACGTACAGCGTTAATGTACTGCCCTTTATCATTTATTTCAGCAGCAAGCTTCGGCAGTTCACCCTCATCGAAACTATTGAGATATTTTTTCATCCCAGCAGTGCAATTGTCCTGAGTAAGAAATCCCTTCAGATCGTCAGCGGCCTTTGGGTTATCAAGATAAAGACGGCCTGTCTGATTGGCAATGTCTGTATCAGTTTTCGAACTTCCGATATTTCCGCTGTTTGCTATTCCGCCATAGTCATCAATTAATGAAGAAATTATTTCGCCGCGAGTACTAAACACATTTCCCGGAATAAGTTCTTTGAGTGTCCAAATCGGGAAAGAGAACTCTTTCATTTTGTTACGAATGACGCCACGGGTCTGTTCAGCAGAAGTGCACGCACTTTTAGGCACTCCAAATACATAGGCGCTAAATTCGTTGAAGGCTTTCTCTTCCTGAGTCAGTGTGACAATGTACTTGTCCTTATATTTGGAGTTGGGCGTAATCTGAAGTTTTATGACTTCATCGACCATTTCCTTAAGCTTATCCAGCCCGAGGGTATCATTTGTCAGTCCGTCGCTCCAAGAGAAAGAACCATCTGTGTATTCTTTCAGGACAAAGCCCAGAATAAACGCTGACAGATTGCAAGGCATGAAACCATAAGGGTATCCTTTAAGAACATCATAAATTTCTCTGATTGATGTCCTTCCTGCTTTACTGAATCCATCAGAAATAGTTTTATCGACAGCTATTTTGATTTTGGATATCAGAAGATTAGGATGATTTTCCCAATACTTCGGGTCATCCCATGCATCCTTCAATGCCGTTTCCAATTTTGTTTTAGGATTTCTGGAAGAGAAGGTCTGTCTGGTCTTCCTGTTAACACCGCATTCCACTCCAAGCTTCAGGCTTGAAGGTGTATACATGGTTGGAAGAACGTCATAAGCTGCCTCAAGGCACTCAGGGAATTTCTCAACGTCAATATCCTGCAGAATAGATTCTAGGATTTCCCTGGATGTGGCACGTTCTCCTGCAGGCTTCTTATCTGTATATACAACAAACTCGCCGTTAGAAATGCGTTCTTTCCACTTCTTTAAGGATTCCTTCGCATTTCTGGAATACTGCTGAGCAAGACTATCTTCCTTTCCCTGCTGGTACTTGGACTGAGCCATTTCAGTCCGATATTGCGAATAAAGATCTTGGCCAAAAGGAGTCAATGTAGCATCGATAAACACTATGTGATAACTGCCATCCTGCAAGGCGTCACGAATTTTCTTCCCAAGAAGCGTGGATTCCGTATCGTCCTTCGCGAAGCAAATAACAGCAGGAATCTTGTTTTCAAAATCTGCCTCCATGTTTCTCAGCTTGCGAATAGTACTATCGAAATCGCTGGAGGAAACATTTCTGATCTCATAACGGAGTTTCAGTGCTCCTCTTTCAATCGCGAGAGCATCGGTAACAGTAGTACTGTCATTAAGCGGTTCGGTGATTAAAGCAGTTGTGGATTTGCCATCGATGTCTTCCATGAATTTTTTGAGTTCAGCACCGCTTACTTCATTGATATAGGCGTTATATTGGAATTGTCCTCCACCAAGCTCTTTACGGAACAGCACTTTATCCCGCACGAGTTTATCGGCCAGACGGACAGATTTTCCCTCAAGATCTGAACCTTCAAATGCGAGGTCTATGTTCTTTACATTAGGGATGAACATTTCAACGGAATCTGCAGCATGCTGTGAAATGGCCTGAAGAAGCAGAACCGCCTTTAATATGCGCTTTTCTTCGGAATCAAGACCGCGATTATTGGTTCGGTCATAGTAGTCAAGTACGGTACGGACATCATGCGCAAGATTATCTTTCCCCTTGTCGTAGAAAAATTCCCACAGCATATCTACGGTGAGAAGGGGATTTTCACTCCCTTCTCCGCCTTCCGGACCGTAATTATCTATGAACCATTGAAATCCTTTTATCTCATCGCCACGATCATTCTTTATAAAATCAAACATACTTCTCTGATTGGAGTCAAAAACAGAGGAGATATGCTTGAGCAGAAGAGCAGTATATGGATGAATTGGAAGAATGCCAAGCATTTCTGTATCCTTGATTTTTGCTGCATCACTTACCGCTTTTCTGGATTTTTTGGTTCGATCAGCAAGATCGGCAACAGTCTCATTCCATTCATCAACTATGGCGGGATCTTTGCTCTTTTCCATCGCAAGCCCCATGAGCTGGAATGCAATGTTCTCGGGCAAAGCAATGTGGCTGTGCGGAGACACAAATCGTCCGTTAAGCTTAATAAAGTCTTTATCGCCTTCATGGAACAAGCTGGAGCTGACGTGCGTAACGAGCACGAAATAGAATGGCTCTGTTTCGCTTAATTCTAGGAGTTCCTGAAATCCGGTGAGATTCCGGGAGTTGTTATAAAAGTATTCTGTAAACTCATCCCAGATGAATACAATTGCCTTAAGTTCATTGACCTCGATAACGTCTTTTATCCAATTGGAAAGATCCTCTGCAGTCATGGAGAATGCACGGATTTGCCGTTCCCGCGCTACTTTAAATATTTTCTCCATTAGTGTGTGAAGAGCTTCATCTTCGTATGTGCTGAGTTTTTCAACGATGGCATCTACATCATCTCCGCCGAAAAGGTTTGAGTAGCTTCCTTTTACGAAGATATTAAAGCTCGCTTTATTTTCTGCATCGGAAAGATAACGGATAATAGCCGCCTTAAGTGAGTCACTGCCCTTGTTTTCGATTCCGGCATTGGTAAAAGCCTTTTCAATGCTTTCCTGAACGGCGAGGACAAGATCGTTGTCGCCGTAAATATTGGAAGAGCCATATCTATGAACAGTCAGAATCCTTCCACTAGATTTCACACGCTTAAAATTGCTGGCTAGATCGCTATCCAACTGATAGCGATCAAAGTACTCCTGTACTTCTTCATCACTGGCATCAAGCAGTTCCTTTAAGGTCAAAACAGCATGAGACTTGCCTGTGCCGTAGGCTCCTTCCACCCAAATGGAGAGCTTCTGCTTCCGATCCAATACACTGACTGTGGCTTTAAGTAATTTTACGAAAGTCTCATGAGGAAAAAACTTCTTCCACATGTCGGGATTATCATTAATGACCTTTTCATTTACTGCCGGAAAATAATCCGGGTCAATGTCAAAATAATGGCGGTACGTATCCATGTTTTGTTGCCTCCCTTATAAAAGCTCAAGAACATCGCCGGATTTTTTCTCCGCGTTAAGTGTTATCGTATCCAGATCCAGATTAAACTGGGTTGTTATAAAGTCCGGATGGTTGATGGAAAGACCGTTAAGCAGTTTTTCCAGAGTATCTCTATCCAGACAGAATATTTCAGCAGGACTGATCCCATCGCTATCTACACTGAAGTCAAGCAGGCGTGAAAGCGTGAACTGATAGTAATCCCCGCAGTTTTCCGCAAATTTGTACAGAGAGTAGAGGATAACTGTGGCATCAGGCGACAGCCATTTATCCCGGTAGAAAGAATTCAGTTTTATAGTTTCGTTACCTGCAGAATTGACTTTTACTGTATAATCACATCTTCCTAGCCCTAATCCCTCTCCGAAAGGAGTTCTCGTAAGGAAGATTTTGAATGCATCAGAAATGTTTCTTTTGCCAAGTCCCTTTGTATCATTTTCCATGACATCCTCGAGCATGAATTTAATACGGTCAGGAGTGATATTTTCATGAAATGGAACATTTTTAATGAACCAATTGAACTCCGGAGTGTATGCTAAATTGCAAAGCATAAGAGCCCATGCTGTATCCGAATTGCTACCGATATTGAAAAGAACTTTAGCAAATGCATTGGCTTCATTTTTTGTATATTTATCGCCACCGTTAAGCTTTTTAAAATCTACAAGGCCAGCGTCCTTCACAAAGTTAAGAAAAGCATCCTTTTTCTTATTTGCAACCAATCCGTGACCATCAGAATTCCAGAATGCTTCGCCACCATTGTCTTGGAAATAAAGATCAATCCATTCCTTTCTAATTCCAAAACTAAAATACCTATCGAGTCCCATCATTTTTCGTTTGCCTCCTATTCTGTTTCTGATCGAGTTGTAACGTAAGCAGTGCTCGTAGATATCATGACATTGATAACAATGAATACATTTATCCGATATTACCAAGCCATTAGACATATCAATGCAGTTGGCAGAGCAGTTGGCCTCACAAACGCCACAGCTTATGCAATATATGCTTTTTATTATTATGCTTCTAAAAAGAGAGACAAACTTAATATCATCCTTACTTGTCCCGCAGTTGGGAAACGTTATTACAGTTCCATTTTTTGATGTCTCAAGATGTACAGTATATACTTTTGAGCGAAAATAAATCGTATAGTCATTATCCGATAATTCGACCAGTTCGCCGATGGTTTTACACCATTCTTTCCAACGATTATTTAGATATTGCACAGATATTACTGTTTTTCCTTTATCAACCTCTATTGTGTGTTTATCATGTCCAAAGTTCAGTTCTCTTCCTGTTTTTCTGGTTTTCCAGAGACCTTTATCTATGAAGCTTTTCATTTCAGTGGGAGAGAAGGATGACTTGCCACTGGTCGATTTTATCTTTTCTAATAGGTTGTTTACATTTTCAGGATAACATTGGGCCTTCATATACTCATGCTTCCCTGATGACATAGGGCAGACCAGGCATCCAACCCTCGAATTCCCTTTGATGTATGCCTCATTTAAAGTTAGCTTCCGTTGATAAATATAAGAAAAGAGCTCTGCAGAGTTCCATTCCAGTATGGGATGAAAGCTATATTGTCCTCTTATTTTCTTACCAAAACTGATATCGTCATATTCACTTCGAGAAAGGCTCTCATCTCCTCTGATTCCAGTAAAAGCCATTCCTCTGAAATTGGGATCACCTGTGTATTTTCTAAGCAACATTATTTGAGGCGCTGATTTATGAACGCTGCAACACCATCTTAAAGTAACTGCAGGAGGGCCAAATGTATTCCAGCTTAAGTCAACGGGCAGATTGGATTTTGCTCTTAAGAAATCGATCCTTTTCTCCCTGCATTCATCTTCTACATTCTCGATTTCTTTGTATGTATCCGGAAACTCCATTCCGGTATCACCAAAGAGAACCTTGAATTTGTTGTGTGGTAAAGCTCTTTGCACGAGGTCGAGCGTGACAATGCTGTCCTTGCCTCCGCTGAAGGCGACATAAAAAACGTCGACTTTGTTTCCATATTCGATATAGGTGTTGTATATCTTTTTTATCGTATCTTGCGCAAGACTCTCTATAATATCCCGGTTCTTCTCAACCATAGTTGGGATGTCGACGAAGCGGAGAGGAGTACCTTTAGGCTCTGGATCGTCCAACATGATTAATTCAGGAGCAGTATAGACAGAACCGCCCTTAGTTTTTGCGACTGTTCTCCCACGATATATATATTTATTGGCTTCTGCCCACATATATGGGTAAGATTCATCTTTTTCATAAGTCCAGTATTTATCGAACCCCAGTATATCAAGTTCTTTGTAGTAAACTGGCCTTGGCTCTTTGCTGAACTTCAAAGGTGAGCTGTTCAACAAGAGCCCTCCTGTATCAGGATCCCAGTCATATGAGTACATGTTGTTATTTTTCCTTTCTGTTCCGGATTGCCCGCGCATTGATTAAAATAGATTCAATGTTTTTATACGAGCGTCGGCCAATATATCCTTGATCAACGAGGTAAGACAACGCAGCCTCTTTTTTCAATGAAACTACGCTGTTTGCAATAACCATCGCCAGGAGTTCGTCGTAGTCATTTATTCCGGCTGATCGTCTGACTACAGCGCCGACAACGGTGTTAATGTTGTAGCCAGTATGAAGCAGCTTGTACCGCTCACTATGGAATGCCAAATAGTTCTCGAGAAGATATTCATTCCATGGATAAGAAGCATCAGGAAAAATTCCGAAATTCCGAATAACAGTTATCGGAGCAAAGTCATCAGGACAGAACCTGTCAATAACGGAATCTGTTTCCCGTGGCTTGAACGATACATAATCTTTTCGGACAAATTTTTCTTCACTTATACGAGCCGAGTATTCATATAAGGCATCAAAGTAGATCACCTTTGAGCCAATGCTTTCGACAAGCTGTTGTACCTCCTCGAGAGAAAAACTCTGTCTGTTTTTTCCAAAGTTACGGAAAACATCACTCATAGAAAGCGACTTGCCACTTGGGCTGATGACATTTCCATTAAAAGAGTATTTGCCTCCAAATTTATATTTAAGAGCGTCCCGCCAACCTATTGCAGAAAAAACAGCATTCTTTTCATAAATGTATGGGAATTTCCGCTTTATCGCATAATAAAGCTCGTTACCGCTGATGAATCCGTTCTTGCGGAGTTCATCATCTATTACAGCAGCTATGTCGTCAAGCTCCTCGTCTCTTACGTCAAAAGAATCTGCATGGAAGTATTCCCCCTTACTGTTCCTTACAAATTCAAGGTTAGTCCCGAGAATAGTTCTTATACGATCCTTTGGAATATGAGGAAGCCTTTTGCTTAATTCGTCTATCTGTAAAGGAAGGACATTCTCTTTCAGACAATTACGAATTTCATCTATTGGCTCTGCCTCTGCTATATGCTTAAGTGAGAGATAATTCCGCTCAATGACATATTTGTTACCGGTGACTCTTGCTATATACAGACGAAGCATATTGGCATCATAAATTCGGTAATCAAGAAACTTTTCGTAGAATTGATGAAATAATGCTTCGAAATATACCATTGAAGCACCTTCTTCAAATCGTTTGTCAATGTAAGTGATCACCTCGTCTTTGACTTCAACGCTCAGCATGGATTCGGGCATATAAACTCGCCCATCATACTCAATTCCGCATGAACGGATGAGCCGTTCTACTTCCTTATTATCTTCATCGGCAGCATAACCATTCAATTCCTCATAATACCTTCTGAACTTTCTTGATTCGATAGAAGAATTGAGGCGATAACCGTTCGGAAAATGTGCCTCTAATGTTTTTCTGTAGGGCTCTTTATCTATATCGGCGACAACGGCACGATTTGATATATCGTTTTCCTGAGAGGACGACATTTCAAAACTGCCACCGAGGAATTCCAAAAGCTTTGTGATGGCTGCACGGAAACGATTATGCTGTTCCTTATCATATGTTACAAACTCTGGATCGCTATATAGTTCTTTTACAGTCGCGGTTGCTTCTTCAAGACTTACGCTATACAAGCTTGAATGAGAATAGTGATGGTCTGCTGCAAAACGCTCCGCTCCACGAATGTTTGAAATGTAGCTTCTACATGTACGTTCCGACATGTGTCTGTCATTGATCATCCATTCATAGAATTGTTCTTTATCATCGCGGAGGTATCTTCTTACACCAGGGGTCTCTTGAACGGGTTTTTCTGAACCGCTGCTGATATAGCGCACTTCCACATTTTCGTGGTCTATAAGGCATTGATTCAGAAGCAAGCCAATATTACGAACAAGGTCAGAAGCGCTCCGGTTTGTTTCTACAAAAAGATCATCTCCAATTTGTGCCGGCCTAGTCAATTTATAAATGTTTGCCTTATTAACCATCCACAACTTTTCTGACCCGGAAATTGTATTCATGCATATTTGCTGAAATACATGCGGATAGTCTTCTGCGAGCATTCTGCAGATATCTTTGTATAAAGAACCCCATGTTTTTTCTTCCGTAGTCTCGCCAAAGTATGTGAAAGACACAGGCTTCGTGAATGCCATATTGTTGGAAAGCGAAAAATCAACGATTTTGACATGGTCGCTCTGATCACTATCGTTTAGGTCAACAGATTCTGAATTGGCAGAATCTGAATGAGTTATTGCGCGTACCGTTTCAGGCTGAAGCTCTTTGCTGTTATCCAGTATGGGTTCAAAGGCTTCAGTTGGCGTACTATGGGTGTTGGAATACTCCACTATAAAACGCAGTACGGAATCAATGCAGCTCATTTGTTGTTTGTGAGTCGATGTAAAATAGCGGTTGTTCCTCACCTCCATACAAATATAATTAATTATTTGAGGATCAGGATTTTCCCAGAGAGAATCCTCTACAAGCTTTTCTCTTTTGGCAAAGTCGTTAATCTCTAAATAAACCATATATAGCTCTGAGAGCTGCGCAGGCGAAACCTGGGTTGACAGCCAGTTAATGAAAGCATCACTGGCAGTTTCAATTTTGGACATTTGTTTCGCCTCCGTTAAAATCTGTCTGTATTCATTATTGTCATTTCTGTATAAAGCAACGATTTCATTGAACAAACGGCTTGCGGGTTTTAGCATTGTATGCCCCACATATGCGGATTCCATGCTTTCCATTTGAAAAGTTATGCCGTTGACATTTCGATAAATATCATCTATAGCAATACCATTATTTCTGCCCAGCTGTCTTAATTGCTGTGAGCAGTTAGTAATCGCAGCACGACGGGAGACACGGCCTTTAATGGTTTGCAGGTATGCATCCAGGAGAAGAGCGGCCTCATATTTTGTGAATGGAATTTTGGTTTTATTATTCCCTGACATGAGCGGCTTCCTCCTGATTTTTCAATATCGTAAAAGGCTTGTCATAGCTATCCGACCAGATTGACTGCTTTTTCTTTATATTCCTTCACCAGCTCTTCCGGCGAGAGTATCGACATCTGCTTCCCGAATTGGAAGAGCCATCCCCAGAAGGTGGGGCTGACCTGTAGCTGTACGGAAGCGACGCAGGTTGTGGGAGCGGTGCGGACGATATTTACCTGCTCGCCGAAGTTATCCTGTACAACGCCGATCAGCTTGTCGTCGAACTGGAGCGTGACATCCATCACCGGCCCGCCGTACATCTTGAATGCCTGTTTCGTGTACTCCGTGATGTCGGAGTCGTCGATGATCGCGTCCTGTGATACCGGCGCGTCTTCAACAGCGACTTCCTCCATCCGGTCGACACGGTAATTCGTGATGCCGTTGTATTTGGAAGAGAAGCACATGAGGTAGTAGTTATCCTCATGGAAGATCAATGCCATGGGCTCAACTATGTAGCGCTTTTTCTTCTTGCGATACACGCGCTCGCCCTTTTCATTCCGGTCGAAGTAGTAGAAGGAAGCCTGCGTTTTTGCCTGCAGAGCAGTCTCCAGCACTTCTACATTTTTATAAATATCTTCATTCGTATGTTTCCGGGTATTGAAACATACGATATTGCTCTTCAGGATGTCCGCCTTGCGGGAACCGCCCATTTCAGCGATGCGGTAGACCAGGTCTTCGGTCTTGTCAGGCGTAACGAAGCTTGCCGCCTGGATCGCGTCGATCATGATCTTCAGCTCAGCAACGGAGAAGCCGCGTTTCTGTTCAGAGTAGTAGGCCTTCTCGTGGCCGATCATCCGTGAACTGATCGGATAGTTGAATTCCTGAAGTGCCAGAATGTCGCGACTGAGCGTCCGGCGGTCGCAGGTGATGCCGACTTCCTTCAGCTTCGCGCACAACTCGACTGTCTTTAAAGGATGCTCAGGATCGGTATCCTGTTTCAGTATTTCGATCAGCTGCAGAAGCTTTACCTTCTGACGGTTGTCATTTTCCATAGTCGCCTCTCTTAAGTATTGGTCATTTTCACTAAAGAACGCATAAAAAAGCACATATATTTTACCAGAAATGAGCTTTAAATTCAATGTAAAAGTACACAATCACAAGCCTTCCCAAAATGAGTCATATTTTTGTGACTTGAAATAGGCGACTTAAGCATCATTTTCGTTATGCGCCGGCAGAAATGGAAACGAGTCATCATTTTATGACTCATCCGAAGGAACGCGAGCTGGGGCTCCTGTTCGGACAGGCTCTCCTAGCTATGTGCGATGAAGTCTGGTTTATCGGAACAAAGGGCGCGGACGGAAAGATCCAGATGTCCGAGGGCATGAAAGCGGAGTGCCATGAAGCCAGACGGCTTGGCAAGAAGATTCGTTTTATCGACAGGGAGGCGGTGCTGAATGGAAGATGAAAAGAAAACAGCGGCAGAGGTCCTCGGCATTACTCCTCTGAATATTACGGCGCAGGATGTGTTGAACGCCCTGCTTAATGCGGACGATACCGTCTGCTTCCGTATCTTTGATGACAAGAAACGCGGAATCTTTCAGGGACAGAAGCTGCAGTGTGTCTGCTCCCGGTATACGGCGGCGATGGAAGAAACCCTGAAAAAGCACAATGAACAGGGTCACGGCGTGTTCTTTGTGGTTAATTACGGCGGACAGCTGGATGATGAGATCACGAGGATCAACGCCCAGTTTGTGGAATCGGATGAGCTCTCCTTTGACAAGATGTTA
>CACXDS010000312.1 GCA_902766425.1 uncultured Lachnospiraceae bacterium
AGCGCGAAGGCGGGAAGCAGTGCTGGTCAGAGCGCAAAGTCGGGGACCGGGGATGGTCAGGGTGACAACGGGAAGAAGGTCAGGACCTTCGGTGTGATCTCCGGGGGATACATTCAGGATTACAGGGAAAAGCCTGTGGAAGACCGCATGCATCTGGCAGTGTTGAGGGGCGGAGAGGAGGAAAGCATTCTGGAGCTGGAGGAAGGCGGGAAAATACGGGCCGAGCTCAAATTGGATGAGGTCCTTCAAGGCTTGGAAGCAGGGCGCAGAAAACTTCTTGTACTGCCGGAGGAAGGCTATGTAGTCGGCATGGGGGAGCAGGCTTTTCTTCTGGACCGGGAGGGAGCAGTCAAGGGACGCATTGAGCTGGAAGGAACCATCAGGGAATTTTGCCTGACGAAGGCAGGGGAGCTTTTTGCAGTGCTGGATATAAATGGAGGACAGCGTAGTACGATGCGGCTTTTGAAGCTGGAGTATGTCTCCGGCCTGAAGCAGTCCGGGGAAGCCATAGATCTCCCGGAGGATTATATGCGCCTCTTTCCCTTTGGGGAGGGAATGCTGATCATCACCTCCGGACGGGCAGACTATTGTCGCCCCGGCGGGGAGGAGAAAACACTGATGGATCTGAACCTTCAGGGAATCTTTGCCTCTCAGGTACAGTTTGCCTTTGGAGAGGAGGGGGAGATCAGCCTGGTCTGCATGGATCCCTCGGACACTGCGCAGGGAGTAAGACTCTATACCTTTCGGAAAAGGGAAACAGCTTCCGGAGAGGAGGAATTAGCTTCCGGGGAAAAGGAGGCGAAGAAAACGGGCATCGCGGGAGAGAAGGAGCAGTATGCGCCGGACGGCAGAAGGATCCTCTGGGTGTCGGTACCGGAAAACTGCTATTATCAAATGGATTTTCACGCAAAGAAATATAATCAGTTCAGCGACGGAACCTTCGTCCAAATCGATTGGTTTGAGGACTCTTTGGAGGATTATCTGGGGAAGGGAAACAGGCCGGATGTGATTATATTTCAGGATCAGATTGAGGCGCAGGAATATGTGGAGAAGGGAGTTCTTGCGGATCTTCTGCCCCTGTTTGAAGAAAGTGAGACCTATTCCCTGGACCAACTGATCCCCGAGGCGGAGGGTCTCCTTTCCCTGGCAGGGGAGGAAGGAATCTATGTCATTCCATGGATTGTCAGACTTCTTTTGCGGGCTTCGGACGGCTCGGAAAGGGACGAGGATGGAAAATGGGATGACATACGCTTCTTGACATGGTATGATGACTATATGACCGGACAGGAGATCCAGGGGGCGGGGGAGCTGGAAAACCTTCTGTTTGCAGCGCTTTCGGACTATTATGACGAGGAGGCGGCAACGGCGGACTTTACTTCCGGGGACTTTCAGGAACTCATGCGGACCTTCAGGGAGGTCTCGGAGAGACATGTGGGAAAACTCGACAAAAACGAAATTGCTCAGGAAAAAGGGGTGGACATCCTGGAAATGGCATGCTTTTCAAAATGGTACGCGAGCTATCGGATCCGGGCGCTGAGGGTCCCGGAAATACGCATGACGGGTCTGCCCGGGCGTTGGGGAGAGAGCATTGTCACCCTGCGGATGGTCTTTCCCATGGGCGTTTTGAATACGACCGAGCAGGGGCAGGAGGCCTTTGACTTTATCCTGTATTTCGCCTCTCTTCAGGAACCATTGGTTAAGGGATGGCCGGAATCGGATTACGGCAAGAACGGCGGCATCTCACCGGGGTATTTTAACCTCTTTGAGAAAAATTTGCGGGAGGCTATTTTTGAGACGGATCTTCCCTTTGATGTTTATGTAGAATTCGATGAAAAGGGGCGCCCTATTCCAGGCACGGGATATGACTTTTTTTACACGGAGGAGCACAAGGAGCAGCTGCGTCGATTGTTCGCGCAGGCGAGGGCGGAGACAAGGGCTCAGAGGGTGATCTTTGGGATGCTGCTGGAGGAGATGGAGCCATATCTGAAGGGACAAAAGGATCTGGAGAGTGCCTGCGAGGTCCTGCAAAGCCGGGCGGAGCTATATTTAAAAGAACAGATCAGGTAAAGGCAATGCGCCTGCACTGGAAGGAGCAGCGTGAATGATCAGCATTTTGTACGAAGACAAACAGAAGGAAGGGGCAAACCGGAGGGAGACTGCGGCGGGGCCTGTTACGCTTAAGGATCTGAATCTGGATCAGGTGCTGGCAAGGATCACAGAGGACTGGGGGCCGGAGGTAAGGGAGATTTACGAAAATCTGCCGAAGGACAGGGAGACGCAGGCGTATCGCAGAGCAATCTTTGCGGAGCTGAAGGGGCAGGAAATGCTGCCGGAGCTGTTAAAGTTCTTAAATTCACTAAGGAGCTGGGAGGAATGCAGGAACAGGGCAGGCAGGGCACAGGAGGAAGGCCCCGGGCATGCATGGTTTATCCGGGAGGGATGGTGCTATGTCTCTGCTTTGGAGGACTTAAAGGCGGCTCTGGAGAGCAGGAGCCTTATTTCTGCGGGCCTGCTTGGGCTGCGGGAGGATCTGAAGAAAATGGTTTCCGCCGAGGAGTATCGGGTATTTCGGAGGGAGCTGGAGAGTCTGTGGGGAGAGCTGCAAGGCTTTCGGGTGAGGCTGACCTTTGAGAAGGAAAGATTTACACTGGAGGAGGGAAAGGGGCAGGGAGCCTACGGAGCTTTTCTGGCGGAATGCTTTCCGGAGCATATGGGAAGCTTTAAGAGTCCCTTTCTGGCGTCGGAGGAGCTGTCCGACCTGGAGGGAGAGGTGCTGCGGATTTTCCAAAAGCAGCATAAGGAGTTTTTCCGAAAGGCGGGGGAGCTCTGGAAAAAGCGGGAAGGGTACTTAAACGAAGAAATCCTATGTCTGCGGACGGAGATCGCGTTCTATGCCTCGTATTTGAGCTTTATGCAGAAAATGCAGGAGGAGGGATACGGATTTTGTACGCCGGAGGACACAAAGTCCCGTTTATGTGTGAGGGGCTTATATGATCTGGCGCTGGCACTGAACTGTATGGAGGACGGCAGGGAGGTGGTTCCAAACGATGCGTTGCTACAGGAGGGGGAGGGCTTTTATGTGCTCACCGGACCGAATCAGGGCGGCAAGACCACCTTTGCCAGGAGTCTGGGCCAGCTGATCTATTTTGCAAAGCTTGGAGTGGATGTGCCGGCCCGTAGGGCGGCGGTACCATATTTTTGCGAGCTCCTGACCCATTTCTCCGTGGAAGAGAGCTCGGAGACCGGGAGGGGGAAGCTGCTGGATGAGCTGGAAAGGCTTAAGCCCATGCTGGGGCAGGAAAAGACGGGGGCCTTTGTGGTGATCAACGAGCTGTTTACCACAGCGGCTAATTATGACGCCTGCATCATGGGAAAAAGAGTTTTGGAGGCTTTTCTGGCAAAGGGGTGCAGGGGGATTTATGTGACCCATTTAAGTGAACTGGCAAAGGCAGGCGAGGGGATTGTGAGTCTCCGGGCCATGGTGGATGAGCGGCAGCTGCGGACCTACCGGATCGAAAGGAGCGCGGCCGGGGAGTCGGCGGGAGCGGTCAGACAGGCGGAAAAGTATCATTTAACCTATGAACAGATAAAGGAGAGATTCTCTTGCAGGTAAGATTATTGTTTCAAAAGAAGGATTGGTCCCCGGTGAAGCCCTATCAGGACTGGCAGGGGGTGATCAAGGATCTGGGGCTTTCGGCGCTTTTCCGGGCAGCAGGTATGGACAGTGTGACGCGCAGCGGCGGAGCACTGTATTATCAGCGGGAGGATGACTATCTTACCCAATGCGTGCGGAGGGTCATGGGAGTCCCTCTTCTGAGTGCCGAGGAGGTGGGATATCGCCAGGAGATCCTAAGGGACTGCTTTCGCAAAGAGGAATTTGTGGGTAAGCTCTATGAAAAGGCTTCGAGAGTCTTAGCGGACTGGGAAAAACTGGGAAAGACAAAAAGTCACACCGGGGTGCGGGATACCAAGGCGGAGCTGATCACGGACATTCGGGTGCTCAGGCTTCTGGTAAACGGTATGGCCGAGGTGAAGAACCTCATGCTGGAGAATCTGGACGGGCTGTCCTCCAGAGGGTTCCTGAATTTACAGGACCGGATCAATGAGGAATTTTCTCAGGAGGCCGGACTGAATCTGGATAAGATATTGAGGGATCTGGCGTTTTATGCGGACACCGATGTGCAAAAGGCGCCCAAGGGTGTCTATACCATGAATAAGCCCAGATTTCAGATTGACCTGGGCCTTTGTGACGGACTGAAATTCAGCGATCTGAAGCTGGAGAGCGTGGAGACAAAGGTGGAGAATTATTCCAATCCCTACGGGATCAAGGCTAAGCTTCAGGGGCAGCTCGGCAGCATAGCTCCCAATATGATCGCTCTGTACAAAAATACAGCTCTGCAGGAGGATGCGTCGGAGCTGGAATATCAGACGGTGAGTTTTGTCATGGCCTGCTGCGGAGGGGTACTGCAGTCCTTCGGAAGCTTTTTTGAACAGCTCAGGTTTCAGGCGGGATTTTACCTGGGGGTGATCAATATAAAGAACCGGATGAAGCGTAGCGGCATGGAATATTGCTTTCCGGAGGTGGGAGAGCGGGGGACGCTTAGGTTTGAGGATCTGAAGGAAGTGGCCATGGGCATGGAGCAGGGAATCCAGCCCGTGGGGAATGCGGGGGATCTGGACGGAAAAATGCTGACTGTGATCACCGGGGCAAATCAGGGAGGAAAATCCACCTTCTTAAGGAGCATCGGGATCGCCCAGATTATGCTGCAAAGCGGAATGATGGTTTGTGCAAGGAGGTATCGGGGGGCACTGTATCCCGGGTTTTTTACGCATTTTACCAGGAGAGAGGACAGCGCCATGAACAGCGGCAGGCTGGACGAGGAGCTGAGGCGAATGGATAAAATCGTCAGCCAGCTGGATCAAGCTTCCATGCTCCTTTTGAATGAATCCTTTGCCACCACCACGGAGAAGGAGGGCTCCGCCATCGCCTATGATATCATTAAGGCGCTGAAGGAGGAAAGGGTCAGGCTTCTCACTGTGACACATCTTACCTCTTTTGCGCAACGGATCTATGAGGAAATGGGAGAGGGAAAGGATCCGGAAGCGGCGTTTTACAGCGCACAGCGGCTGGAGGATGGCAGCAGAACCTTCAAGATCCTTCCCCATGCGCCCCAGCAGACCAGCTTTGGGTTGGAATTATTCGAGGAGGTTTTGGGGACGACTTCTAAGGAATGACATGTCTCCGGAACAAAAATGGCGAAAGGTGCGAGAGAGTTAAAAAAAGTGTTTGTGTTTTTTACATGATTATGATATAATCCTAAATTGATTGTGACCAGTGTCCATATTTCGATTCGATTGGAAGATTTGAGATGGAGATACCAGGGAAGTTTAAGGAGGAAGAGTAATCATGAGTTTACAGGTTGAAAAGTTAGAGCACAATATGGCGAAGCTCACCATTGAAGTTGGCCCTGATGAGTTGGAGAAGGCCTTGGAGAAGGCTTACCAGAAGAATAAGGGCAAGATCAGTGTGCCCGGCTTCCGCAAGGGTAAGGTACCTCGCAAGCTGATCGAGAAGATGTATGGACCCGAGGTGTTCTATGAGGAAGCAGCAAACGAGCTGATCCCCGATGCGTATGACAAGGCTCTGGAGGAGTGCGAGGAGGAGATCGTTTCCTCTCCCAAGATCGAGGTGACTGAGATCGAGGCAGGCAAGGGCTTTGTATTCACCGCTGAGGTTGCCCTGAAGCCCGCAGTTACGCTTGGCAAGTATAAGGGCGTAAAGATCGATAAGATTGATACCGCCGTTACCGACGACGAGGTGATGGCTGCCATCGAGAAGGAAAGAGAGAGCAATGCAAGAGAGATCGTCATCACGGACAGACCCGTAAAGAACGGCGATGACACTGTTATCGATTTCGAGGGCTTTGTGGATGGCGTTGCATTTGAGGGCGGCAAGGGTGAGAACTATCCTCTGACCATCGGCTCCGGCGCGTTTATTCCCGGCTTTGAGGAGGCGCTCATCGGTACTAATCTGAATGAGAATGTGGATGTGAATGTGACCTTCCCCGAGGATTATCAGGCCAGCGAGCTGGCAGGAAAGCCCGCAGTATTTAAGTGTGTGGTAAAGGAGATCAAGGAGAAGGAGCTTCCCGAGCTCGATGATGAGTTTGCATCCGAGGTTTCCGAGTTTGATACCCTGGATGAGTATAAGGCAGATGTGAAGAAGAACCTGGAGGAGAGAAAGGTTTCCGATGCAAAGGTGAAGAAGGCAGACGCTGCACTGGATGCTGTGATCGCGGAGGCAACCATGGACATTCCCGAGGCGATGATCACCACCACCCAGAGACAGATGCTGGATGAGTATTCCCAGAATATGCGGATGCAGGGCATCAGTCTGGAGCAGTATATGCAATATACCGGCGTTGACGCAGATTCTCTGATGGAGCAGCTTAAGCCCCAGGCTGAGAGCAGGATCAAGGCTCGTCTGGTGCTTGGTGCAGTGGCAGCTGCTGAGAAGCTGACCGCTACCGAGGAGGATTTCGAGGAAGAGATCAAGACCATGGCAGAGGCTTATGGTATGGAGGCTGACAAGGTGAAGGAGCTCCTTGGAGAGAAGGGAAAGAAGTCCGTTCTGGAGGATATCTGCATCAAGAAGGCCCAGGAATATGTGGCAGACAATGCTAAGGAGAGCAAGCCCTCCAAGGCGAAGGCAAAGAAGGAGGAGGCCAAGGAAGAGGCTGCTGAATAATAGACTCTTGCTTGCCTGAATTACAGACAGAGTACGGAACATGGGTTGCGTTCTGAAGCGGACGCAGCCCATCTCTTTGTATAAAAAACCCTTAAAGTTTTCTAAAAATTCTGTGTTTTCATTGAAAAATACCGGATTTTGGGATATGCTATTTCGTGGAAGTATTTGGAGTACCATTTTACTGAAAAGGAACCGGAGAAACGGCTTTGGGGTAGAATGGCAGCTTCGGAAATGGCTTTACGAAAAATGAGGATCCTACGGGATCAAGAAAGGCAGGATGAAGGATCATGAGTTTAATTCCTTATGTCATTGAACAAACCAGCAAAGGAGAAAGGTCTTACGATATTTATTCCAGACTTTTGAAGGATAGAATCATCTTTTTGGGAGAAGAGGTAAATGATACCTCCGCCAGCATTGTGGTGGCCCAGCTTCTGTTCCTGGAGGCGGAGGATCCCGAGAAGGATATCCATCTTTACATCAACAGCCCCGGAGGAAGCATTTCCGCCGGAATGGCAATTTATGATACCATGCAGTATATCAAATGCGATGTATCCACTGTATGTATCGGAATGGCAGCCAGCATGGGAGCGTTCCTGCTTGCCAGCGGTGCAAAAGGTAAGAGATTTGCACTTCCCAATGCGGAGATCATGATCCATCAGCCCCTCGGCGGTACGCAGGGACAGGCTACGGAAATTGAAATCGCAGCGAAGCATATCTTAAAGACAAAGGAAAAGATGAATCGGATGCTGTCCGAGATGACGGGGCAGGATTATGAGACCATCTGTGCCGACACGGACCGCGACAATTGGAAGAGTGCGGAGGAAGCGAAGGAATATGGCTTGATCGACAGAGTCATTACTTCCCATGCTTCCGAGAGCAAGGACTGATCCTGACGGCGAGGATGAGAATTTGTCCGCTCTGCGGACTATTATAGGGAGAATAGGTTCGATGGCAGGAAAGTACAACGATAACGATATCAAATGCTCCTTTTGCGGAAAGCATCAGGGAGCGGTGCGCAAGCTGATCGCGGGGAAGGCCGGGGTCTATATCTGCGATGAGTGTGTGGATATCTGTTCCGATATTTTGGAGGAGGAGTTTGAAACGGATGAGGAGGTCAGCGGCCCTCTGGACATCAACCTCCTCAAACCCAAGGAGATCAAGGAATTCTTGGATGACTATGTGATCGGTCAGGAGGAAGCCAAGAAGGTTCTCTCCGTGGCGGTCTATAATCACTACAAGAGGGTGACGGCTCCCAAGAGCAAGGATGATGTGGAGCTGCAAAAGAGTAACATCATTATGATCGGACCCACCGGCTCCGGTAAGACCTATCTGGCCCAGACCCTGGCAAAGATCATCAATGTGCCCTTTGCCATTGCGGATGCCACCACTCTGACAGAGGCAGGCTATGTGGGCGAGGATGTGGAAAATATTCTGCTGAAGCTGATCCAGGCGGCGGATTACGATGTGGAGCGGGCTCAGTATGGAATTGTCTATATCGATGAGATCGATAAGATCACCAAAAAGAGCGAGAATGTCTCCATAACCCGTGATGTGTCGGGCGAGGGTGTACAACAGGCCCTCTTAAAGATTGTGGAGGGAACTGTGGCCAGCGTTCCGCCCCAGGGCGGCAGAAAGCATCCCCATCAGGAGCTGATCCAGATCGACACCACCAATATCCTCTTTATCTGCGGTGGTGCCTTTGACGGGTTGGAGAAGATCGTGGAGGCTCGTCTGGACCGGAAATCCATCGGTTTTAATACGGAGGTTTCCCAGAAGTCCAACAAGGAGATCAGTGATCTTCTGCAGGAGGTGGTACCCCAGGATCTCACGAAATTCGGTCTGATCCCGGAGTTTGTGGGACGTGTGCCCATCAATGTCTCTCTGAGGGGACTGGATAAGGAGGCACTGATCCGCATTCTGAAGGAGCCGAAGAATGCTTTGATCAAGCAGTATCAGAAGCTTTTTGAGATGGATGAGGTGAAGCTTTCCTTCGATGATGATGCTGTGGATGCCATTGCGGAAAAAGCCCTTGAGAGAAAGACCGGCGCCAGAGGACTGCGCTCCATCATGGAGAATGTGATGATGGACACCATGTACGAGATCCCCTCGGATGCCACCATCGGTCGCTGTATCGTGACCAAGAGAGCTGTGGAAGGGGAGGAACAGCCCACCATTGTGCGCAGGGAGAAAAAGATCCCGGGGTGAGATCCGGCATAAGCAGGATGGACTGAATTACGAGGTTCCGTCTGCAGCAGCGGACTAAATTAGGAGTTTGGTATGATCATTAAGAATGCGAGTCTGGAGACCGTCTGCGGGATTACCAGTAAGATCCCGGAGAATGCGCTCCCGGAGGTGGCCTTTGCCGGAAAGAGCAATGTGGGGAAGAGCTCTCTGATCAATGCGCTTGTGAACCGCAAGGCTCTGGCCAGGACCAGCAGTCAGCCGGGAAAGACCCAGACCATCAATTTTTATAATGTGAATCAGGAGATCTATTTTGTGGATCTCCCTGGATACGGCTACGCCAAGGTAAGCGTGGAGATCAAAGAAAAATGGGGCAAAATGGTGGAGAATTATCTGCGCAGGACAAAGCAGCTCCGGCAGGTTTTTCTGCTCATCGATATCCGGCATGAGCCATCGGAAAATGACCGTATCATGTACGATTGGATCCGAAAGAATGGGTATCAGCCCGTGATCATTGCCACAAAATCGGATAAGATCAATCGGAGCCAGATCCAGAAGCATGTGAAAATGGTCCGCGCAGGGCTGGGAGCCGGAGCGGATACCAGGATCCTTCCCTTTTCCGCAGAGACAAAGCAGGGGCGGGAGGAGATTTATCAGCTGTTGGATGAGCTACTCGCAGGGGAAGCTGCCTGTGAGCAGGGCGAGGCTTCAGATCAAGAATAGGAATTTTTTACTTTCATTGTCAGCAGGCTTGGAGGAAAAATGAAAAAGTATGGAAAGGCGCTTGTAAATTTACTGATCGCTGTCGTCATTCTCATGCTGGTCATCTTTTTGCTTCCTAGACTGCTGGCTTTTTTTACGCCCTTTTTGGTGGGGCTGGTGATTGCCTGGATGGCAGGCCCCATCGTTGGCTTTTTTGAGAAAAAGTTCAAGCTCAAACGCCGGGCAGGCTCCGCCTTTGTGATCATCGCAGTCATAGCCCTGATCGTGTTATTCTTTTATGGGGTTGGCTCCATTCTTGTCAGGGAGGGAATGGGCTTTGCGGCCTCAGTGCCGGAGCTGGTAAAGAGTGTTCAGGAGGATCTGGCGGAGGCGGGAGAGCATCTGAACCGGATTTACCGCACCCTGCCAGAAAATATGCAAAATTGGCTCGGATCAGCCACGGAGCAGGTCAGGACTTATGCGGGAGAAGCTATAGGCAGGATGGGAACCCCCACCATTGCCGCAGTGGGTAATTTTGCCAAATATCTGCCCACAGTGTTCATTGCTGTCATAATGGCGCTGCTCTCTGCGTATTTCTTTGTGGCGGACAGGGAGCATATCAACGAATGGTGCAGACGCCATGTGCCGGGATCGCTTCAGGAACAGTATGGCTTGGTGAAGGACAGCATGCTCCGGGCAGTGGGCGGTTACATCAAGGCCCAGTTCAAAATTGAAATTTGGATCTATCTGCTATTGGTGATCGGGCTATGGATCCTTCAGGTAAAATATGTGCTATTGATCGCACTGGGGATTGCCTTTCTGGACTTCCTGCCCTTTTTCGGAGCGGGGGCAGTGATGATCCCCTGGGCTGTTTTTAAGATTCTGGGCGGGGATTATAAAATGGCGGTGGGGCTTTTGATCATCTGGGGCGTGGGACAACTGGCCAGGCAGATCATTCAGCCTAAGATTGTGGGCGATTCCATCGGGCTCTCGCCCCTGCCCACACTGTTCCTTCTCTATCTGGGATATCGCTTCGGAGGAGTGCTGGGAATGATCATAGCGATCCCGGTGGGGCTGATCCTGTTTTCTATGTATGAGGGGCATGTCTTTGACACCACCCTGAATTCTTTGAAGCTTCTGATCTATGGGTTGAATCATTTCAGACGGCTTGACAGGGAAGATCTGAGCGCGTTGCAAGGAGAAGAGAATAAGGGAAAAAAATAAAGAAATTGTAACATTTGCCTTCTGAATTTCGTCTTATGATTCAGAAGGCTATTTTTGTGCATACAGCAGGGAAGCAGGTGTCGAGCTGATCAGATCGATCGGGCAGCTGGCCGGGGAAGAGAG
>CACXDS010000313.1 GCA_902766425.1 uncultured Lachnospiraceae bacterium
AGATCCTTTGCCTTTAACTTGTTTTTTGCTCCCGAAGAAGCTGTATTCTCCTGTAGATCTACTTTACTCATGATATCCTCCTGTTTCTCATTGAAATTAGTCACAACTAACCTATTATCATGAACTCTTATAAAATGCAATGACATTTCCCCAGTTGATAATTTTTTTCATTCTTTCAAGATGATCCTCAAGGCTTTGGGTTTATTTTTCCTTGTTTTGCGCATACTATGAATGATCCACACAAAAGATAGCTAGATAAATCAAGGACCGGAGGCAATATGGCTATCGGAAAAGTAGAGATCTGCGGCGTAAATACATCCACTCTCCCGCTGCTTTCCAGCGAAGAAAAGGATGCTCTGTTTCAGCGAATTCAAACCGGCGATGAAGAGGCAAGAAGAAAATATATAGAGGGAAACCTTAGGTTAGTTTTGAGTATTATCAAACGCTTTTCTTCGGCAAATGAAAATGTGGATGATCTGTTTCAGATCGGCTGTATCGGACTGATCAAGGCCATCGATCATTTTGACGCAAGCCTCAATGTAAAATTCTCCACCTACGCGGTGCCGATGATCATCGGAGAAATCAAGCGCTTTCTGCGGGATAATGCCAGCAGCATACGAGTATCCCGATCTCTGAAGGATACTGCTTATAAAGCGCTTCACGCAAAGGAACAGCTGACAAAGCGCAATCAAAAGGAACCTACCATTGAGGAAATATCCGGCGAGATCGGCATTTCCAAAGAGGACATCGCCTACGCCATGGATTCCATCCAGAGTCCCATGAGCCTGTACGAGCCCGTATATACGGACGGAGGCGATGCACTATATGTCATGGATCAGATCAGCGACAAAAAAAATAAGGAAGAGACCTGGGTGGAACATCTCTCCCTTAGTGAAGCGATTAAAAAACTGAATCCCCGCGAACATGAGATCATTCGTCTGCGTTTTTTTGAGGGCAAGACCCAGATGGAGGTGGCCGATATGGTCGGCATCTCCCAGGCACAGGTCTCCCGGCTTGAAAAGAACGCATTGCAGATCATGCGCACCTACCTGAGTGCCTGACCTCAAAATATGTGCGACCTTGCACCTAATGCCCGGCCCTACATTTTGTCATAGGTATCCCAGTTCTTTGGTGCGCTGTCCCATTGCTCCTTTTTTTCAAACAATTGATCATTCATCCAGGCAATGGCATCCACTATTCCGTCCTCATCGAAGGAGAACTTCTTCCTGCTTTTTTTCTCCTCCGGTGTGGTGATATAATTGAAGGGCTCGGGCCATACTGTCACTAACAGCTCCTTGATCACCTTGGGTTCTTTATTTTCATCAGCTTCATCCACCACTTCAGTCTCTGTCTTTTCCATCCGATATCTCATCCCCTGATGGCTGCCGGTGTATTCTGTCTTTTTCAAGTATTCCATGGACAATATATCTTCCCGCTTTATCATTTGTTCTGCCTCCTGCCTTTTCCTGTTATTCTATCACTTTTTCAACCAACATTCATCTCTTTTTTTAATTGCCGTATGATCTTTTTTTCCAGTCTGGAAATATAGGATTGAGAGATCCCGAGGAGCTCTGCCACCTCCTTCTGTGTCATTTCCTCCCCATTCCTCGTGCCCAGCCCGTATCGAAGACTGACGATCAGTTTTTCTCTGTCATTCAGTTTCGTGAGTGCCTTCTTCAATAGTCCAAGCTCCACTTGATTCTCTATATCCTTGTATATGACATCCTCATCCGTTCCGAGAATATCCGAAAGCAGAAGCTCATTTCCATCCCAATCCACATTCAGCGGTTCATCAATGGACACCTCCAGCCTTGTCTTGTTGTTTCGCCGAAGATACATCAATATTTCATTTTCAATACATCTGGAAGCATATGTGGCCAGTTTGATGTTTTTGCCGGGGCAAAAGGTGTTAATGGATTTGATCAGACCGATTGTTCCGATGGAAATCAAATCTTCCACTCCCACCCCCGTATTGTCGAATTTCTTGGCGATATATACCACCAGCCGAAGATTATGTTCGATCAGGACAGATCTTGCCTCCTCCTTATGTTCCGACTCCAGCTCTCCGATCATCTGCAGTTCCTTGCCCGGCTCCAAGGGCGGTGGCAATATATCCGCGCCGCCTATGTAATAGACCTCCCCCGACTGTCGATGTTTTTTCAGCTTATCCCTCTGTAACCATTTCCACGGAAGCTTCCCGGGAAATACCATATGCATGATCATAATACCTTCTCCCCCTTTCTATGATCTGCCTGCTCTTCATTTACCAAAATCTGAGGATGGATCAAAAAGCACGACAATGGTTTGGGGCTGATCGCCACATAAATGTCCTTCCTGATCAACCTAAGCCCCTCCATTTCAATCTGTAATTCCATTAATCGGTATGCCCGCATAATTCCCCTCTCAGCCCCCACGCTTTGATATGGCACTATTCTGCACGGCTCATCTCCCGACCAGAATTTTGATGCCGGACCGGAGTCCATCACGCATACAGGCCTTCCACTGATTGGTTCATACAACGAATTTCCGGTATCTACCAATGCCTCCATGCGAAGCACCTTCTCCCCCTGTATAAGAACAACACTTTCACATTTTTCTTCTCCGTATACAGACATTTTTTTTCTCCTTATTTTCCACAGAAAGTAAACTGCCGTGCCAAGACAGGGATAAAATAATACCTTCCATCCCCCGGGGATCCATACGGATGCCGCTTTTCCGGCAAGCCATAGAACACTGCCAAGTATAATAGAATACATCCAAAATCTTTCCAGCACCGTCCCGCATTTCCAGATGTTGCCTACCGGAAAAGCAAGAAATAACATTCCAAATACTGCCAGTACCTCCAACAAGTATTTTCCCCACAACGGAATCGGCAAAAAAATCAGACCAGTCATGCCGCTTGCACCGGCCAAAGCCCCAAAGAACAGCCGCAACTGCCCGGAGCTCTTCCAAAAGGCCTCATTAACCATTTCCAACACACATAGATTCCACAGAAAGCATTCCAGAAACAAAACATCCAGATAAACCACATATCTCATGCTCATCCATACTCTTTTTCCGATTTTCTATGTCTATTATAATTTGTGCCTCTCCAAAAATTTGTCAAAAAAAATGCGGCAGGAACAAAATTCCTACCGCTTTTCACGACATTTTTTTTATTCGTATGACTAACAAACATTAACACAAAACTTTCGCATTTAATTCTTTCTCTGCAGGAAATCAGGAATCTTCAAGGACTTCTCACTGACATTGCTCTTTAAGTCAACAGGCTTATGTACGGGCTGTGAGGTCTGGATCGTCGGCTTGCCGGTTGCCATGGGCTGCCCCTGCAGCATTGTATTTACAGGTGCAGTCTGCTGAACAGGCTGAGTAACTACCTGATTCATATTTGGGGTCGGTGCAGCAGTTCTTTGTACCGTCCCGGAAATGGGCTGTGTAAACATGGTTTTCTTTCCGAAGCCACCGCTGAATCCAACCGGCAAACCATCATTGATCCCGGTTGCGATCACAGTAACCACACAGGTATCCGTCATCGTCTCATCGTATTTTGCACCGAAGATAACATTCAGATCCTCGCCGCAAATCTCCTGAATGTATCCGGCTGCGGTGTTGGCATCAAACAAGGTGATATCTCCCGAAATATTCAAAATAATATCGGATGCCCCTCTGATGGAGGTCTCAAGCAACGGGCTCTCCACAGCCATCTTTACAGCAATCTCAGCCTTGTCATCTCCCTGACCTCTGCCGATGCCGATGTGAGCGATTCCTTTATTTTTCATAGCTGTCTGAACATCTGCAAAGTCCAGATTGATAATAGCTGGAACATTGATCAGATCCGTGATTCCCTGTACAGCCTGTTGTAATACTTCGTCCGCCTTTTTCAAAGCCTCGGGCATGGAGGTACGCTTATCCACGATCTCCAAAAGCTTATCATTCGGAATAACGATCAGGGTATCAACGCTCTCCTTTAAGCGCTCAATACCTGCCAGAGCATTATTCATTCTGGTCTTTGCCTCAAAACGGAAGGGCTTAGTCACCACCCCTACTGTCAGACTCCCCTGATCCTTGGCAAGCTTTGCAACTACGGGCGCTGCACCTGTTCCGGTACCGCCACCCATACCGCAGGTAACAAATACCATATCAGCACCTGCAAGCGCTCCGGCGATCTCCTCCTTGCTCTCCTCGGCAGCCATCTCACCAACCTCAGGCTTCGCACCTGCGCCAAGACCCTTGGTAAGCTTCTCGCCCATTTGAAGAATCCTGGGTGCCTTACAAAGCTTCAAAGCCTGCTTATCCGTATTAAGGCCAATAAAATCAACCAGATTAATGCCCTCTTCCACCATTCGGTTAACGGCATTATTGCCTGCCCCACCGACTCCGGCCACTATAATTTTTGCTGCCGCTTCCATCTCGTTGCTATTTATCTCGATCAAGGGTTTATCCTCCTTTACTTCTTACAATCCATACATATTATATCATAGTATCTTTTTTTTCATTTATCAACCACTTTTTTTGAAAAAAGAGCTTTTTTTATGGTTTGGGTCTCACTCCGATGGCTTAAAAACATATTTTCCATTCGTTTCATCATAGTTTTCCATATGAAGCACCCCCTTTTTTCCCTCCAGATCCTCCAAAAACTTAGGCAGAATCATGATCTTATTCTCCAGTCTGCTCCTCTCGCTGCCCAAAGCAACCCGAATATCGCCAAAATGCAGTACAGTCTCACCGCTCTCAAATTGGATCTTGTCAGCAATAAGTTCATACTTTGTCAGCAGCTTTGTGATCGTCAAAATATCCCCGAACACCTGAGCATTCTCCACGGGAAGCGGTTGTCCCAAAACCGCATAGGAAAAAGACAAACCCGTGATCTGCGGGATTCCCTCCGTCCTGACGCTGGAGTTTTCCACAATATAGCCATCCTTATCAAAGTACATGAAGGTGTCCAGATATTTGACATAGCCTGCCAAAGCCTTTTCATATACTGTGATCTTAATGGTATCCGGAGACATGGAATCCACAGTGATCGCATCGATAAATGGGATATTTTTTGCCTCCCAGTTCTGGTATTTATGGGAGAGGTACAGGGAATTGTCCCCCAGCACGCCCCCCATGATCATATTTTTGATCTCCTCATCCGAGTAATGCACATTTCCATCCACATAAACCGTTTCTATATGGTATTTGCTGATCAAATAATTGCCGAACCATAGAATTGCCATTACAAAAAGCATGACCACAAATAAAAGAATGATCCACTTTTTCTTTCTCTTAACCACTTACGATTCTCGCCCCCAGCTCTCTAAAATCTCTTGCAATATTTTCATATCCTCGATCTATAAAATGTCGTCCGTGAATCCAGGTTCCTCCCTTCGCACCCAGCGCAGCGACCACAAGCGCCGCTCCTCCGCGAAGCTCTCTGGATATTATGGTGCTTCCCTTTAATCGACTTATCCCATTGATCAGAACGCTCTTTTCATCCAGTTCTTCGATATCCGCTCCCATTTTTCTGAGCTCCTCCACCACACGAAAGCGGTTTTCAAATATATTCTCCCGAAGAATCGTGCTTCCCTCCCCGGTGCATCGCACCGCCAGAAGCACGGACTGCAGATCCGTCGGAAACCCCGGATAGACAGCTGTTTCCAGGAAGGGCATAACCCCTGCCCGCCGGGGATATTGAATATATATGCCGTCCCCCGTAGCCATGACATTGGCTCCCATTCTCTGCGCTGTGTCGATCACAGCCTCCATCTGTTCAATGGGTGCTTCCTCCAGATAAATCTCACCTCCCGTCACAAACCCGGAGAGCAGGTAGGTTCCCGCCACTATACGATCCGCCGGAATTCTGTGGGTTGCCCCCTTAAGCCTCTGCACCCCCTCTATTGTTAAGACCGTTTCGCCGATCCCTTCGATCCTTGCTCCGAGAGCATTTAAGAATCGGCAAAGCTCCTGAACCTCCGGCTCCCTCGCAGCCCCTCTCAGAATTGTGGAGCCCTCCGCCGTTACTGCGCATAAAACGACATTTTCCGTTGCCCCCACGCTTGGAGAAGCCAGTGTTACATCGCATCCATGTATGCCCGCATCCGCTCTTGCGTGCAATATTTCCGCTTCCTCCCAAAAGGATACCCCCATTTGTTCCAATGCTTGTATGTGAATATCAATGGGTCTTTTCCCGATGACGCATCCGCCCGGTGCCGTCAATTCCGCATGCCCCGTTCTCCCCAATAGGGATCCCAACAGAAATATGGAGGATCGCATGGATCCCATGTCCTCCCTCGGCAGCTTTCCATCCAAGAGCACATCGGTCTGAAGGGCCAAAGCATCCTTTTCCCATCTGGCCTTGCAGCCCAGACTTTCCAGAATACGCACCATGCCATAGACATCGGATATTTTGGGACAATTCTGTATGACAACTCTGTCTCCGGTTAATATGGTGGCAGCCAGAATTGGCAGCGCTGCATTCTTAGAGCCCTGTATCTTTACTTTACCGCATAACCCTATCCCACCCCGCACATAAATAGAATCCATTTCACACCCTGCTCATCGGAAATTATTCTATTTTATGTTGATTCCTCCGGTATGGTAACTTGTATTCCCCGATTATCAGCTCCGCTTAATTACCGCGATATTGAATTCCCCTTGCCACGCTGAGCACCAGCCCCATTTCGATCAAGAGAAAAATGACCGAGGACCCTCCGTAGCTGATGAACGGAAGGGATATTCCCGTGTTAGGTATGGTATTTGTCACCACCGCAATATTCAGGATCGCCTGCACGGCAATATGTGCGATCACTCCCACCACCAGCATACCGCCGAAGAGATCCGGTGCATTGTTTGCAATGATCATCATTCTCCAGATCAAAATGGTAAACATCAGCATGATGGCCGTAGCGCCAAACAGTCCCAGCTCTTCGCAGATTATGGAAAAGATCATATCATTCTGGGATTCCGGCAGGAAATTCAATTTCTGCATACTCTGTCCCAGACCTTTCCCTCGGATCCCGCCGCTGCCGATGGCGTACAAAGCCTGCAGCGTCTGGAAACCGGTATTCTCCGAATCGCTCTCCGGATCCAGCCATACGCGGATCCGGCCTGCGCGGAAGCTGTCAAATATGTCCGTATATTTGATGACCATGACCAGTCCGACGGCAAAAGCGATCACCAGCAAACCGGCAAGAATAAATTTCTTGTAATCCGGACTCGCCACAAAGATCATCAAAACCGATATCGCCATAACGATCAGCGCCGAACTCAGATTATCCGTCACCTTCCAGATCAGAAGCGCGATGGGAGACGGCGCCAGAAGCATAATGACGAAGCCCTTGAGTGTTTTGATCCCGGATCCCATTTTGCACACCAGAACAGCCAAAAACAAAATCATCGCAACCTTTGCCACCTCTGCCGGCTGAAGCTGAAAGCTTCTCATCCCCGGGAATGCGATCCATCTTCTGGCACCATGCGACTCAATTCCCAGCGGAGTCAACACCATTAAAATCAAAACAACAGATGCCATATATCCAAACAGCGCAAACCTTTCCCAAAAATGGTAGGGAATCCTTGATACCACCAGCATAGCCACAAAACCCAGTACCACTGCGATTGCCTGCCTTTTCAGAAAATAAGTCTGATCCCCGTTGTGATCCGTAAATGCAATATATGAGCTTGCCGAATAGATCATGATCAATCCAAATCCTACCAAAAACATCAACGCAAACCATAAACTCACATCGGAATGGCGTACCGGTTTTTCTTTACTTTTAGCGTTTCTCTGCCCTTGCATGCCTGTTTCCATAATTCCCCCTATCAGAGCTCTTCCTTGTATGCAATGCTTATGCGAAAATCTCTGTTTTCTTGAATGAAATGCTCTCTCAATCTCCGGTGTTTTTACCTTCCGGGAAGACTGTTTACATACTCCTTGAAAAGTCTGCCTCTGGTCTCATAATTAGGGAACATGCCCCAGCTTGCACAGGCAGGCGAAAGCAGAACCGCATCCCCCGGATCCGCCAACGCTGTACAGAGCTTCAGACACTCCTCAAAGGTATCCGCAAATTTGATCTGTGTAATCCCATGGGCCTTTGCACATTCTGCAATCTTTTCCCGTGTCTGTCCGATGAGCACCAGCCATTTTACTTTACCGTCAAAGCTCTCGATCCATTCATCATAAGTATTCTGCTTATCATATCCCCCACCGATCAGGATCGTGGGACGATCCATGGCCTTGATCCCCTGAATGGCAGCATCGGGGTTCGTTCCCTTGGAATCATTATAATACACCACTCCGTTCTTGGTGGCAACATATTCGATCCGATGCTCCACCGCCTTAAAACCTCGTATTGTCTGCAATGTGATCTCCATCGGAACACCCAGACCATCCGCCATGGCAATGGCAGCCATCACATTTTCCGCATTATGAAGGCCAACCAGCTCCATATCCGACTTGATATCCATCAAGTCCTGCTCCTTGCCCCCGAAGCGTTTGATGATCCGATTCCCCCGCAGGAAGTAACCCTCTTCCAGTTCTCGCCTGGAAGAGAAAAACACCGGTCTCGCCGGGCATCTCTCCCCAAAATCCCTGGTATAGTCATTTTCATAATTCAAAACACAGATTTCGTCCTTTGTCTGGTTTTGGGCCACTGCTTCCTTCGCAGCGACATAGGCCTCCATCGTATGATGTCGATTGAGATGATCCGGAGTAATGTTCAGGATGGCAGAGACCGCAGGCTGAAAGGTGTGAATGGTCTCCAGCTGAAAGGAGCTGATCTCCGCTACAGTGACGGAATCCTCCTTCGTTTTGGATGCCTCCAGCGTATAAGGATTACCGATATTGCCGACCACAAAGGTTTTATCCTCACCGATCCAGGCTTTAACGATCTCTCCCAGAAGCGTGGTCGTGGTCGTTTTCCCGTTTGTTCCTGTGATGGCAGCCACTCGGCCTTTCTCAGCCAGATATGCCAGCTCGATCTCTCCCAGGATCTGGACACCCCGCTCCCGCATTCTGTTCACAAGCGGAAGATCAGTAGGTACGCCGGGGCTGAGGATCAAAGCCTCAGTCTCCATCTCTACATTCTCCGGAAGCTCTCCCGTGATACAATTTACCTTTATCCCCGCCGGCAGTTTTTCCGTGATGGACTCCGGCGTCAGCTTCTCATTGCTGTCATAGATCGTAATCTCCGTATCATAATCGGACAAAAGCCGAGCCGCTCCGATCCCACTGATCCCGGAACCGATGATAAGACATTTTTTTCCTTCCAACATGTTAGGATTCCTCCAAAGCTATTCAATCTATTCCAAATGATCCCCTAATGGTCTGTGGGATCAATTTGCTCCATGACTGTTTCTTTCTCAATTCCCATATAAGGCAAGATATTTTCATATAATTGCCTTAGGATCGGTGCTGCGATCTGGCCGCCGTAATAGGCTCCCGTAGGCCGATCTATGATTGCCAGAGCGATCACCTGCGGATCATCTGCAGGTGCAAATGCCAGAAATGAGGATATGTACTGTCCCGTTCCTCTGGGAAGCGTCTGGCTTGTGGCTGTCTTTCCTCCGATCCGGAAGCCTTCCACTGCTCCGTTTTTGCCGCCTCCCTCTTTGACGACCATCTCCAGGAGATACCTCATGGTCTCGCTGGTCTTTTCTGAGACGATTTCCGTCTCCATCGGGTACTCAAATTCCTCTTCCACTCCGGTATCGGAATGGATATAACTCACGCCAAAATGCGGTGTTATGCGGTTTCCCCCATTAATCATGGACGCTGCCGTTGTCAGAAGCTGAATTGGTGTAATCTGAAAGGACTGTCCGAAGGACACAGTGGCCAACTCCACATTCCCCATATTTTCCTTGCGATGCATGATCGTTCCCGCCTCACCCGGCAGATCGATCCCGGTTTTCTTTTTCAGACCGAATTTTTCAAAATAGTTATAATATTGATCCAATCCAATCTGTAATCCCAGTGTGACAAAAGAAGGATTACAGGAATTCATCACAGCATGCACAAAATCCTGGCTGCCGTGCCCCGCGATCTTATGGCATCTGATCCTTCTGTCATCCACCATCACATAGCCCGGACAATAAAAGGAGCTCTCCGGTGTTACCACCCCCGCCTCCAATCCGGCTGCGGCTGTGATGATCTTAAAGGTGGAGCCGGGTTCATAGGTATCATTGATACAGCCATTTCTCCACATTGCATTGAGAATCTTTTGCTTCTCTTCCGGATCTATGTTTTCTCCGCCTATAACGCCCTGCTCAGCAGATTTGTTCTCAGGCGCATGCTGTTTCAGATATGCTGTCCGTGCCGCTTCCGTTATTTCATACGGTTGATTCAGATCGAATTCCGGCACATTGACACATGCATATAACTCACCGTTTTGTGGATTCATCACCAGAATGGATACACTCCTGGCCTCCTTGGTCAACATAGCCTGAGTGGCAAGCTGCGTGCAATAGGACTGAATATTCCAGTCCAGACTGGTGATCAGATCATTCCCCGGGACGGGCTCCAGTCTTCTCTCCCCCTCCCGTTCCACCTCAATCCCTCTGGCATCTGTCACAGTAAGGATCTGCCCTTTGGTTCCCTGCAGCAGCTCATCATACTTGACTTCCAAGCCCAGTATACCTTGATTATCCGCTCCCGTAAACCCCAAAACCTTGCTGGCCAGCTCCCCGTAGGGATAATAGCGCTTATAATCCTCATCCACCTTTACCCCGGCGAGGTCCAGCTCTCTGATCCTGTCGCCTATGTTCTTTTCCACATTGCTTTTTATCCTCTCCATGGAGGAGCGCTTTTCCACACGCTTACGCACATATTCTTCCGAGAGCTCCAGCTCATCGGAAAGGACCCTGATCACTCTCTCCGGATCCTTGATCTGATTATGGATCACTGAGACGGAGCAAACCGATTTATTGTCCGCCAGCACGACTCCATTGCGATCCAAAATCTTTCCTCTAGCCGCCTTAATACTGCGCTCTCTCTCATGAAGCTCCTGTGCCGCCTTGGCATAATGCTCGGCACGATATATACAAAAATAGGTAAGACGCCAAAGCAGGAATAGAAACGCCAATGACAGAAGCAGAACCGACTGTACGATTTTTTTCCGGTGATAATGCCTTAGTGGAGTCCTTAGCAGATCTGACTTCCAAACCTTTGTCTCCGTGATACGCATGAAAACCTCATAAACTGGGATCATTCATTTTTATTCCCCGATTTATGAGGTTATTCATTCTTCGGATCTTTTTATCGGTTATCCTTCTGGATCTCCTGATTAGCCAATTCCGGCTCCAGTGCCGTGGTTCCCCCATTAATAGGATCACCCGTATCCGGATCAAGCAATTCTCCCGTGTTCGGATCCCTTCGATACCCTGTCTTTTGATCAATCGGGAATTTCTTCCATTCCGGCTCCTTTTCCACCGGCTTTTCCTCCAGTATCACTTCTGCATTTGGATTTTCCAGGGCTTTTCCGTATTTCAAAGTATTTTCAAGCTTTAATGCCTCTAGTTCCTTAATCTCCTTATCGCTTAACTCCTCCGTCATAAAAATATTCTTGTACGGAAGTACCTCTGTAAAAATATTGCGGACAATTTCTCTTGCATAACCCACATTGTCCTGCTTGGGCTCGTTGACACGATCCACCACTACATACACCA
>CACXDS010000314.1 GCA_902766425.1 uncultured Lachnospiraceae bacterium
CAAGCATGGCAAGCGCTCTCGGGCCTTATCGCGCAAAAAAAGAAGAACGGGATGTTCTTCTCTTACTTGACTCTGTATTCTTTATTCTTGGAGCCGGTATTGCATCATTTCATAGACCAGCCTTGTCCCCTCTCCGGTCTCAGGTGGCAAAAGCGCCCTTGCAACCAGCTTAGCGGAATCTTCCTGCTCCGCATTTCCCGGATTGTCTGTTCGTATTAGATGTGCGTAATCCCCATCTATCGCTTCCACAAGATATTCCGCGTATAACAGCATTTTTTCCTCCTCTTTCTTTTTGTCTGCCATTTGCAACGGCTGACCGGTCCTATACCTCCCCGCGACACTTCCACGCAAATGCTTCACAGACATGCCATTGACGAGTTCATCATACTTTGTTTACAGGAGAAATGCAATAGATTTTTGCTTCGCAGCACGCTTTTGCTTATTTTTGCTTATATTTGCATATAGATTCTTCTCATCAAAATCATTATGTTTTCCCGTTTATCTGCCTTCCTCTATGATATCAAGCATCTCTCGCGGTGTTACTACATATGTTCGCATAGGAAAATGCTTAAAATTTCCGGTCACGAGATATGCATCATCCTCTTTTCGCTTTTCCATAAGAACAGCGTAGAACACTACATCCTTGGGATCCGGAATCTCGTCCTCGATAAGCCCATAGTCAGAATAAACCGCCCGTTTTTTCAATTCGTCAAGAAAAACCTTAACGGCACTCTTGTCAAAACGGAACTTCGGACGATTCAATATATCCTCATACTCTGCGATAATATCATCATTCAGCACCGGAATAATATCGCCCACCAAAGCCTCTGCCGCCACCCGACCAGGCACCGAGCCGGCCTTCAACATTGCGGAAACAAGAACATTCGTATCAAGAACAGCATAATATTTCATTAGTCAACTACCTACCGTTTTTTTCTGTACGATTCAATCTCGGCATTAATCTCATCCAATGACATATCAGAAACGCCATTCTTCTCTGACTCATCACTAATCTCTACCATTGCGCGATACCCGCGATCCGCATTATACGGTGTTTTAGGAATCGTCATCCTAAACGGAATCCCATTCTCCATGACTGCCCGCTTTAAAAACATTCTCACAGCTGTAGATGTATCTATCCCTAATCTTTCAAAAACCTGCGCAGCCTCATCTTTTAATGAATCCTCAACTCGAACCTGCAATAATGAAGTAGCCATAATAAAACCTCCTTCCTCTATGCAAGACAATTATATTACAATGTCATTCATTTTTCAAGAAGTTTTTTAGTGCAAAATGGAAGAGTACGCGCTCATGATTTTCTCGATAAAGTCTCTATTCGCAAAAGCCGCGCCTATCGGCGCATTCTGTGCTGCTTCGCAGCACGCTTTTGCTTCATAACGCCTCAGTTAAAAACAAATGCCCCCTGCCATTGGCAGGGGGCGCTTGCTTTTCTGCTGAGGCGTTACATCATTCCGCCCATGCCGGCACCTGCGGGCATTGCGGGGGTCTCTTCTTTGATATTGGCAACAACACTCTCAGTGGTGAGCAGTGTGCTTGCCACGCTGGTAGCGTTCTGCAGTGCGCTTCTGGTTACCTTTGCGGGATCCAGAATGCCTGCCTCTACCATATTCACATATTCCTCCTTCAAGGCATCGAATCCAACACCTACCTCGGACTCTTTCACCTTATTGATGATCACGCTGCCCTCAAGACCTGCGTTTGCTGCGATATAGAACAGGGGAGCCTCCAGAGCCTTCACTACGATATTGGCACCGGTCTTCTCATCACCCTCCAGAGTATCAGCCAGCTTTGCAACCTCCTTGGAAGCATGGATATATGCGGAACCACCACCGCAAATGATACCTTCCTCCACTGCCGCTCTGGTTGCAGCCAGTGCATCCTCCATACGGAGCTTAGCTTCCTTCATCTCGGTCTCGGTAGCGGCACCGACACGGATCACAGCCACACCGCCGGCCAGCTTAGCCAGTCTCTCCTGTAGCTTCTCGCGGTCGAAATCGGAAGTGGTCTCCTCGATCTGATTCTTGATCTGTGCGATACGAGCCTGAATGGCAGCCTTATCTCCCTCACCGTCAACGATAACAGTATTCTCCTTCTGAACCTTGACGCTCTTAGCGTGACCAAGCTGATCCAGTGTTGTATCCTTGAGTTCATAGCCAAGCTCGGAAGAAATTACGGTACCGCCGGTCAGAATAGCGATATCCTCCAGCATTGCCTTTCTTCTGTCACCATATCCGGGAGCCTTAACAGCCACTACATTAAAGGTTCCGCGCAGCTTATTCACGATGAGTGTGGTAAGTGCTTCGCCCTCCACATCCTCTGCAATGATGAGAAGCTTTGCACCGGACTGAACGATCTGCTCCAGAAGAGGCAGAATCTCCTGAATATTGGAGATCTTCTTATCGGTGATCAGGATATAGGGATTATCCAGAACAGCCTCCATCTTATCCATATCGCTGGCCATATATGCGGAGATATAACCTCTGTCAAACTGCATACCTTCCACCAGATCCAGCTCAGTCTGCATGGTCTTAGACTCCTCGATGGTAATAACGCCATCTCCGGAAACCTTCTCCATTGCGTCAGCTACCAGCTGACCAACCTCTTCATCCCCTGCGGAGATTGCTGCTACTCTGGCAATATGATTCTTGCCGTTCACCTTCTGGCTCATCTTAGCGATAGCTTCCACTGCACAGTCGGTTGCTTTCTTCATACCCTTTCTCAGAATAATAGGGTTAGCGCCTGCTGCCAGATTCTTCATTCCCGCATTTACCATTGCCTGTGCCAGAACGGTTGCAGTGGTGGTACCATCACCTGCCACATCGTTCGTCTTGGTGGCAACTTCCTTAACCAGCTGCGCGCCCATGTTCTCAAAGGGATCTGCCAGCTCGATCTCCTTAGCGATGGTCACGCCATCGTTGGTGATAAGGGGTGCGCCGAAGGACTTATCCAATACAACATTTCTGCCTTTGGGTCCTAAGGTTACTCTTACGGTATCTGCTAACTGATTTACACCGGACTCCAGAGCTGCACGAGCTTCTGCGCCATATTTAATTTCCTTTGCCATGATCGATATCCTCCATAATCTTGTTTATTTTGTTAGTTTCGTAGTGCCCCTGCACTTCTCTTTGAGTAGTGCCCCTGCACTTCTCTTTGAGTAGTGCCCACTCATAAATTCTCGCTTCGCTCGAATTTATTTCGTGAAGGACTTTCGTCCTATCGTCCGGTTAAAATCAAAATTGCTTAGTGAGCAAGCTCCCACGCAATTATGATTTCAACCGTCCGGCACTACTCAATGATTGCCAGTATGTCGTTTTGTTTTACGATCAGATATTCTTCCTCGTCAAGCTTCACCTCGGTGCCGGAATACTTGGAGAAGATCACCTTATCGCCAACCTTTACCTGCATGGCAACCTCTTTCCCGTCAACCACGCCACCGGGGCCAACTGCCAGAACCTCTGCCTGCTGGGGCTTTTCCTTATCTTTTCCGGGAAGTACAATGCCGGACTTAGTAGTCTCCTCGGCAACCAACTGCTTCAATACAACTCTGTCTCCCAATGGTACTAATTTCATATCTCACTGCCTCCTTCTAAGCCTTCCTTTTTCTGCTCTTTAGTTTGTTAGCACTCATTTTGTTCGAGTGCTAATTTCTATTCCATATATTAGTTTTATATGCCTCCATTTGCAAACCAAGTCTGATGGATTTATATTCATTTTTCTTTACTTTTCTCTTATTTTCTCTTTTTTCCTCTTCTTTTCAAATTTAGGTGGCTCACATAAGATTTAATAATTCTTTTAGAATTATAAAAAAGGATCCCCGCCAACGCAGAGATCCTCCGATATCAGTCTTTCTTACAAATTCATGTGAGCCTTTGTAAATCCACATTATTCTGTCTGCTTCATCATTTACAGGCCTTAGCACTTGATCTCCAAAAAGCCCAAGAGCTTGCTCATATCATATTCCTGCAAAACGCCCAGATTGGAATCATAGAATAAACCATCATAGTGGATCAGATAATGGCAATATCTGCCCATTCTCTCCATCATGATACAGCACTTGGGAAGCACCACATCCCGTCCCTCGGTGTAATTTATGATATCCGTATGGTCAATACCATAATAGTTGAGCGCCGAAATCACCCTGCCCATAGTAGCCTGCCATTCGCGGCAATCCATAATGGTGATGACCTCAGCAATGGTCCTTCCTGCCAGCATTGCCACACAGGCCTGCCCGCAAAGTCCATCCTCCGGCTGCTTGATCACCTGCATACTGTCGATCTTTCTGACAGGGTTTTCAAAGCTGTAGGGACTGTTCTGATCCATGCGGATCAGAGACCCTGTAACATGCAACAGGATCTGATGAGGCACACCGATCTCCACACCGACCACATCCTCCTCGTCCAGATGAATATAATAATTTCCTTTTTCTTTGGGCAGGAGCTCGCAGGAAATGATCTTATTGTCCAGAACGATGTCCGCCTGGATCACATCCCTCTGCTTACAAACCTCCCAAATATTAAAGGGAATCTGAATGTTATAATCCTTTTCGGCCTTTTCCACCTTTGATTCAAAAAAATATCTCATATGATACCCTCTCCGTTTCCGTGTTAATAAGCACTTTCAACACTTCCATAAAAAGCGTATCATAATTTTTTTTTACTGAAAATAGTTTTTTGTCAAGTACTTCAAAAAAAACATACCGTCAAAAAAATATCAAGATTGTGAATTATTTGCCAGATCAATTTGCCTTCTGTCCCCTGGCTTGAGTAGGGGTAATCCCAAAGCGCTTCTTAAAGAGCTTGCTGAAGTGATAGGCATCGTCATAGCCCACCTGTGAAGCCACCTCCTGCACGCTCTGAATTTCTCCCGTCTCTAACAGCTCCTTAGCCTTTTCCAGCCGGATCTTGATCAAATGCTGGATCGGTGCATCTCCGGTCTCGCTCTTAAATAACTTGGACACATAAAAAGGACTGAGATACATATTTTCCGCAATCTGATCCAAGGAAATTCTTTCGCTGTAATGATCCTCAAAATAATTCAGGATCTTTTCCACCACATATTTTTTATTGGTGGACTCAAAGGAGTAGCCATCCACAGGCTTTACAGGCTCGCACTGCTCCCGCACCACCAGGATCAGAAGCTGCATTAGATACGCCTTAAGCATATAATATCTGCCCTGCCTGCAGGC
>CACXDS010000315.1 GCA_902766425.1 uncultured Lachnospiraceae bacterium
CAAACTCCGCGAAGGCTGCCTTCTGAATCTGGGAGGGCACAAATTTCATCATCGGATCCAATCCTACAACAATGGGTGCCTGAGTCTTCTGAATCTTTTCAATCAGTTTGTTGATCATATTTCCTCCTGTCGGGGGCATCTTTTATATCACCCCCTGTATTTTTTCTGTTCTTTAATTTTTCTTCTGATTTTCTTCTGTGTATTGGTATTGCCGCTCTATGCCCTTCCCATCGTCCAGGCTTTATCAGACCGAGACTGCCCTCTCGATCGCTTCTCGGATGGAGTCCTTCACCCGCTCGGCAATCTCCTTTGTATTAAGATTCCTGTAATCCTCATAGTAGAGCGGCTTCAAGAAATGCACCTGGGTTGTAACGCGCTTTAGACTGTTGATATCAAAAAGCTTATAGGAATCCACCACAGCCACCGGGACAATAGGCTTTCTGGCCCAGACTGCCGCCTTAAAGGCGCCGGGCTTGAAATCCTGCAGATGATTCCCATTGTGGTGATATCCACCTTCCGGAAAAAGAATAAACCTTCTGCCTGCCTTGACCTCCTCCGCCAGGCGCCGGATACTGTCAAGCTGCTTGCGCAGATCCTTCTTGTCCATCCTGATCCCATTGAGTACATCCACAAACTCATTGGAAAGGATCATTTTGGCCCTCCCCTCATCCATCACTATGGAGCAGGGTTCATCATGAACATGAATGATCCCCAGTGCGTCAAACTTTCCCTGATGATTGGGATACATGACATATCCCCCCTCCTTAGGAAGGTTCTCAAGGCCAAAGCACTTGGTCTTTACTCTGGCATTGCGCATCATTTTGCGCACCATGTTCCGGGCGACACCATAGCGATATTCCGTGCTGAATCTCTCCTCATGGCGCATGATGTACCTGATCTTTAATACATAAAACAGGATCAATGGAATCGATATTATTACCACATAGTAAAACCTGATCATCTGCTGTCAACTGCCTTTCTTTCCCCTATGTAAATTATACTTTGTTTTGGAAAATGTTTCAACCTAAAAATACCGGACGGCAACCAAGTCACAAAGTCAAATCACAAAGGAATCGAATGACAGGAAAAGCTCCGCCGCTAACTCATAAAATCCATCTGCCTTCGGCAGACGCCGTCGCTTCGCGACTCTCGATTTTATTTCGTTTACGCTCGGGCGAAAACAAATGCCCGCTTCGCGGTCGCTTGTTTTCGTTCCTCGCTAAACAAAAAGGGAGCCCCCACCTTTCGGCAGGTTCTCCCCTTGCATATATTCTGAAACCTTACACCGGAGCCAGCTTCAGCTGCTCCGCATATTTCTGGATCTTAGGTGCGCCCACATATTTCGTGAACTTATCCCCGTTTACCTCCACCAAGGTGGGAGCCTGCATCACCCCATAGCGATTAGCCAGCTCCACATTCTCCATGGCGTCCAGTACCACATAGGGAATGTCCTGCAGATATCCCTTTGCCAGTACGCAATTGGGACAGGTCTTGGTGGTGAAGAGATATCTCACGCCCTGGGGCTTCTCCACCGAAACCTCCACCTCCTGATCCGAACTGCTCAAGGTCACCACACTGCTCACGGGACGCTTTAACTCGGACTTCTCGATCACATACTCCGTCCTGTTGGCGTACTCCTGAAGCTTTCCGTCATTCCAGTTCTGTACGGGGCGATAATAGCCTGTGATCCGGCTATAGACCTCTGTCTTAGCACCGCAGTGGGGACAAATTTTTACTTCCCCCGCCAGATAACCATGCTCCTTGCAGATGGAATAGGTGGGGCTCATGGTATAATAAGGCAGTTTATAATTCTGTGCAATGGTGCGCACCAGGGATGCCGCAGCCTTCCAGTCCGGAAGCTTCTCCCCCAGGAAGGCATGGAATACAGTTCCGGAGGTATAAAGAGTCTGCAGATCATCCTGAATATCCAGGGCATCAAAAATATCAATGGTATAATCCACGGGCAGATGGGAGGAATTGGTATAATAAGGCACATCCCCCTCCTTGCCGGCGGTCTTGATCATGGGATAACGCTTCTTGTCATGCTTAGCAAGACGGTAGGTGGTACTCTCCGCAGGGGTGGCCTCCAGATTGTAGAGATCCCCATACATCTCCTGATAATCGGAGAGGCGCTCTCTCATGTGATTCAACACTTCCTTGGTGAACTCCTGAGTTCTCTTATCGCTCATGTCCGCCCGCAGCCAGTTGGCATTCAGTCCCACCTCATTCATTCCGATGAGTCCGATGGTGGAGAAATGATTGTCAAAGCTACCGAGATATCTCTTGGTATAGGGGTACAGTCCCTCTTCCAAGAGCTTGCTGATGACGCCTCTCTTGATCTTTAAGGATCTGGCGGCGATGTCCATCATGCGATCCAGCCTTGCATAGAATTCACTCTTATTCGATGACAGATAAGCGATCCTGGGCATATTGATAGTGACAACGCCCACGCTTCCGGTGCTTTCGCCGGAGCCAAAGAATCCGCCCGTCTTTTTCCGCAGCTCTCTTAAGTCCAGACGCAGCCTGCAGCACATGCTTCTCACATCGGAGGGCTGCATGTCGGAATTAATGTAATTTGAGAAATAAGGAGTGCCGTACTTGGCGGTCATCTCAAACAAAAGCCTATTGTTTTCCGTGTCGGACCAGTCAAAGTCTCTGGTAATGGAATAGGTGGGGATGGGATACTGGAAGCCTCTTCCATGGGAATCGCCCTCGATCATGGTCTCAATGAAGGCCTTGTTCACCATGTCCATTTCCTTTTTGCAGTCCTTATACTTAAAGTCCATCTCCTTGCCGCCCACAATGGCAGGAAGCTCCGCCAGATCCTCCGGCACGGTCCAGTCCAAGGTGATATTGGAGAAGGGTGCCTGAGTTCCCCAGCGGCTGGGAGTATTCACGCCATAAATAAAAGCCTCGATGCACTTTTTCACATCGGGATAGCTTAAGTTATCTACCTTGACAAAAGGAGCCAGATAGGTGTCAAAGGAGGAAAATGCCTGCGCGCCGGCCCATTCATTCTGCATGATCCCCAGGAAATTCACCATCTGATTGCAGAGTACGGACAAATGCTTTGCGGGTGCGGAGGAAATCTTCCCCATAATACCGCCCAGTCCTTCCTTGATGAGCTGCTTTAGGGACCAGCCCGCACAATAACCTGTGAGCATGGAAAGGTCGTGAATATGGATATCCGCATTGCGATGCGCCTCGGCGATCTCCTGATCATAGATCTCGGAGAGCCAATAATTAGCTGTCACGGCGCCGGAATTGGACAGGATCAGACCGCCCACGGAATAGGTCACGGTGGAATTCTCCTTGACACGCCAGTCCTCCACCTTCACATAG
>CACXDS010000316.1 GCA_902766425.1 uncultured Lachnospiraceae bacterium
ATTTATCAGTTATAATCTAATTCGTATAACTATATTTGAAGGAGTTTGGATATGCAAGGCACTGACATTGGAATTGATTTGGGAACGGCAAGCATACTTGTCTATATCAGAGGAAAGGGCGTAGTGTTAAAGGAGCCCTCCGTTGTGGCCTTTGACCGCGATACGAATAAGATTAAAGCCATCGGAGAGGACGCCAGACTGATGCTGGGAAGAACTCCCGGTAATATCGTGGCGGTGAGACCCTTGAGACAGGGTGTGATCTCGGATTACACCGTTACGGAAAAAATGATGAAGTATTTCATCCAGAAGGCATTGGGGAAGAAAATGTTCCGTCGCCCCCGCATTGCGGTATGCGTGCCCAGCGGCGTGACAGAGGTGGAAAAGAAGGCCGTGGAGGATGCTACCTACCAGACCGGGGCCAAGGAGGTTTCCATCATTGAGGAGCCCATTGCAGCTGCTATCGGTGCCGGGATCGATATCTCCAAGCCCTGTGGCAACATGATCGTGGATATCGGCGGAGGAACCTCCGACATTGCTGTCATTTCTTTGGGCGGCACGGTGGTGAGTGCTTCCATCAAGGTGGCCGGGGATGATTTTGATGAGGCCATTGTCCGTTATATGCGCCGAAAGCATAATCTCCTCATCGGTGAGAGAACTGCGGAGGATATGAAGATCAAGATCGGCTCCTGCTATCCCAGACCGGAGCCGGATTATATGGATGTGAGAGGGCGTAATCTGGTGACGGGTCTGCCCAAGACAGTGAATGTCTCCTCCGAGGAGATGGAGGAGGCTTTGAAGGAGACCACCACCCAGATCGTTGATACCATACACAGCGTACTGGAGAAGACCCCCCCCGAGCTGGCGGCGGATATTGCGGATCGCGGCATCGTGCTCACCGGCGGCGGAAGTCTGCTGCGGGGACTGGAGGATCTGATCTCCGAGAGAACCGGTATCAATTGCATGACGGCGGAGGATCCCATGACGGCGGTGGCCATCGGCACCGGAAAATATGTGGAATTCCTCTCCAACTACAAGGAGCCCTAGAAGAGGGCAGGAGCCGAATGGAACGAAGTACCGTCCGCGACAGCGGACTTCATAGACGAAGTGCAATGAGGCGACCGAAGAAAATAACGACGCTGCGCTTGCGGCGAGATTTTCTTCGCATTACAGGAGCCGAATGGAACGGAGTATCGTCCGCGACAGCGGACTTCATTAGGAGGACAAAGCATGTTAAAGGGTCTGTATATTGCGCATTCCGGAATGATCAACGAGCAGAACAGAATGGATATCCTGACCAATAATCTGGCCAATGCCTCCACGGTGGGATTTAAGAAGGAGGGCTCCACCAGCCAGTCCTTTGACGACATTCTGACGGTAAAGATCAAGGATGCCTCGGAGGGTGAGATGAATGTGAGACGCCTGGGGATCAATAATCCCGGCGTACGCATTGGGGAGAATTATACCGATTTCTCCCAGGGTTCTTTCAGGATCACGGATAATACTTATGACCTGGCTCTTTCCGGAGAAGGGTTCTTTGCTCTGGAATACACAAACAAAGCGGGAGAGACATCAACATTATATACCAGGGCCGGTCAGTTTGGCTTGACCAAGGAGGGAGAGCTGGTGAACCAGGACGGGGATTTCGTTCTGGATACCCAGAACCGGCATATCCGGCTGAATACCCTGACAGATGCCAGCATAGATAAGTCCGGCACCATCTTTCAGGACGGACAGGCTGTGGCGCAGATCCAGGTGGCGGATTTCGAGGATTATAACTATCTGGAGAAATACGGCGAAACCTATTATCGCCCCATAGAGGGTGCGCAGATGACCACGGCCAATGCAGAGGTCTATTCCGGCTATCTGGAAATGTCGAATATGTCCACGATAACGGAAATGGTGAATCTGATCAGTATTTCCAGAGCCTATGAGAGCAATCAGAAGATCATCCAGACCTATGATGAATCACTGGGCATTGCTGTATCGCAGCTTGGTAAGCTGCAGTAATGGCTGATCCGCTTGTTTGGAAATTTCAGCTACAAATATAGGAGGCAGATATGGTTAGAAGCTTATGGACTGCTGCTACGGGTATGATCGCCCAGCAGACGAATGTGGATACGATCGCCAACAATCTGGCGAATGTGAATACCACCGGGTATAAGACCCAGGTTAATGAGTTTAAGAGTCTGTTGTATCAGAACATTCAGACCAAGACCACCTCAGCCAACGGCGATACCAAGCCCGGAAGCGCTCAGGTGGGCTTGGGCGTGCGGAATGCCTCCATCAATTCTGTTTTTACCACCGGCAGCTTTCTGGCCAGTGAAAGCGATACCGCATTTGCTCTGGACGGAAAAGGCTTCTTTGCGGTTCAGGGAGCGGACAATCAAGTTTATTATACCAAAAACGGAGATTTTCGTTTTACCCTTGCCAATAATGGGGGAAATATGCTGGCTACCTCCGAGGGACTTCCTGTCATGGATACCAATGGAAGACCTATCATTTTGGATCAGAATTATGTGGTGAGCGAGATCACGGTGACGCAGGACGGCGAGCTGTGCTATCCCGATGCAGCCAATACGCCTCAGCCCATGGGGATCCGCCTGGGGGTATTCCAGTTTAACAATCCCAACGGACTGGAAAAATTAGGGGAGAGTCGTTACCGGGAATCTGCGGCCAGCGGTGCGCCCATCAATGAAGCCACCAATCAGAATGTGGAGAAGACCAAGGTGATCCAAGGATATCTGGAGGGCTCCAATGTGCAGGTGGTGGATGAGATGGTGAATATGATCGTGGCGCAGAGAGCTTATGAGCTCAATTCCAAGGCCATCACCACCTCGGATGAAATGCTACAGCAGGCCAACAATCTACGGAGATAAAATAAGGGAGAGAATATATGGATATTTCTAATCTGACATCCTCATACACGGAGCTCTATTCCAATTCGGCGCAGATGTCAAAGCTGGAAACTACCCTGAAAAGCGCAGATGCTTCCGGAAAGAACAAAATGGAAGACAAGGAATTGATGGATGCCTGCAAGCAGTTTGAGGCCTATTTCTTGGAGCAGGTATTTAAGGAAATGCAAAAGACCGTTCACAGAAACGATGACAGCTCTCAGAATTCCCTGATGGAGTATTTCGAGGATCGGTATGTGCAACAGATTGCAGAGGATTCCACGGAGACCAACAGCTTGGGACTTGCCCAGATGCTCTATGAGCAGATGCGGCACAATTACGGGATGGATGAAGTGCCTCAGAGTGAATGAGATCACGGACATAAGGAGCCTTTGGATGTGTTGCCGGTGCAGAGACCCGGGCGAGGATGCATCCAAAGGCTTATATCATGATTTGGGGAGAAGGTATGGATACAATTAAGGGCTATGTGGATCGCATTCAGTATCAGAATCCGACCAATGGATTTACTGTGATCCGGCTCGTGGTAGATGGAAAAGAAAAAAGCTGTATCGGCTTTGGGCTGGGAATATCCCAGGGGGATACCATTGAGGCTTCCGGGGATTATGAGATGAATCCCAGCTATGGTAAGCAGTTCCGGATACGGGAGTATAGGGTGACAAAGCCCACGGATGCGGCGGCCATGGAGCGTTATCTGGGCTCCGGGGCGATCAAGGGTGTGGGGGAAGGCCTGGCAGCCAGAATCGTAAAGGCTTTTGGGGATGATACCTTCCGGGTGATCGAGGAGGAACCGGAGAGGCTGGCAGAGATCAAGGGGATCAGCCTGAAAAAAGCCCAGGATATTGCTATTCAGATGGAAGAAAAGAGTGATCTGCGGGAGGCAATGGTTTTTTTGGGGAGCTTTGGGATTTCCAACTCTCTGGCGGTAAAGATCTATGACAGGTATCGAACGGATACTTATCGGATCATAAAGGAGAATCCCTATCAGCTGGCAGAGGACATTCAGGGCGTGGGCTTTAAGACTGCGGATGAAATTGCTGCCCATGCGGGGATTCATCTTGATTCTGATTTTCGGATCCGCTGCGGTTTGCTCCATGTGCTCCAGCAGGCCACTCTGAACGGACATGTCTATCTTCCGAAGGAGGAGCTGATCGGTACTGCCTCCGGTTTACTTGATGTTTCGCCGGAACAGATCCGGCCGCTCTTATCGAATTTGCTCGCGGAGAAGAAACTGATCTCGGACGGGGATGCGGTCTATCAGAGTGCATATTATTATGCGGAGCTGAACTGCGCCAGAATGCTGCATGAAATTAATCTTTCCTTAGGTGCGGAGCTCTCAAAGGGTGACGGGAAGGAAAGGGCGCAGGAGGCGCTGGATAAAAAATTAAAAAAAATAGCGGCGGCACAGGGGATGGAGCTGGACGATCTACAGATGAATGCTGTGAAGACCTGTATCCAGAGCGGTCTGTTCATCCTGTCCGGCGGCCCGGGCACCGGTAAGACCACTACGATCAATATGATCATCCGCTATTTTGAGGAGGAGGGCTGCGATATTATGCTGGCAGCCCCCACGGGGCGGGCTGCAAAGAGGATGACAGAGGCCACGGGCTTTGAGGCGAAGACCATTCATCGTCTTTTGGAGCTAAACAGTCTTCTCTCGGAGGACGGAAATGAACGCAGCGCCAGCTTTGAACGGAACGAGGACAATCCGCTGGAGGCGGATGTGATCATCATTGATGAGATGTCCATGGTGGATATCTGGATCTTCCAGTCTCTGCTGAAGGCCATTGTGCCGGGGACAAGACTGATCCTGGTGGGGGATGTGGACCAGCTCCCCAGCGTGGGACCGGGACAGGTCCTGCGGGATCTGATCAGAAGTGAATGCTTTCCAACTGTCATCCTCCAGAAGATTTTCAGGCAGGATGAGGGGAGCGATATCATTGTCAATGCCCATCGGATCAATCAGGGACTGGAGATCAAGATGGACAATAAGTCCAAGGATTTCTTCATGCTGGAGAGGGAGGATGTGAATGTCATATACCAGCATTTGATCCTTCTGATCCGGGATAAGCTTCCGGGCTATGTCAATGCCTCTCCCTTTGATATTCAGGTTCTGACACCCATGAGGAAGGGGCCGCTGGGGTGTGAGACACTGAACGGCATTTTACAGCAGTATCTGAATCCACCTGATCCGTCCAAGCCGGAGCATCTCTCCGGGGAGGTGATCTTCCGGGTGGGAGACAAGGTGATGCAGATCAAGAATAATTACCAGCTGGAATGGGAAGTGGTCGGAAAATATAACATCGTGGTCGACAGGGGCACCGGTATATTCAATGGGGATATGGGTCGGATCCTGTCCGTCAATCCGGCGGATTCCAGCCTGACAGTGGAGTTTGATGAGCACAGGCAGGTGACATATCCCTTCTCCTCCCTTGAGGAGTTGGAGCATGCCTATGCCACCACGATCCATAAATCCCAGGGCAGCGAGTATCCGGCGGTGCTTCTGCCACTCATCGGCGGCGCAAGGAGTCTTCTCACAAGAAATCTGCTCTATACAGCGGTGACTCGGGCCAGAAATGTGGTGACGATCCTGGGGCGCAGGGAGACGGTGCTGGGAATGATCGCAAATGTCAGCGAAAATCGAAGATACACTTCTTTGGCTGCCAGGATCCGTGAGATGGACAGGGGGAGATGAGATCAGGGGTGTTTTTTTACGGGATATGAATGGAAAAGGAATAAAGGGAATAGGGGAGGGGATCAGGCAGGTTTTATTTCCGCTGCGATGCCCTGTGTGTGACCGGATCGTAAGACCCTATGGGGAGAAAATCTGTCTGGAGTGCCTGGGGAAGCTTCGGCCGGTGGCAGCTCCCTGGTGCATGGTCTGTGGGAAGGGGCTGCGTGGAGAAGGGACTCTTTGCAACGAATGTGCAGGAGGAAGAGAGCATGCATTCAGGCGGGCCAGAGCGCTTTATGACTATCGCACGGCGGCCAAGTCGATCTATCGTATGAAATACGGAGGCAGACAGGAATATGCCGAATACTTTGGTGAGGAGATGGCCCGGGGGCTCGGAGAATACATCCGTGCCATTCATCCGGATGGCTTGGTGCCCATTCCTCTGCACAGAACGAGATATCGCAGGAGGGGATATAACCAGGCGGAGCTTCTGGCAAAGAAAATCGGAGAGCGGATGCAGCTGCCGGTCTATGATCGATTGCTGGTCAGAGTGAAGAATACGGCGCCTTTGAAGGAACAAAATCTGAAAGAAAGGCAAAATAATTTGAAAAAGGCTTTTCTTGTGAGCCAAAATGATGTAAAATTAAAGACGATTCTCTTAATTGACGATATATATACGACGGGGACCACTGTGGATGAGGCGGCTGTCGCGCTCTTGGAAGCAGGGGCAGAGGCAGTTTATGTCGCAGCTTTGGCCGGGAGCAGTGAGACCTAAGGAGGCTTATGTCGCAGCTTTGGCCGGGAGCAGTGAACTCTAAGGCGGAAAAAGGACAATGCGCTCATGAAGGCAGTTAAAGAGAAAAGGCGCATTGGGAAAGGGCATGGTGAGGGATATGGCATTAAATGCACAGGCTTGCAAAAGATGTGGGAAACTGTTTAATTATATTTCCGGAGATAAGCTTTGTCCGATCTGTCGGGAAGAGATGGAAGCCAAATTTCAGGAAGTGAAGAAATATATTTTGGATCACCCCGGAGTATCCATGACCGAGGTGTCTGAAGCATGTGATGTGCAATCCACCTGGATCCAAAAATGGCTGCGGGAGGAGCGTCTGGAGCTGACGGAGGGTTCAGCCATCACACTGGACTGTGAGAGCTGCGGTGCGCCGATCCGGTCGGGGAGACTGTGCAATAAGTGTATTGATAAGTTTAAGGCGGCAGCAGGGAATTATGTGCGTTCCAACCGCTCGTCGGAGGACGATCCCTATCAGCGCTCCGCCAGCGCCAAAATGCGTTTCCTCCAGAATGACTGAGCGCTTGGAAGCCATCAGAGAGGTGAGCCTTAGGAGGAGCCATGTTAAACGAGGAAAAGGTTATTTTAATGACAAAGCTGGCGTCCTATGAGACGCATGAGGGAAAAAGGTGCCAGAAGGTAGCGAATTATTTCCGGGGGGATTACATTGTGATCCAGCTGGCTAAGTCCCTGGTGGCAGCAACGATTTCCTTTGGGATCATCTTTGGCTTGTATATGATCTATGACCTGGAGGAGTTCATGGAGAATATTTACAAGATGGATCTCATCAGCTTTGCACGCAATATTCTGACCTATTATATTTATTTTGTGGTGGTATTTCTTGCCATCACCTATGTTTATAGCGCATGGTGCTATTATAAGGCCAAAAAGAGTCTGCGCAACTATTATCAGAACTTGAAAAAGCTGAGTTCCTTTTACAAGGATAAAAACTAGGTTCTGATCGGGAGGAAGATATGACCCTGCTATTGGAATATCGAGACAAGATTAAAAAATTTTACCGAATGAATTCAGTGGTGATTCTGCCCATTCTCAGGTTCATGCTGGCATTTTTTGCACTGAACGGAGTAAATACCATGATGGGTTACATGCCCAGGCTGGATAACATCGCCATTGTCATGATCGCATCCCTGGCCTGTTCCTTTTTGCCTGCGGGATGCCTGGTGCTGCTATGTGTGTTGTTCAGCTTGGGGCATATGTATGCACTCTCTCTGGAAGCGCTTCTCATCGGAACATGCATGTATCTGCTCCTGTTTTTGTTGCTCCTGCGTTTTGCACCCAGGGATTCCTATGTGGTCATACTGACACCTCTGATGTTTGCGTTGAAGATGCCATATGTGATCCCGGTGGCTGTGGGACTGTTGGGGAGTCCTCTTTCTGCAATCTCTGTTGCAGTGGGGGTTCTGGTTTATTATCTGTTGGGTACCATTGTGGGCAGTGCTTCTACTATCACTACCATGGGGGAGAAGGAGTATTTGGAAAAGATCCGGTTCCTTTTGGAAGCGATCATGAAGAATAAGCCTGCTCTGGTCATTGCCGGTGCATTTGCGGCGACGGTGATCGTGATCTATCTCCTGCGGAGACTGTCAGTGGAGCATGCTTGGACTATTGCCATGGTAGCCGGTGCGATGATCAATCTGGTGCTTCTCCTAGTGGGAGATCTGAAATATAATATCAACCTTTCCATGGGCGGCGCTATCTTCGGGTCCATCCTGGCAGTGCTTGTGGGAAAGGTCATAGAGTTTTTCAGGTTCTGTGTGGATTATGGCAGAACGGAATGGGTACAGTTTGAGGATGACGACTATTATTATTATGTGAAGGCGCTTCCGAAGATGAATATTGCGGAGGCGACCAAGACAGTTAAGCGGATCAATACGAACACACAGAGTATTGCTCCGGTGGGAGAGCGCACCAGGAGCGGCGGGGACGGAACCAGAGTGGCATCCACCATCAGACCCGGAGCACAAAGCCGGGAACGGGTCAGGGAAGAGTCGCGCACTGTTACATCGCGCACTTCCGGATCGCGAATGATGGAACAGGAGGAGAACGAGTTCTCCGGTGAGACCAGGGCCATGCCGACGGTGCGGGCTCAAAGCTCTGTAAGAACGGATGGACGGGGAAGGATTGATCTTTCCGGAGCAGATGCCAGAGGTACAGGAAGCAGAACCACTCGTCCGGGGACACAGCTGACCTCCGGAAGCGGAAGATATGGAATGTCAAGACCGGGGACCGGGTCGGCGGGAAGCTCCGCAGGCACTGCTGTTAACAGCCGGGGAGGACAGACGGTTCAGGCATCGGAGGATGAAGACCTGGATGATTATGAGGAGTTGTTTTAATCCATGCAGTATTTAGAGCGATTGAATGAATATCTGAATCGTTTTAAGACATATAGTACCAACATGGATCTTGGAGATCTTTTGGAGATCTTCATTATTTCTATTGTTGTGTACTATATTTTGGCGTGGATGAAAACGACCAGAGCGTGGGCGCTTCTGAAGGGACTCATTGTGATCGGCGGTTTTATGCTGATCGCAGTGGTGATGGAGATGAAGACCATTCTGTGGATTGGGGAAAAGGTGCTGGGCTTTGCTGTAACGGCGCTGATCATTGTGTTACAGCCTGAACTCAGAAAGGCGTTGGAGGAGCTGGGGACAAAGAACTTATTTGCGGATTTTACCGGGATTCTGCCCTTTGATTCTCACAAAAAGACGGGGGAAGGTTCATTGTCCGTCAAGAGTATCAATGAAATTGCGAAAGCCTGTGTGGAGATGGGCAAGGTGAAAACCGGGGCTCTGATCGTCATTGAGAGGGAGGAATCCTTGCGGGAATATGAGCGCACGGGTATTCCCGTGGATGCCATGGTGACCAGCCAGCTGCTTATCAATATTTTTGAGAAGAATACACCACTCCATGACGGCGCAGTGATCATTTCGGGAGACCGGGTGTCCTCTGCCACCTGTTATCTGCCCCTTTCCGATAATTTAAGTCTGAGCAAGGAACTGGGAACGAGACATAGGGCGGCAGTGGGAATATCGGAGGTTACGGATTCTCTTACGATCATTGTCTCCGAGGAGACGGGAAAGATCAGCGCGGCATGTGAGGGAGAGCTCACCAGAAATCTGGATCAGGAGAGGTTAAAGAATCTGATCCGCCAGATCGTCATGAAGGAGCCTGAGGAGAAAGCCAAAGGAAAACGCATCTGGAAGGGAAGGAGCAAAGCAAAGGAATGAAGGGAAAGATGAAGCGCCTGTGGGAGATCATCCTGCACAACTGGGGTCTGAAGCTTGCTTCCATTTTTCTCGCTTTTTTCATCTGGTTTATCGTAGCGCAGGTGGGAGATCCCAAGGATACAAGGGCATACAATAATATACAGGTCAAGCTGGTGAATGCGGAGCTTCTGGAGGATCAGAACAAATGCTATGAGGTGCTGGATCAGACCGACCGGGTAAAGGTCAATGTCACGGCGCCCACCAGTGTTTTTCAGACCTTGCGGGCCAGTGATATCGTGGCAGAGGCAGATGTGAGCAAGCTTACGGACATCAATACCATAGCCATTACATATTATGCTTTGAATATCAATGCGGAAAGTATCTCCTTTGAAGGAGATCATGATGTGGTCAAGCTGGATGTGGAGAACAAAGCCGGAAAGTGGATCCGGGTACAATATCAGTATGTCGGAACGGTGGCGGAGGGCTATGTGATCGGCAATGTCACGGGAGATCAGACCTCCATCTATGTTTCAGGACCGGAATCCTTGGTCAGCCAGGTGGGCAGTGCCTATGCGGAGCTCAGCGTGGAGGGAGCAACGACCAAAAGTTCGGCAAATGTCGAGATAAGGCTGAGGGATCGGGAAGGCAATTTTCTGGATCTGAATAAGCTGGAGCTGAGTGCTGAACATGTATTGCTATCTGTAGATGTCTTGGCAACGAAGGAGGTTCCGGTTGAGGTGAATGTCTCCGGCAGCCCGGCGGAGGGCTTTATTATAGTGGGCGATCCGGAACAGGATGTGGATACTGTGCTTTTGGCGGGAAGCGCCGCTAATTTGGCCAGGATTTCAAAGGTCAGCATTCCGGCTGAAAGACTGGATCTGACGGGCGTAACGGAGGATACCACATTTTCGGTAAATATCAAGGATTATTTACCGGAAAATATTAAGCTGGCCAACCCGGAATTTAACGGCAGAATGAGTATTGCTGTGACAATCAAGGCGACTCGTGAGAGGACCATGGAGATTCCTGCCAGAAATATTTCATTTATCAATGTACCGACGGGATATGTGGTAGAGCTTCCCATGGAGGAAGGGGATCAATTGCCCGTTACGATTAAGGTATTTGGGCTTCAGGATACGATCAATGCACTGAGGGCATCCAATATTACGGGAACGGCGGATATAAAAGCTTGGATGAAGAGTCTTAGTCAGCATGTATCGCCGCTTGGAATGCATGAGATACCGGTGGTGGTGGATCTTGGAGAGAATATCACGGTGCAGGAGATTGGAAAGCTTAGGGTTGTGATCTCGGAACAGGAGACGGAGTAGAGAATGCGACTTTGAAAAAAGGGAGGGTTACAAAATGGTAAGTCAGAAGGTAGTGATAAAGAATCCCACTGGACTTCATTTGAGGGCAGCGGGGAGGTTATGCAAGGAAGCCATGCAGTTTAAGTCATTGATCACTTTTTCCCATCGTCAGAGTACGGCGAATGCCAAAAGCGTTCTGAGTGTTCTGGGAGCCGGCATAAAGTGTGGGGATGAGATTGTCTTTTCCTGTGAGGGAGAGGATGAAGAGGCCGCATTGGAGGCTTTGGTGGCTGCAGTAGAGAACGGTCTGGGCGAATAGTGCGTAAAAAGTAAAAGAAGAATGCAAAATAAACCCCGACTGTGATAGGTGTCCGAAATACCGGGTACCTGTCACAGCCGGGGTTTTATGCTGTGAGAAATAAATCTATAGTTGGGGGGAGGGGCGGCTTCCCGGTTACCGGAAGGTAAAATTATCACTGTCTCGGATCACTAAGATCATAGTCTTTCCCTCGTTCAAAAGGATCTCCTTCCCATTATCGTCATAGAATTTTGTGGCGCCGTAGTCACTGATCTTTTTCCAGGTGACATGGATCCCCTTTCCTCTGGTAAAGAACCAGCCGTCCTTTGTGGTGTCATGGCATTGCATGGCCAGGTAGCCATCTCCGATATCTTCTTGAACGATCTTCTGCACCAGAATGTTGCTGAAGCAGAGCTGCTCTCCCGTAGCGCCATCCATATGGGGGCCATCCACACCGCCGGATAAATACTGGTATCTATAGTATAGTTCATCCTCTTCATTATAGTCAAAATAGCATCTTGTCAAGGGAAAAGAGGCAGTCATATCTATAAATGATGCGTCTTTAGTAGCATCACCGTATTGGCTCAGATCATTCGGGGCGTCATCCGGGGCAAATTGAAAATGTTTTTTTTCTGTGACGCTGCGGTAATTTAAGCTGTATCCATCCTTTTGGATGGAGGAAAGCAATTTGGAACCGGAGGTATAGGCATTGTGAGGCCAATCTCTGTCAAGAGTACGGAAGAAAGCGTTCGCGTCTTTCTCCTTCGAGCCGTCAATGTTTTCTGTTCCGGTCTGATCAAGCAGATCATAAATAAAATATGGACCACCAAAGTGGACTATAATGGCATCCCACTCAAATGCCCAGTAAGCAAAATAACTGCGCAGGCTTCTGACATTCCCGATTTTGTCCAGCTTTTCCCAGTCTTCATAGATCCCCATCATACGCGACATGCTTCCCTCCACCTTTGCCTCATATAAGACGGAGGCTTCGGACAGATTATAATGAGGGACGGCTCTTGCTTCATTGGGAATGAGTACGGCAATAGGCCTTGTGGAGGCAGTCTCCTGCGTCACCCATTCGTTGGTCAGAAGACTACGTACCATGTCCTGTTCTTCCGGATTTTTGGTCTCATCCGGATCCGATGGCTCAGTTTCTGCAGAAGGAGCTGAAGGAGCGGGTGAATGATATTCGGTTTGAGAATGCTCCGGATCATGCTCTGTGTTTCTGTCACTGGGGCCACAGCCCGAGAGCAATAGGAAGCCGGAGAGGCAAATTGCCAGAATTGCTTTGCACTTCATGAAAAGACCTCTCAAGGAATGATATTACATACAACGATCGCGATCAGTATGCCTAAAACAGCTCCGGCCAATACCTGCAAGGGAGTATGTCCGACAAATTCCTTTAATTTCTCATCGGTAGACAGATCCTTTTTACCCATTTCGGCGAAGGCTACCATCATTTCGTTGATCAGCTTGGCCTGAATGCCGGTCTCTCTGCGGACTCCCATCGCATCATACATAACGATCAGGGAAAGGATCAGTGAGATGGCAAATTCAAAGCTTTCCACTCCATATTGCATGCATGCGGCAGCGGAGAGGGCACAGACTGTGGCGGAGTGGGAGCTGGGCATTCCACCGCTCCCGATCAATCGCTCGGCCACAAATCGCTTGGTAAAAAACATATGGATCAGAGTCTTTAGGATCTGGGCGATCAGCCAACCGGATGCCGCAGAAACAAAGACAGTATTGTTCAAAAGATTCCCCATTTTTATCTTCCTCATCTCATTAAAAGCAAATTTCAGTATAACCTAATTGCAAAGAAAAGTCCATGCTTTTTCGAAAAGAAAGGGTATTTTAATGAGTGAATGGTTGTAAAAGACGGGGCTTCGTGTTAAACTATGCATGTAAATAATAGGTTTGGTGAAACAAATCCTGATGCGAAAACAATGGTTTGGTGAAACTGATCCGGAATAGACAGGCAAGAGATGTTGCCCGATGTCGGAAAGAGGAAAAATGGGACTGCTTACAGTAATTTGTCCATGTTATAACGAAGAGGAGAGTGTGGAGCTTTTTCATCAGGAGGTGATGAAAAACACTGACTTTTTCCGGGAAAAGGGGCTTGAATTGGAAATTATGTTTGTGGATGATGGCTCCCGGGACGGGACTCTGGCTGAGATCAAGAAGCTCAGGGAGAGGGATGAAAGGGTGCATTTTGTATCCTTTTCCAGAAATTTTGGCAAAGAGGCCGCTATGTATGCCGGTTTGGAGAAAGCAAGGGGGGACTATGCGGTGATCATGGATGTGGATCTGCAGGATCCGCCAAGTCTTTTGCCGGAAATGTATTCCTATATTGAGGAGGGATATGATTCTGTGGCGACAAGACGTGTGACCAGAAAGGGGGAGCCGCCCATCCGCAGTTTTTTTGCCAGAAGGTTTTATGGTCTGATGAAAATGATCTCCAAGACTGAGATTGTCGATGGAGCCAGGGATTATCGCCTCATGACCCGGCAAATGGTGGATGCCATATTGTCCATGGGAGAATACAATCGATTCACCAAGGGAATCTACGGGTGGGTCGGATTTCGGACAAAATGGCTCGAGTATGAAAATGTGGAGCGGGCCAGGGGGGAGACCAAGTGGAATTTTTGGAAGCTTCTTTTGTACTCTATTGAGGGCATTACTGCCTTTTCCACAGCGCCTCTTTCCATTGCGGCCTTTGTGGGGGCATTGTTCTGCCTGATCGCGTTTGCAATGATCATCTTTATTATTGTGAGAAAAATGATCTTTGGAGATCCGGTGTCCGGCTGGCCCTCCTTGGTCTGCATCATCCTGATGACCGGTGGCGTACAGTTCTTCTGCACCGGCATTCTGGGTCAGTATCTGGCAAAGACCTATCTGGAGGTGAAAAAGAGGCCGATCTATCTCGCAAAGGAGGAGGCATGACGGGCGAAAATTGGCGGTTTTTTGGGAAAATAAGCGGAAACTGAAAGTTAAAAAAGAGTATTCGCAGATCCTGCGATGAATAGATGTTGCAATCTTCGACAGCTATGCTACAATTGCTTTTGCAGTCGCGGAGAAAAGGCAACATTCGACTTATGAAAGGGGAATTTCATACATGGATATTGCGATTTTGGAAGACTTTGAGTTGGAGAGGTATATCACAAACATTATGCTGGATATGGGGGTTCCGGCACATCTTAAGGGGTATCATTATCTGAGGGATGCCATTCTTTTGTCGGGAAGGGATATGGAAGTGGTCAGCTCGGTGACAAAGCTTCTCTATCCTACGGTGGCAAGACGCTATAAGACCACAGGACAAAAGGTAGAGAGAGCCATACGAAACGCCATAGAGGTTTCGTGGATCCGGGGAAATAATGAGACATTTGAAGGCTTGTTTGGATACTCTTCCTCCTCCGGGAAGGCAAGACCAACAAACAGCGAGTATATAGCCAGGATCGCGGATAAGGTACGATTGGACATCAAATCCATGCAGGTTTGAACGTGAGAGACAACGGAAAAGCCAGAAATGAATAACAGGTAACGCCTTAGGAACGACTGTCGCGCAGCAGCAATCAAGCATGCTGCGTTTTTTAGTTCTTAATTTTTTCTTATTTTCGTGGAATAATATGACAAACTATGCTAAGATAAGCAAAGGGAGAACTTGATATGCTAAAGCTTGCAATATTTGTACTGCTCTTCCTCCCTGCTTGCTTTGTGATGGGGAGAGCGGCATTGGTTCTCTTGTATGGCAGGAGAAGACAGAGGGAATTTGCGTGGGAGGACGGCATTTTGACCGGAGGACTCCTAGTGATCGGACTGGCCGAGGGGGCTCATTTGGGGGCGCTGCTTCGCGGGCAGTCTGTTTCTGTAGCATCCGAATATCTGTTTGTACTGTCGGCAGTAGCATTCGTGGGCAGTCTGGCGGTTTGGTGCATAGTATATTTTCGGACCAAAAAGGAAACGAAGAAGGGCTTGAAGGACGGGCAGGGCGATGCTACGGGCCCATGCGGAAGGATACCTCGAAATGAGAAGGTGCTTCAGGGGATTCTGTTGGTGATCTTCCTGCTTCAGCTGGCGGGGCTCCTATTTCGGACGAGGGTTTACCCGGATTATGATCTCACGCTGGAGACTGTGGTGACCTTCTTAAAGGAGGACAGGCTTTACGGGAGCAATCCCATGACAGGCTTTCCCTATGCACAGGGTATTCCTTCCAGACTGAAAATCCTATGCCTCCCGACCTTATACAGCGTGATCTGCCGCTGGACGGGCTGCTCTGAGGAGCTTTTGGTATATCATGTGATACCCGGCCTGGTTCTGAGTTTTGCATATCTTGCCTATGCTTCTCTGGGGAGGGCGCTTTTTCCGGAGCAGGGTTTTCAAAGAAGACTCTTCTTGGTTTTTGCGGCTATTCTTTTTTGGGTGGGGGACTCCATGTACGGGCTGGAGGGCTTTGGCCTTTTGCATGGGGGATTTCAGGGAACGGCTATCCGAGGGGCTGTACTGATGCCCTGGCTTTTCGGACTCTGTCTGCGGCGGGGCTGGAAGCTGGCTTTGGGTGTTATTGCGGCGGAGGCCTGTGTGGTCTGGACCTTATATGGAGCCGGTATGGGGGCTTTCACTGTGTGTTGCTATGCTTTGCTGCTCCTGTGCGGCAGGCGCTTTTTTGGCAGAAGGGAGGAGACGAAATGATGGAACTCCTGAAAAATGCCTGGAAGGGCTGGCTGGACTTTATGGGGGCCGGAAAAATGAGTGCCCTGTTTCTTTTGGGGCTTTTGGTCTGTGCATATCTGGGATTGGGGGAGGACAGGAGCAAAAGGGAGCTTTTTCGGTATTCCGGCGTTATGGCGGCGCTGTGCATCTGCCCATTTACCGCTGTATTATTTATGCTGTATCAGACAAAATTTTATGATTATGAGTGGATTTGGTCCCTGGTTCCCATGGCAGGGGTTATCGCCTGCTGCGAGGTGCTGTTTCTGGAATGGTTTTGGAGAAGGGAGCAGGGCGGGGGCGTCAGGGTGCTTTGTATGTTGGCTGCTCTCCTTGCACTGAATCTGTTCAGCAGCAGTATGGGGAACGAAAAGTGGCGCGTGGAGGACCTTGGGCCGGAGCGGGAAAAGGTGCGGGCGGTTGTGTCCGAAATGATGCGGGACGAAGAGGAAATTGTACTCTGGGCTCCTGAGGAGATCGTAAGGTTTGCCCGAGGGCTTGACGGGAATATCAAGCTGTTATATGGCAGAAATCTGTGGCAGGAGCATTTAAATGCGTATTCCTATGATACTTATCCACAGGAGGTATGGAAGCTGTTTGCGTGGATGGAGATGGCCGGACGGTACGGCAGAGTTACGGTTCCCATGGATCTGGATTTTGTCTCTGAGGAGAGGGGCTTGTATGCCGGCAGTACACTGGACGGCAGGGACTGCGTGGAGACGGCGCTTCGTCTCGGAGCTGACCATATTTTGGTGCCGGGGAAGCTCCGGATGGAGGAGATAACAGAGCTGGCGGAGAGCCTATCTCTGCGCTGTGATAAGCTCGGGGAGTATTACCTGTTAAAGAAAACGCAATAGGAAGATGGATGATGGAAGAGAAAAGAACCCCGGCGGTGAGTATCATCACACCGGTCTATAATCTGGAAAAATATATCTCTGAGACAATGGATTGTGTCCGGAGGCAGTCTTTTCAGGACTGGGAGCTTCTTCTGGTGGAGGATTGCGGCACGGACAATACGGTTGCTGTGATCCTGGATTATCTGAAGGAGACCGGGGATGACAGGATCCGCCTGATCCGGCAGGAAAAAAACGGCGGCGCCGCAAGGGCGAGAAACAGGGGGCTGCAGGAGGCAAGGGGCCGGTATATCGCTTTTCTGGACGGGGATGATCTCTGGACAGCGGATAAGCTGGATAAGCAGCTTCGGTATATGGGAGAAAAGGGTGCCGGCTTTTGCTTTACGGGATATGAATTTGCCGATGAGGCGGGAAGAGGTCTCGGCAAGGTGGTAAGGGTGCCGGAGACCATCCATTATAAAGAGGCGTTAAAAAACACCACTATTTTTACTTCCACGGTTATGTTTGACACGGAAAAGATCGGGAAGGACAGGCTGGAAATGCCTCTCATCAAGAGTGAGGATACCGCACTTTGGTGGCGGATCCTTAGAAGCGGTATGGCAGCCTATGGGCTGAATGAGAATCTGGTGCTGTATCGCAGACCGGGAAAGACGCTTTCGTCCAATAAGGTCGAGGCGATCCGGAGAATCTGGAACCTGTACCGCAGGGCTGAAGGAATGGGCGTTTTGCAAAGTGCCTATCACTTTTGTTTTTGGGCCGTGAGAGCGGTCAAGAGAAGGGTCTGACCTAAAAAGACAGGGTTATGGAGCGACGAATGGATAAGAATATTCACGAGAATAAATTGCACAGAATGGAAGCCTTCAAGAGATTGATCAACCTGGGATTGTCTTTTTTGAGCCTTGCCCTGGTGATCGCAATTTTTGCCTATTTTTGGTTTTTCCATTTTCAGAATAGTCTGGTAGACGCATTGCATTTCTACAAGAACGGTCATGTGCTGGAGATTTCTATTTATGGGGTGGTGCTCTTTGCATTCTCCAAGATGTACGGAGGTACCAGGCTTGGCTATCTGAAAAATACGGAAATCATTTTCTCGCAGATCTTTGCCACAGCCATAGCGGATATTCTGATCTACGGCGAATTGTCCATGATGGCGTTTGAACTATTTCTGCCCAAGTTTTTCATCTGGATGTTTTTGACGCAGTCCGTGGCGCTGATCCTTTATACGAATGTGGCCAATTATGTCTATCGGAGACTCTTTCCGCCCAGAAAGCTTTTTTTGATCCACGGGGAGCGACCTACGGACAGCATCTGTGCCAAATTTGAGAGCAGAAAGGATAAGTATGTGATCACCAGAAAGGAACTGATCCGGGCGGATATGGAGGAGAATTATCGCATGATCCTGGACAGCTACCGAAAGGGGGAGAGCAATGCGATCGTGATCTGGGATGTCTCCACCAATGAGAGGGATAAGATCCTAAAGTTTTGCTATAGCAGGTCCATCCGTGTCTATATGATGCCAAAGATCGCTGATGTGATCCTGGCGGGAGCGGAGGAGCTGCATGTCTTTGACAGTCCAATGCTTCTCACAAGGGAGTATTCCCTTACTATGGAACAGCGATTTTTGAAGAGACTCATAGATATTGTCTGCTCCCTGATTCTGATGGTGATCACCTCGCCCATTATGCTGATCACCGCCATTCTGATCAAGCTTTCGGACGGCGGACCGGTATTTTACAAGCAGATCCGATGTACCATCGGACAGAGGGAATTCCAGATCCTGAAATTCCGCAGTATGCGAACGGATGCGGAAAAGGACGGCCAGGCAAGGCTGGCGCAAAAGAATGACGACCGCATTACACCGGTGGGAAGGGTGATCCGAAGCTGCAGGATCGATGAGCTGCCCCAGCTGTTTAATATCCTGAAGGGGGACATGTCCTTTATCGGACCAAGACCGGAGCGCCCGGATATCATAGCAAAATATCTGGAGGTCATGCCGGAGTTTGCATATCGCATGAAGGTAAAGGCGGGGCTGGCCGGGTTTGCGCAGGTTTACGGCAAATACAATACCACACCCTATGACAAATTAAAGCTGGATTTGACTTATATCGAGAACTATTCCGTATGGCTGGATATTAAATTAATGCTGCTGACGCTGAAGGTGCTATTCTGGCCGGACAGTACGGAGGGTGTGGAGGCGGATCAGATCACCGCACTTCTGGAGGAGAAGAAAAGGCAGAGCGAGTCTGGTGAGGATTCGGAGGATTCAAAATGAGGAGCGGAAATTGGGGGAAGGAGCCCTTTGACCTGAGGCTGACCGTGCTGAGGCTGATACGCACGCTGCCCGGAATACTGGCGGTGACTCTGGCAGGAACCATTTTGTTTGGCGGCGGCTATATACTGAAAAATACAGTGCTCCGGGGAGAACGCTCCTATGGGGTCGTCAATACCTTTCTGGTGGAATATGCGGATGAGAATTTCGCGGTGAACCTGAAATATATCAATGAGAGCTCCTGGAATCTCTGGATGCAGTCAGATGTCCTTCGGGAGCTTGTCTCTGAGCATTTGGATGATGCACATAGGGAGCTGGCGGCAAAGGATATCGGATCCATGCTGAAGGTAACAGTGCCTTCGGATCTGAGAGTGGCACAGATCATGGCTGTATCGGGAGATCCCGGGGAGGCAGAGGCTCTTTTGGCAGCGGTATCGGCGGCTCTGACAGAGGATTTTCCGAAGGTGATGAAGGATGTCCGATCCATATCACTGACGGACAGGGAGGAGGCAGTGGAGCTCAGACCGGATGTGCGTCCTCTCAGGGCTTGTATTTTGGCCGCGGTGATGAGCACTTTTTTTGCCGTACTTTGCTTTTTGATCCGGGAGCTGACTTATGAAAAAATATGGTTGCCCACCGGTCTCACAGATCGGTATGGATTGAAAAGTCTGGGGCGCATGGGAACAGTGGAATTTGAGAATAATTTGAAATATTTCTTTCAAAATAAGCAGAGGATCGGGGTGTGCTTTGAAAGCAATCCTTCAAAAAAAGATAAAAAGGCTTCCAAAGAATCGGACCGACAGGAGTGGGAAGCACTGCAGAAGGATCTGACGGCCTCAAGGGGGGCATCGGATTATCAGTTTCTTCCTGTGCCGGATATTTTGGCAGATCCATCCGGTGCAGAGGCGCTCAGAGGCGCGGATGGGGTTCTTCTGGTTGTGAGATCCGGTGAGGATACAAGGCATCTGGAATATATTCTGGATTACCTGAGGGGACAGGATGTACAGGTCACCGCTGCTTTCCTCTGGCGGGAGGACAGTTGGCTGGTGCGCAATTATTACAGATTCGGAAAGGGCATGGAATGAAGCTTCAGGTATTGGTGGCGGCAGTGAACGCGGATCCGCGGGTGCTGGCTGAAAAAATGAATCTTCGGACGGATGCGCTGATCGTCAACCAGTGTGATCACTATGGCTATGAGGAGTTTGAACACGCAGGGCATCTGGTGAAATGCTTTTCCATGGCGGAACGCGGCGTGGGCCGGAGCAGGAATTTTGCACTGATGCACAGCGAGGGAGAGCTGCTTTTATTCAGTGACGAGGATATCTGTCTGGAGGAGGACTATGAGGAGAAAATCCTTGCCGCTTTTCTGGAAAACAGGGATGCGGATATGATCCTCTTTAACCTGGACATAGATCCATCAAGGGCCACTTATCACAACGAAAAAAAACACAGGATACACTGGTATAATTACGGCCGCTTTGGAATGGTGGAGACGGTGGCAAAACGGGAGACGCTGCTTCGAGGAAATCTGTTCTTTTCCCTGCTCTTTGGAGGCGGCGCCAGATATTCCAACGGGGAGGACAGTCTCTTTTTGCATGACTGCCTGAAGAAGGGGCTGCACCTTTACACGGATACGGCTAATATCGGCAGGGAGGTTCTGCGGGATTCCACTTGGTTTAAGGGATATTCGGAAAAATTCTTTTTTGACAGAGGAGTACTCTATGCCTATCTCTACGGCAGGATGGCTGAGGTATGGACTCTGCGCTATCTTTTGACAAAAAAGAAGACAATCTGCGCAGAGATTCCCTTCTCCAAAGCGAAAAGGCTTATGTATGAAGGGATCAGGGAGGGGCGTAGTCTTCGCAGGGCCGAAGATCCCTCCGAAAGCTAGGGTGACCTGAATGCGGCTGACTTTAGAGGCGGGGGAGTGTCGTTTGACCCGGGGCGGGACTATAGCAGAGAGCTGGAGGAAGGAGCTATGGAAAAAAGTGCTTTGGTCTATATCGGATTGATCGTGATAACGACCGGTCTGGCCCTTTTGGTTCAGAATGAGGAGTACATCTCCTTTCAGAGGTTCGGCAGCATCGGAACAGGGTATCGTCCCATGGATCGCAGACAGGCCAGAAATATCGTTGTGATGTGGGGAATCTATCTTTTACTGGCGGGGGTTTCCGCCTGCCGGATCGCAGTGGGAAATGATTATTGGGTCTATCGGGAAAATTTTAAGCTGATCGCTCAGGAGCGGCATGTCTCTTCAGAAATCGGGTTTAACCTGGTGGTAAAAGGTTTAGTGAGGATTTTTGGCTATGACAACTATCTGCCGGTTTTTGGATTTTTTTCACTGGTGACAGTGCTCTTTTTTGTGCTGGCGCTGCGGGATCAGGGGAGCCATTTTGCCTTTTCCCTGTTTTTGCTTTTGACGGAGGGCTTTTATTTTAACAGTTTGAACACAGTGCGCTATTATCTGGCGCTGTCCATGGCCCTCTTTTCCATGATCTATGTCCTGAGACGGGAATATGGGAAATTTCTTCTGGTGATTCTGGCGGGAGCCCTATTCCATAAGAGTATTCTTCTGGTGATACCCGTATATCTTGCGGCAGACTTCCTGGCACGGCTGAAATGGAAAAGGGCTTATGGGATCGCAGCGGCCGTTCTGGGGGGAGTATTTGTGTCAAGTCTGTTCTGGGGGAAAGGCTTGTACCGGTGGATCATTTTCCGGATCTATCCCTTTTATGAGAATTCCCATTTTGACCAGAGCCGGATCTCTTATAAAAATCTGGCCATAGTTCTGGGAACACTGGCACTGTGCTTTGTGACATGGTTGGTACGGCGGCGGAGCGGCGCACCCGGGCAGGAGATTTCCAAAGATCGGGTATGTGCGCTAAAGTTTTATGGGATATTGAATGTGTTTGGGCTGATCGCATTTTGCTGCGGCGGCTTTGTCCCGGAGGTGACCAGAATAGGATATTATATGACTGTTTCCCAGGTGTTTTTGATCCCGGGGTTATTAAGTGTCATAGACCAGAAGCAGTTGAAAAAGGTTTGCTATGTGGGGTGCCTGACTGTTTTTGCATTACATTTTGTGCTGCTTCTGAAGCAGATGTACCAGGTGGATGTGAGGCTGTTGCCTTATCGAAACTGGATCTTTCAGTGATATCAGGAATTGATCTTTGAAATTGATTTTAGAAATTGATCTCAGAGCCGCCGGAGCAAGGTTTAATGCGAGAGGATTGGGGGATAGAGGGCAGAAATGAGAGTACTTTGGCTGTGTAATATCATGCTCCCGGTGATCGCCGAGCAGCTTGGGATAGAGGGCTCCAACAAGGAGGGCTGGCTCTCCGGACTGGCGGAGCTGATGCTTGGGGGACAGGGTGAGAACGGGATCACACTTACTGTGGCCTTCCCCGCACCGGCCGGACTGCTGGAGGAGGGAAAGGATATTCTGGAGCGGACACTGCTTATAAAGGGAACAGAACTGACCTATTACGGATTTCGGGAGAATACGGTTTCACCTCACATCTATGAGGAAAGGCTGGAAATCCTGATGAAGGAGATCCTTGGAAAAGCCGGACCGGATGTGGTGCACTGCTTTGGAACGGAGTTTCCGCACACACTTGCCATGTGCAGAGCCTTTTCGGATAAGAAAAGATTATTGATCACGATTCAGGGGATATGTCATGAGATCGGGGAGATTTATGAGGCAGACCTGCCGGGAAAGGTGGCGCATCGTGCAACCCTTCGGGATATTCTGAAAAGAGATAGTCTCATGCAGCAAAAAGAAAAATTTTATCTGCGTGGGAAAAATGAGTCTGAAGCGCTGAGGCTAGCGGAAAATATAGGCGGCCGAACGGAATGGGATCGCGTGTATGTTAAGAGAAAGCACCCCGGGGTCCGTTATTTTGAAATGCGGGAGACCCTGCGCAGCGATTTTTATGAAGGAATATGGAGCCGTGAGAAATGCGAGGAGCATTCCATATTCTTAAGTCAGGGGGATTATCCGATCAAGGGATTACATTACATGCTGCTTGCGCTGCCGGATATTCTCAGGGAGATTCCGGACGCCCATGTCTATGTGGCGGGGAACAGCATCACTGCCCATCGGAGCTTGAAAGAAAAGCTTAAACTGTCATCCTATGGGAAGTACCTCCTGCAATTGATGAAGCAGTATGGGTTGGAGAATAAGGTGACCTTTCTGGGAAGACTTGACAGTGCGGCAATGAAGGAGCGATATTTAAAGAGCCATCTCTTTGTCTGTCCCTCCGCCATTGAAAACTCACCCAATTCTCTGGGGGAGGCTATGCTCCTGGGGATGCCCTGTGTGACTGCGGATGTGGGCGGAATACCCAGTATTTTCACTGCAGGAGAGGATGGTATTGTCTATGAAGGTTGCCGGTCGAAGGAGCAGTACGGCGACGGAGTGGAATTTAAGGATCAAAGTGCGGGTGTTCGGAAGGATGCCGGAGAGCAGGGAGAGTTAGAGCGGATTTCCCGGGAGTTGGGGGCTGCGGTCCTGGAAATGTGGCGGGATGAGGACAAGCTGAAGGTTTATTGTCAGAATGCCAGAGCGCATGCGCTCCGAAATCATGACAGGCAGGAGAATTACCGAACGACGATAGAGGTCTATAATGCCATCGCGCAAAACGGCGGGGCGGATGAAAGGAACTGAAAAGGAATTGAGCACCAGATTGAAGGTTGTATTTGTGTCCAATTATCTAAATCATCATCAGATCCCCTTCTGCAGGGCGATGTATGAGCGAACGAAGGGAAGCTTTGCCTTCCTGCAGACGGAGCCCATGGAGGAGGAGAGGCTTCGCATGGGATGGAATGACAAGGTGGAGGAGCCCTATCTTAAGCTCTTTTACCAAGAGCCGGAGGAATGCAGCGGACTGATCCGGGATGCGGAGACGGTGATCTTTGGGGGGACGGATGACGAGAGCTACATACAGGAGAGGTTGAAAAGCGGGAAGCTGATCCTGCGCTATTCCGAAAGGATATATAAGACGGGGCAGTGGAAGGCTGTCAGCCCCAGGGGACTTCGCCGAAAGTATCTGGATCACACCAGATACCGCAATTCAGAGGTTTATCTGCTCTGCGCAGGGGCCTATGTCCCCAGTGATTTCCATATTGTCGGGGCATATCCGAATAAAATGTTCTGCTGGGGATATTTTCCGGAGAAGAAATGCTATGATCTGGATAAACTAATGTCCGAAAAGGGCTGGGAGGGAAAAACCTACCTGCTCTGGTCCGGGCGTATGATCGGCTGGAAGCATCCGGAGCTGGCATTGGAAACCGCAAGGTATCTGAAGGAAAAGGGGCTGGCCTTTCACCTGGATATGATCGGCGGAGGGGAGCTGGAGGAGAAGCTGAAGGCTCTGACGGAGCAGTATGGCTTGCAGCAGGAGGTGTCCTTTCCGGGCTTCATGTCGCCGGAGGAGGTGCGCCGGCATATGGAGCGGGCGGATATTTATCTCCTGACCAGTGACAGGCAGGAGGGCTGGGGCGCTGTGGCGAATGAGTCCATGAACAGCGGCTGCGCGCTGGTGGCGGATCATATGGTGGGGGCTGCACCCTACCTCATCAGACAGGGAATAAACGGGTTTGTCTACAGGGACGGAGATCATAAAATGCTTTTTGAGACTGTGGAGGCTTTGGCCCGGGATCCGGAAAAGCGGAAAGCACTGGGGCGGGCGGCCTATGAGACGATTACCACACAGTGGAATGCCGAGACAGCTGCAAAGCGGCTCTGCGCCTTGATCGAAAAGCTGCGGAGCGGAAAAGAGACTTCGGAGCTCAGCGATTCCGGAGTGGATGGTTTTCTTCCCTGCCAGAGCGCACCTGTGATCTCCGAGAGAAAAATGTTTCAGTATCTTAACAGAAGGCTATAGGACAGTATGAAGAATTTACCACTGATCACAGTGATCATTCCGGTTTACAATATAATGGAATACTTGCCCCGCTGTGTTCACAGCGTGACAGCCCAGACCTATGGGAATCTGGAGATCCTTCTGATCGATGACGGTTCCACGGATGGCACGGGGGAGCTCTGCGACAGCCTTGCCTCGGAGGATGTCCGCATTCGGACCTATCACAAGCAAAACGGAGGGTCCTCCTCCGCACGGAATCTGGGGCTTAAGCTGGCAGAGGGGGCTTATGTTGGTTTTGTAGACAGCGACGACTATGTGGAGCCGGATATGTATGAGAAGCTCTATCAGGGGATGGAGGCTACCGGGGCCTATATTGCGCAGGTGGGCAGGGAGGAGATCGATGAGCAGGGAAAGCGCCTGCCGGATATCTGCGTGCCTCCAAAGGAGGCGACTCTGTATTCCAATACGGAATTCTTGAGGGAGCTACTCCTGCACAGGGGGGACTGTTCCTTTTGCACAAAGCTCTTTCGCAGAGAATTGTTTCAGGACAGGTCTTTTCCGGAGGGGAAGCTCAATGAGGATTTTCGGCTGTTGACCCATATGCTGGCAGAGGGGGAGAGCATTCTTTCCCTGCCGGATCGGGGGTATCATGTATTTTACCGCCAGGGCTCAAACTCTCGCAGAAAGGATAAGAACGATTTTTCCAGAGTTTATGCAGACAGCGTGGATAATGCGGACGATGTGGCGGAGCATGTGGAAAAGTACTTCCCGGAGCTGCGGGAGGTGGCATTTCGCTTTGGCGTTTTTCAGAGACTGGAGTATCTATTGCACATTCCCATTTCCCAGATGAACAGGGAGAATTCTTTTTACAGGGATGTGGTGAGATTTTTGCGCAGAAACTGGCTTCGGGGGATGAAAAACCCTGCTTTGACGAAGAAAAATAAGATCTATCAGACGATCTTCGCAGTGGCGCCCAAGACAGCGCGAGTGATACACAGAAGGCTGAAGGGATTATAGGGCGAGGGTCCGTGAGGGAGACCCGGTTAGGGCGTGGATCTGCGAGGGAGGCCTTGCAAGGCGTGGACTTCGAAGGAAGCTTTGGATGCTCCTTGGGAGGAGGGCTTGCATAAGAGGATAAAATATGGGAAGGAACAGAAGATTTCGTTGGAAAAAGGGAATATTGCGGGGACTGGCCTGGCTTCTGGCATGTCATATGACGCTTGGGGGCCTTTCCATGCCTGTGTATGCGGAGCCGGAGGGGCAGGAGACTGCTGTTCCGGAGGATATCGCGGCCTTTCCGGAAAGCTATCACTCCGCTCTGTCAGCCTTGAAGGCACAGCATCCGAACTGGATCTTTCAACCCATGAATACCGGGCTGGACTGGAATACAGTCATTCAAAAAGAAATGCAGGACGGAAAGAGTCTGGTACATAAATCCCTGCCGAACTGCACCAAGGAGGGAGCCTATGATCAGGGCAATTGGTTTTATGCCTCTAAGGATGTGCTCTCGTATTATATGGATCCCAGAAATGGGCTGACGGAGGACAGGATCTTTCAGTTTGAACAGCTGACCTATAATGCTTCTTATCACACCCAGGAGGCTCTGGAGAAGTTTCTGGAAGGCACCTTTATGAACAGCAATGTGAATGTTCCGGAAACTGTCATGAAGTATGCCTATGTCATATATATGATCGGCAAGGAGGAGGGGAGAGAGATCAGTCCCTTCCATCTGGCGGCCAGGATCCTTCAGGAGCAGGGACAGGGGAAATCACCGCTGATCTCCGGCACCTATCCCGGATATGAGGGATATTACAATTATTTTAATATCGGAGCCACGGGGAATACCAATGAGGAGATCATTGTGAACGGGCTGAAATATGCAAAATCAAATTGGCAGGCCGGAGCCTATTATGCCATTCTGGGAGGAGCGGATTATATTGCCGGAAAATACATCAAAAAGGGGCAGTATACACTTTATCTGGAAAAATATAATGTGAATCCACAGGCAAGCTATTCCCTGTATTCTCATCAGTATATGCAGAATATTTCCGCACCTACCTCGGAGGCGGGATCCATCAAAAAGCTCTACGCATCGGCCAATGCTCTGGAAAGTCCGTTTGTTTTTCAGATCCCCGTCTATCAGAACATGCCGGAGCAGGCAGTGTCCATGCCCGTATCTTCCACCAATATAGTCCTGTCCATTCCAACAAATATGACAAATACTAAGGTCACGGTGGATGGTGTGGAATATGAAGGAACCAATTATTATGACTATGCCAGCCATATTCGAAGGCTGGTGGTGACATTGCCGGACGGAAACGGAAAGAAGGCAGCCATAGAGTTCAAGGATGCAAGCGGTAATGTGACATCGGGTTTTTATTGGGATCTGAACTACCAGGGAACCTATTACACGGCTGTGGAGGGTGTGAAGGAGGAGCCGGAGAAACCCGAGGAGCCTGTTGAACTGACCAATGAAATTGTGTTAGAACTGCCTCAGGGCATCAGCGCGACGGAGGTGTGGCTGGATGGCGTCGCCTATGTGGGAACAGTAGAAGACGGTAAGCTTAAGGTGACAGCTGCGGATGCGGAGGCTAAAACTGCTGTGATCTATGTCTATGATGCTTCGGGAGTACCTGTTGATATGCATGTATGGACTCTTGCCTATGGTGAAAAGGGATATGAGTCCACGCTGCAGAGTGAGCTGCAGGGGCTGTTGAGCTATCATGGGTTCTCCATACGGATTACCGGGAAATCCGGAATCCGTTTCAAGACGGGGATGGCGCAGACAACCAAGGAGGCGTTGCTGGGCGAGGGAATCAATGGGTATCATCTGAAGGAATACGGTACACTGGTCATGAACAATGCCAATCGCTCCACACTTCCCATGATCAAGGGCGGCAGCAAGGTGGTAAACGGCATGGCCTATGGAAAAACACAGGACGGTAGCCTTTTGGACAATGTCTTTGAAACGGTAAATGGGAGACTTCGCTTTACCGGAGTGCTGATCGGGCTTCCCGCCGAGCAGTACAAAACAGAATTTGCATTTCGCGGTTATGCTGTATTGGAAAAGGATGGACAGGATATAATAATATATGGACCGGCTCTGGCGAGAAGTATTTATGCTTTGGCGCAGAGATTTCTGGATATGCACTATTACGAGGAGGGGTCGGATGCGGATCTTTTCTTGAAAAATCTGGTGCGAGCTGCGGACGGAGAAGAATTGATCAGCGGCGAAGGAAGTCAGGGCGGCGAAGGAACCGGAGAGGGTCAAGGAGGTCAGGGAACCGAGAGCGGCCAGGGCGGCGAAGGAACCGGAGAAGGTCAGGGAGGTCAGGGAACCGAGAGCGGCCAG
>CACXDS010000317.1 GCA_902766425.1 uncultured Lachnospiraceae bacterium
CTAGTTATGAGTATTTCCGCTAAGGCTGCAAGTAAATCAAGCGTGTATGTGATTCCGGGATTGAATTTTAGCGGAAACACAGCAACCTGCTCGTTGAGGGTGTATGCTTCGCATGCGACTGATACCATTGTGGCTACGGTGACACTCAAACACGGAAATTCTACGGTGAAACAGTGGACTGATCTGACGGATGATGGAATATTGAATTTCAGCGATACCGCCAGCGTTTCGCATGGAGAAACTTATACCATGCAGGTTGCACTGACAATCAATGGATCACCGTATCCGGTGGCTGACATCACAAAGACATGTAACTGAAACAGAAAGGGAAGGTAGGATAAGATAATGAAGAAAAAAATAAGAGCACTGATATTGACGGTTGCATTAACCATCGCTATAGTTGGAATGGGGACTGTGTCATATGCTTGTAGTCAGGGTGTGTATGTTTTATATTATCGGTATTTAGCACGACAAGACCCGCCAACTCCATGTAGTATTCATACGAACTGTACAGTCACCGTGTATCACTATGAAAATGATTACAGATGTACAGCGTGTGGTGATATGTACCATATAACTAGTAAAGAACCTCATCATTCTAATAATGATTGATCACTTGGATATATAAGTTGTACAAGATATGCGAGATATATGATTATTGAATAATCATATATCTCGCAAGCTGTTTATTTTGATCTATAAACTGTGATTTGGGCAGAAAAAAATAATCAAAACTGTGAATGTGGGAGTATCAAGATGAAAATAATTAATGATTTGTATTTTGCCTGTATCATAACTGGTTTATTTTTATTAGGTGGATGTGAAAAAAGCAATGAAGAATTTTTGGGCAAAGAAAGCGTTATGGTGGAAATTACAGATGTTGCATCTGATAGCGAATTTCGAATAGTCGATATTTGCGGAGCACCACATTTAAGATCCTGTATCTCTTTTTTTAACTCAGAGTATCCAGAATACAGGGTTGGATATGAAGCAGTATCTGAAAGCGCTATGAAACAGGAAAGTGATGCTTTTTGGACTAGAACCATGGCAGATATGGTGTCCGGGGATATGCCGGATCTTTTTTGCGTAGCAGCTGGTGATGAAAAAATGGAGGCACTGTATGAAAAAGGGATTTTGGCGGACTTAGATGACTATGTGACAGAAGAGATAAAGTTAACGATTTTTCCGGGAATTATACAAAGTGGAACAATCGATAACAGGTGGGTGGGGTTGGGCGTTACGGCTATGCCTTATGTCATGTTTGTATCAGATGCACTGTGGCAAGATAAGCATTGGACGATAGAAGACATCCTGCAAATTGAGGAAGAACATAGTGAGTTGGAGGGTTTGTTTTTGTGGCACGGAAACAGTACGCCAACATGGAACGCTAAATGTTTGTTTATGAATACTTATCGTTTTATTGATAAAAAGACTGGAAAGACGAGCTTCAATGGCGATACTTTTCAAGATGCATTGACTATTTTGAGAAAGTATGGTGAGAAAAGCGTATATGATAAGTATATTAGCATATCACTGAAGGAAAAAAAGTATTTAGCGAATACCTGTATTATGGTGAAACCGGAAATGGTGATCGATACATTGAACGATTATTACTCAAATGATTGTCATATGGTAGGAGATGTAGGTCAGACAGAGGGGATTGGGCATTGGGGATCGTTATGGTTGATTCTGGTTAATAAGGAAACTAAGCATCCAGAAGAGGTAAGAAAATTCCTTTCCTACTTACTGGATTTTGAAATACAACACCCTGATTATGCTTCTGTAAGCACCAGAGAGGATATTATACGCAATAAGGTGGAATACTGGGAGAAAAGTGGTACTTATACTTATCGCTTGAAAGATAATGTATTAGTTGATTTTACGAAGCAAAACGGTGAAAGCTATCTGGATGATTATATTTCATTGTTAAGGAATCTCGGTCCCTGCATTGCAGATGATGATCCGGTGCAGCAAATTGTATTGGAAGAAGTTGAGAATTACTTAAACAGCGAAAAAACTGCAGAAGAAGTCTCCAATATTGTAAATTCGAGAGTACAAATATATTTATCGGAGAGTCAATAAATGACAAGGGCAAAATATAATGTACTTATTAGCAAATTTTGAGTAAGCTGATATAATTGCTTAGGAGGAAAACAACGGAGTATTGCTTAGCATCGTATAATTTTAGATAAGGATCAATCAGCTTAGAAAGGTGGAAAATTTCGCACTAAATTCCCATATCTTATGCGGAAAGGCATATAATAAGTTTCGGAAAAATAGATTAGAAAAAAGCCATGCCGTTACCGATCGGTGACGGACATGGCTTTTTTGCAGCTTTACTTTGTCTCGGCGCTTCCGGGCATGGCGGCCTTGATGGTCTCATACTCCTGCTTCATCTTCTGAAAGGTGGTGGTATCGCCCCCCATCTCATCGGGATGATAGGTCTTGCAAAGAGATCTGTAGCGCTTCTCCAGCTTCTCCGAGGTATCGCAGCCCACAAAGAAGGTGGAGCTTCCTGCGGGATTCTTTAATTCCGATGCCAGCTTTTCCAAGAGCTTCTGCACATCTCCCCGCTGTTTATCCAAAAGCTGAATCTGCGGAACCAGCTGCTTAAACTGATCGTTTGTGATTCCCTTTTCCTTGGAGCATTCCTCCACAATGGGGGAAAGATTTCTCATATAAATGCCCCAATAGCTACGCAGAAGGGAGTTATCCTTTTGATTCAGCAGCTCCGTCACCTGCTTTCCCAGATCATCCAGACCGCTCATATGCTCCTGCACCTTATCGAGATAGGCTTTATTTCGCGCCACCTCCTCGGCAGTCCCGGAGGCGATCCGCAGCTTACTGTCGATCACATTGCCGATCTCATCGGAGATTTCTTCATCCGTCATCTTCAATTCCTGAGCCCATTCATACCATTCCAGGGCAAGCGCCATCAGAGCGGTAATGATCAGTCCCACAAATACAAGATAGAGCAGGATACCTCCGATGATCTGTCCCCCGCTGCATTTCCCGAGGTACTGAATGAGATTTAAGCCAAAGGCATGCTTTACATTGCTGTTCAGATCCCAGAGAGTGGTGATGACTAACAGCACACTGGCGATGATCGCCAGGGGAAGAGCAATGGAGACAATAGTCACAATGAGCCAGCTGAGCCCTCTCAGAATGGTAAAGAAGAGACACAAAAGAGCGTTGGGAACCTTCTTGCCGTTCAGGGAGAGAAGCTTGTAATCACTCTCGCAGGCTGTAAATAAATGAAGATAGCCTGTGTAGGTCAGATCATATAAATGGTCAAAAACAGCGATCAGGAGCGTCCAGGCCATGGAGGCAAAGCCGGAGATCAGAGAGAAGACCCACAACACAATGGCCACCACAATACCGCCCATGATACAGATGGCAATGATCCAGCCGATGGCCTTTATGAGACTCTCCGGGTTGGAGGCCACAGCCTGGACGATCAGACTGGCGATCAAAGCGACAAAGGCCATGCCGAGAAAGAGCGCCAGCTTTTCCAAAGCCTTTGCAACCAGCTTAAAGCCGGTCGCCAGGAGCAGAAGAGGGATGCCTGCAAGGGCAAGTGCATTGATCTTTAGAATCTTTATGGCTTTTTTCATCACTGCACCCCCTATTCAAATACAGCCAGCTCATACTGAACGGACTTGATGTACTTTCCCATATTCCCAAAGGCCAGAGTAATGCGATTTCCTGTGGCGGGATCGCTATAGACGGCATAGGTTTCATCGATATCCCATCCGAACAAGGTGCTGCCGCGAAAAGCAGTGGGTTCTCCGTAGAGTCCGTTGACCTTGTGGCAAACCTTATCGGTGGAGGCACCGATCGATACTCCATCCGGAAAGACTACAGTATTGGCAGTGACGGTAATGCCGATGACATCACACTGGTCAAAGGCCAGGGGGGAATCGGTCCTGTTCTGTACGGTCACTGTGATTCCCAGGTCACCATCCCTGACAGTTTCCTTTTGGTAGGCGGCCACCGTCTGTTCGCCCGAGAGGGAAAGCTGGGAGAGAATCTCCTTCACTGGGATGACCTTGCGGTTGATCTGAATCATTCCGGAATATTTATCAGCCAACAGGATTTCCGGCAGAGGCTGAGTATTGGCCCAGTATTCCTTCAGAGCCTCCGGATCCTCCAACACGATATCCAGTCGCTGCTCATTGCCGGGAGCAAATTCCAGGGTCTCTGCGGTGGCCTTTACCTTAACACCGGTGCGACTGGAATTGCTGGCTACGGCTGAGACGATCCGATAGGTGCCGGGGTGGAGAGAGACCGCCTGCTTATAATCATTGGATTGATCCAGTTGGATCCGGTATTCCTTTTCCGTGGTGATATTTTTAAGGCGCACAGTGATCTTTACCTGCTCCCGCAGTTCTTCATCCATAAGGGTGAAGGTTTTGTTTGTGACATCCGCAAAAGAGATGACACCCTTGCAGTCCCCCTCGTTCAGCTTTCCGTACTGTGTACAGCCGGAGAGAAGAAGGATTGGCAGGAGGGCAGTCAGAAGTCCGAGCATTTTTTTCATGTCAGTCCCGTCCTTTCATCGTTTATGCTCATTGTTTTTTGTTTTTTTGCATCCTTGTAGCCATAGGAATAAGTATTCAATTTAATCTTAGCGTAATCGAAACATAAGAAAAAGTCAAGATAGACTGATTTTCTTTGACAGAATGGGGGAATGCGTATATAATTTGGATATCTGTGTGAAATACAAAGGGGTGATCATATGAAATGGGTGAAATTTAAGATCAAGACAGTTACGGAAGCGGAGGATATCATTATCAGTACGCTTTATGATATTGGCCTGGAGGGGGCGCAGATCGAGGACAAGGTTCCGCTCACCGCATTAGAGAAGGAGCAGATGTTTGTGGATATTCTGCCGGATGGACCTGCGGATGACGGAGTAGCCTACCTCAGCTTCTTTGTGGAGGAGAAGGAGGACGGCACCTTGGAGGTTGCGGGGGAACCCCGCACCAGGGAGTCCATTCTGGAGGAGGTGAACCGGGAGCTGGAGGATCTCAGAATGTTCTGTGAGATCGGCGAAGGAACCGTTACGGTGGATGAGACCGAGGATATCGACTGGATCAACAACTGGAAGCAGTATTTTCATCAGTTTTATATAGATGACATTCTTGTCATTCCTTCCTGGGAGAACATCAGGCCCGAGGATGACGGACGCACGGTTTTGCACATTGATCCCGGCACGGCCTTTGGTACGGGCATGCATGAGACCACTCAGCTTTGCATTCGCCAGCTTCGCAAGTTCATCACGCCCGAGACGGAGCTTCTGGATGTGGGAACCGGAAGCGGCATTCTGGGGATTCTTTCTCTGATGTTCGGCGCAAGGCATGTGGTGGGGACGGATCTGGACCCCTGCGCTGTGCCTGCCGTGGAGGACAATTGCGCGAACAATGGCATCCGTCCGGAGCAGTTTACCATGATGATCGGCAATATCATTACTGAAAAGGAAGTGCAGGATCGGGTTGGTTATGAGAAATATGACATCGTTGTCGCAAACATCCTGGCGGATGTGCTGGTTCCCCTTACTCCGGTGATCCTGCATCAGTTAAAGTCCGGCGGGATCTATATTACCTCCGGCATCATTGACGACAAGGAGACGACAGTTGTGGAAGCCGTGAAGGCCGCCGGCATGGAGGTGCTGGAGGTGACATATCAGGGGGAATGGGTGAGCGTGACGGCGCGCAAGAAGTAGAAGGGGTTGGGGCATGGCCTTGCGGAAGAACTCGGGGCATGGACCGGGAATGTCTTTCCGGTAACCTTATAACCCGGAAAGGCATTCCCGGTCCTCCCCCCTGGGTTGCGGCGAGGGAAGGTTGTGCGAGAGGCATTTCAGGGCCATGCCCTCGAGGTTGCGGCGAGGGAAGGATTGAAGGATCAAAGCTATGTATCAGTTTTTTGTGGAAGATTCGCAAATTGATGTAGAGAATAAAACGGTAAGGATCACGGGCGGCGATGTCAATCATATCAGGAATGTGCTGCGCATGAAAATCGGGGAGGAGCTTTCCGTCAGCAATGGGCAGGACGGCAAGGAATATCGTTGCGGCATCCGGGCCTTCCATGACGGAGAGGGCGAAAAGGAATGCGAAGGCCGGGAGAGCTCTTCCGGCGAAAAGCAGAGAAAAGGCCAGCCCTGGATCGAGTGTGAGCTTCGGTTCATCAAGGAAGACGGCGTGGAGCTGCCCGCAAAGATTTACTTATTCCAGGGACTTCCCAAGGCAGATAAGCTGGAGCTGATCATTCAAAAGGCTGTGGAGCTGGGGGTCTATCAGGTGATCCCGGTGGAGACAAAGCGCAGTATTGTCAAGCTGGATGAGAAGAAGGCAAAGGCCAAGACGGCGCGCTGGCAGCAGATCTCCGAGGCGGCGGCAAAGCAGAGCAAACGAGGCATCATACCGGAGGTTTCAGAGCCGGTAAGCTTCCAAAAGGCTTTGGCGCAGGCGGCGGACATGGATGTAAAGCTGATTCCCTATGAGCTGGCGGAGGGCATGGAGAAGACCCGTTCGCTCATTGAGAGCATACGGCCTGGCCAGACCATTGCCATTTTCATCGGGCCGGAGGGGGGCTTTGACGAGGCGGAGATTGCCGCTGCCATGGAAAATGGGATCCAACCCATCACTCTCGGCAGGCGGATCCTGCGGACGGAGACGGCGCCCCTTACAGTGCTTTCCTGGCTGGGATATCAGCTGGAAGTCTGAGCCCTTGAAGTATTAGGTTGGAACGGCAAGCTCCACGGACTGGCACGACGCTTAGAGAAAAACATATAGTATGATATAGAAGACAGAACAAGGAGATGGCTTCATGGAAGTATATTTGGACAATTCAGCCACCACAAGGGTGTTCCCCGAGGTGGCAGAATATATGACTCAGATCATGTGCCAGCAGTATGGGAATCCCTCCAGCCTGCACAGAAAGGGTATGGAAGCGGAGCAGGTACTACGCAGGGCGAAGGAAAGTCTTGCCGGACTCCTGAAGGTAAATGACAAGGAACTGCTCTTTACCTCCGGCGGAACGGAGTCTGATAATCTTGCCATCCGGGGCGTGGCTCAGGCCTATCAGAGAAGGGGCAGACATCTGATCACTACCCAGATCGAGCATCCGGCAGTGCTGCAGACCATGCATTTTTTGGAGGAACAGGGCTTTCAGGTGACCTATCTTCCCGTGGATCCCTATGGACGGATCAGGCTTGAGGATCTGCAGCGGGCGATGCGCCCGGACACGATTCTGGTTTCCATCATGCACACCAATAACGAAATGGGCGCGCTGCAGCCCATTGCCGAGGCGGGAGCCCTGATCAAGAGAATGAATCCCAACACCCTATTCCATGTGGATGCGGTGCAGGGCTTTGGAAAAGCGAAGATCTATCCGAAAAAGATGAATATCGATCTGATGAGTACAAGCGGGCATAAGATCCATGGGCCGAAGGGAGTGGGCTTTCTGTATGTGAACGAGAAGGTAAGGCTTCGTCCCATTCTCTTTGGCGGCGGACAGCAGGGGAACCTGCGCTCCGGTACGGAAAATGTGCCCTCCATCGCAGGTATGGCCATGGCGGCAGAAATGCTGTACAAGAATTATGACGAGGATGTCACAAAACTGATGGCATGCAAGAAGGCCTTCATTGAGGGCGTTCTCAGGATGGAAGGCACTCAGGTAAACGGTCTGCTTCCGGGATATTCCGGCGGCGAGGGGACAGCGCCCCATGTGGTCAGCGTCTCCTTCCGGGGCGTGCGCAGCGAGGTGCTTTTGCATGCATTGGAGGAGAGAGGGATCTATGTGTCCGCCGGCAGTGCCTGCTCCGCCAGAAAGCCCCAGCCCTCCGCCACCCTGCGGGCCATGGGAGTGGAGAAGGAGCTTCTGGAATCCACCATACGATTCAGCTTTTCGGTCTTTACGGATCGGCAGGAGATCGATTATACTCTAAAAGTATTGAATGAGATTGTCCCCATGCTTAGAATGTATACCAGAAAGAGATAAAGGCGAAGAGGCGCGAGCGAAAAAGCAACTGTCCGAGAAGCGGACACAAAATAGGAGGAATCGAAATGTTCAAGGCATTTTTGATCAAGTACGCGGAAATCGGGATCAAGGGTAAGAACAGGCATCTCTTTGAGGATGCTCTGGTACACCAGATCAAGTTTTCCCTGAAGAAGTGTGAAGGAAGGTTTTATGTGCATAAGACCCAGGGCAGAATATTTGTGGAGGCCGAGTCGGAGTTTGACTTCGATGAGGTGGTGGCGCGCCTGAAGCAGGTCTTCGGCATCTGGGGGATCTGCCCCGTGGTCTATGCGGAGGATGAGGGCTTTGAGAAGCTGGCCGAGACGGTGGTGAACTATATCGACCGGGTATATCCCGACAAGAATAAGACCTTTAAGGTCCAAGCCCGCAGGGCCCGTAAGGATTATCCCAAGGAGTCCATGGAGATTAATGCGGATCTGGGCGAAGTGCTTCTGAATGCTTTTCCGGAGATGACGGTGGATGTACATGAGCCGGATATTCTGCTGAATGTGGAGATCCGCGAGAAGATCTATATCTATTCCGAGATCATTCCAGGGCCGGGGGGAATGCCCGTGGGCACAGGCGGAAAGGCAATGCTTTTGCTCTCCGGCGGTATCGATTCCCCCGTGGCAGGATATATGATCGCAAAAAGGGGCGTAAAGATAGACGCTGTTTATTTTCATGCGCCCCCATATACCAGTGACCGCGCCAAGCAGAAGGTGGTGGATCTGGCCAGGATCGTGTCCAGATACACCGGCCCCATTTATCTGCATGTGATCAATTTTACGGATATTCAGCTCTATATTCATGAGAAATGCCCTCACGAGGAGCTGACCATTATTATGAGAAGATACATGATGCGGATCGCGGAGCATTTGGCAAGGGAGAATGATTGCCTCGGACTGATCACCGGAGAAAGTATCGGGCAGGTTGCTTCCCAGACCATGGCTTCTCTGGTATGCACCAATGAAGTGTGCGAGCTTCCGGTGTATCGCCCCCTCATCGGCTTCGACAAGCAGGAGATCGTGGAGGTAGCGGAAAAGATCGGCACCTTTGAGACCTCCATCCTGCCCTTTGAGGATTGCTGCACCATTTTTGTGGCCAAGCATCCTGTGACAAAGCCGAATCTGAAGATCATTCGCAGGCATGAACAGAATCTTTCGGAAAAGATCGATGAATTGGTGAAGACCGCCCTGGAGACCAACGAACTAATTATTGTTGAATAGTTCAGGATTTTCGAAGAAAATCCTGAACCCGGAGCGAAGCGGAGGGCGTACCGAAGGGTACGCAAGAATAGTTCAGGATTTTCGAAGAAAATCCGGAACTTAAATGCACAAAAAATCGAGCAAGGGTTCTCCCCTTGCCCGATCTGTGAGTGCCCTCCGGCACATTGCTGACTGATCATGTGTGTTAAGCTCAGCGACTATTTCGACTGAGCTGTTTCGTTTGATTAAACGGTGTAGTTCTTGAGAACTTCCAGAACCTCATCAGCGCCGTCCTCGGTGTGGATGTTCAAGTCGATGGGCTTGGACAGATCCAGACTGAAGATACCCATGATGGACTTTGCATCGATGACATATCTGCCGGAAACAAGGTCAAAATCGTAATCAAACTTGGTGATGTCATTTACGAAGGATTTTACCTTATCAATCGAATTTAAAGAAATCTGAACTGTTTTCATTTTAGTTACCTCCTTTTTCTTTCATACCTTCTGCCTACATATTAAGCGGTGTGTCTGGAAAAGTCAAGGGAAAAAATCAGAGAAAAACTGCAAAATAAAATCGGAGAAATCGATGAAAACTGTAGCATTTCATAATTTGGGCTGCAAGGTGAATGCCTATGAACTGGATATCATGCAACAAATCCTGACGGAAAAGGGGTATCAAGTTGTATCTTTTGACAAAAAAGCCGATATATATGTGGTCAACACCTGCACTGTGACCAATATCGCCGACAGAAAGAGCCGTCAGATGCTGCACAGGGCTAAACAAAAGAATCCTTCCGCCGTTGTGGTGGCAGTGGGCTGTTATGTCCAGACGGATCAGGAGGGTGTGGAAAAGGATCCCGCCATCGATCTGGCCATCGGCAATAACCGCAAAAAGGATATCGGA
>CACXDS010000318.1 GCA_902766425.1 uncultured Lachnospiraceae bacterium
CCCATATATCCCAGGGAAACCTTATCCCGTTCCAGGGCCATGGCATTGACGTATCCCACGATTTTGTCAATCTCCTCCCTGTCCGTCACCTCGACTTCCTCTCCCGTAGTGCCGGAAAAGATCGTGATCTTCTCCACCCGGTCCGCCCGCAGGGAGAAACGCAGTCCCGGATCCGTAAGGAAGCACAGCCCCACCGCCAGGCAGATCACTGCTGCGACCAGAATGCCCCAGAAGGTGGGCTTTTTGTAGCTCAATATCCCCTTGATGCGCGCCTTTACGTCCACCTCCCCAAAGGCAAGCGGATACGCCATCACATAGCTCCTTTGCATGCTGCAGGCAAGCAGCGCGTTGGCATAGGCCTTCTTCTCCTGAAACCCCATTTCCTTCAATACCTTCTCGTCACAGGCCTTCTCCAGATCCCGCCCGAACAAGATCCATGCCTCCCAAACAAATGGATTGAACCAGTGAAGGGCCAGCGTAAGAAAACCTAGAAGCTTCCAAATGTGATCCCCCCGCCTTAGGTGTGCCCTTTCATGTGCCAGGACATACTTCACCTCATTTCCTGCCAGGTCGGAGGGCAGGTAGATCCTAGGGCGAAGCACGCCCATGATAAAAGGCGTATCCACCTGATCACAGCGCCAGACGCCCTCCCCGTCGGGGACTGCCTCACGAAGCCGAAGGGCCATTTTGACCGTTGACAACATTGCATAAAAGAGCATGCCAACGCACCCTGCCAGCCAAAGAAGGCTTGCCACGAAGAAACCCTTGTTTCCCGCCACTTCACCCATGCCTTCCGGTCCCTTTCCGGCCGTTACGCCCCCAATTTCCGTGCCATCTTCCTTTTCTGTGCCATCTACATTTCCTGCGCTGCTTTCAATCCCCGCGGCATCTTTGTTTCCTGCGCTGCTTTCAATCTCCTCAACGCCTATGATTCCACCAATGCCTTCATTCCCTGCGTCACTGACACTCTCTTCACTGCCTACATCCTTTGCAATGCCTTCATTCCCTGCAATGCCTGCCCTCTCTCTTTCTTCGTCATCCATGCCCTTCGAGAATTCAATTCCAGCATCAGCTAATGTCCCCGTTCCCAAGGCAGAATTCCTGCCTGCAAGGGTGCCATCCTCCTCTTTTCCTGCGTCACTGCCGTTCTTTCTCCCTTCGTTTCCATTTTCTCCGTCCGCATCTGCCAGGCTCATTTCAGTCACAAAGCCTGAAACTGCTTCCCCCTTGTCCCCTTCGGGCGCCGGGGCATGAATCCCCTGACCCGACAACAGTCCCTCGCCGGGCAGAAGACTAAATTCCGTTTTGACGGAAAAGGGCACCAAAAGCCTTAGGGCAACCATCCCCCAGAGCAGGACGATCATCCACCTTGGCGCTTTTTTTAATATAAATCTTGCGACAAGGACCGCTAGGATCAGCCAACCTGCCGCAATGCTTCTGTTCAAGATTGCAACAAATACACTCTCCATCACTTGTCCTCCGCCTCGTCGATCAACCTGCGGATCACGGCCGCTTCATCCGCGGAAAGGGCCCCTCCCTTGGTAAACGCAGCAAAAAAGGCAGGCAGAGATCCCCCGAAGGAATGCTCCACAAACTGCCTTGACTGCATGGAATAAAACTGCTCTCTGGACACCAAAGCAGTCACTGTGCCTTTTTCATTGACAAATAACCCCTTCTCACAAAGCCTCTTGATCACCGTATGGGTGGTGGTCCGCTTCCAGCCGAATTCACTATCCGCCAACTTCACCAATTCCGTGGAAGTGACCGGCTCATGCTCCCATATGATGTCCGCAAATCTACTTTCGATCACGCCTAATTGAATGTCAGCCATCTCATGCCTCCGAATAAACAACGATTGTGAGACTACATTTTGTAGTTTGTTTATATTCTACGCTTTGTAGTCTCTGCTGTCAAGACCTGAACTTTTATTTATTCTTAGGTTTTATTCTTAGGTCATGTTCTTAGATTTTACTCTTAACGCCGCTTCCTTTCCACCAGTTCCTCATGCCCCATCATCCGCTTTTTTTATGTCTTCCAGTCTATATAGCATAAAAACAACTTCCAGCAACACATCCTCCTCCGTCCAGATCATTCTTCCGGCATGAAAGGCTACGAGAACCTGATCTCCGGGTCTTAGGTCGGATATTTCCCCATTATGAAGCTTGAGGGGAATCCGTAGGGATTCATCATCCCCTCGGGTCTGCATCAGTGGGATCTTGACTTTCTCTGTCTCCTTCCACTTCCATCCTTCCATTGGTTTCACCCACAGATCCTCCTCTGTGATCTTCACGATCTCGCCATTAAAGTAGTCCGTTGAATTTCCCCTTCCCTCCTCTTTTCCATCCCCATTCCCGCGGGCCAGCAAAAATAAAGTCACTAAAACGGCAACAAGCAGAACGGACAAGATAAATAAGATAAAATTCCCAGCGTGAAACTCCCTTTTTTTCATGACACCGCCTCCCTTCCGCCTATTATATAAGACGAAAAAAGCGGGGGAGCGGTTTCCCACTCTCCCGTTTTATTTTGCAATATTCTCCACCAGATACAGTTCGATTCGATTCTGAATAATGTTCGTCGTTTGACAAGCATCTCCTCGATCCTGGTATTCACCATCTCATGATGCCTGTCTGGATTTGCACAAATGAAGGTCATCAAAGAAACAGATTCAAGGCCACCCCCCACAGGTAGGCCGTGTTGCACTCCACGATGGTGCCATTCACTTCCTTCACCAATTTCTCGATCAGCTCCGGCCGAAGATAATTGCTGGCAGGAGGCTCTCCCGTGGACATTTTGACTGCCACCTTTCCCTCCGGCGCAAAGCCCAGCTGATGATAGATCTCCACCAGGCTGTCCGCCGTGATTGTAGATGTAAAATAAACTACAGGCGCTTCCGTTTGTTGCCCGCTCGCGGTCGTTTCCTTTTCCGTTCCGCCATTACCGCTTTCATCCCTGCCATCAGTGCTCCCCGATCCATTTCCCTGAGACATTTGTACGGTCTGTCCGACTTTATGTGAAACATGTGCCTCACTACTCGTTTTATCTCCGCAGGCCCCCAGGCATAATGCCATGAGGAATGCCGCCGCTGCCATCCATTTTTTTCGCATTATTCGCACTCCTTAACATTATAAGTCATTAGACACCTCTTTCTGCATATCTTATCATCTTTTTTCCTATCCGGCAAGTCACTCCGAAGGATGTAGCTCCACCCTGTCAAGCGTCAATCAGACGCATCCGTGACAATTCTCCCATCCTCGATCTCAATTCTGCACCGACATCTCTCTGCGACCTTTATGTCATGGGTCACCACGATCACCGTCTTCCCCTCCCGGTTGATCTCTTCCAGAAGGTCCATGACCTCCCCGCCGGTCTTCCCGTCCAGCGCTCCCGTTGGTTCATCACACAAGAGTATCCTTGCATTGGAAACCAAAGCCCTCCCGATGGCAACTCTCTGCTGCTGACCGCCGGACATATGGGCCGGCCTCTTTCCCGCGAGATGGTCGATCCCCAGCCTCTTCATACAGTTCATGACGATCTCCCGCCTGTTTTTTACTCCTCTGGCAATGAGTGGCAATTCCATGTTCTCAAAGGCCGTGTAACGCCCGATCAGCGCAAAATCCTGAAAGACAAAGCCAATATTTTGCTTGCGAAAGGCATGAAGCTCTCGATCGTTCATTTTGGATACTTCCAGTTCGTCGAAGAAATATTCACCGGAGGTCGGCATGTCCAGTCCTCCCAAAAGATGAAGAAGCGTGCTTTTCCCGGATCCGCTGGTCCCCGTGATCGCAAGCATCTCGCCCTGGCCAATCTCCAGCGAAATGTCATTCAAAGCCTTCGTCTCATTTTCATAATTGGAATATATTTTATTGATATTTTTTAGCCTTATCACATTCTCCTCCTTGCAGTGTTGCAATTGGCTCTGCCATTTTCAAAATCTACCTTCTAGCAGTCAAGGTCAATAGATTATGGAGTTCTTACCCAAATTCTTAACTATAGCCTCTCTCCTTTCAGCAGCATAATCGGTTCTGCTATATTCAAAAGAATGACGGGGATCACGGAAAGCAGAAAAAGGATCAGGGCCACAACACATGTCATAATCGGCAACAGGGAATAAAGAAAGATGTCATTCACCATCTCTGCGCCCTCCGGCTTAGAGCCAAAAAGGAGCATTCCCGCCAGCCAGACCATGCTCCCTGCCAAAAAAAAGGCGAGAATGCACTGCATGGCATTTTCCAAAAGGCAGGAAATTCCAAGTTCCCCCGCAGAAAAACCATCCGCATGCAGGATTCCATAGTCCCGGGCATTTTTGACAAAAAAGGTTAAGAATAAGAGAATGCCATTTACCAGCGTTGCCATGAAAAGGATTACAAAAAGCTTTCCAAACACGGCCTGCAGTTGGCCACCCTTCCTCTTCGCGAAATCAAAATGATCTTTCAGACTGGAAAACGACATGTTCAGCCCCATCTCCTGCGCCAATCCCTTCAGTGCAGCCTTAGTTTTTTCACCGTCTGCCCCTTTTGGGGATAAATACATCCAAAAGGCCGACGGCGGACTCACCTCCCCGCAAAAGATCACTTCGTTGTCCAAAGAGATCATGGCATTACTGCTTCCGGCACCCGTGCCTTTTACAATTTCCGGTGAGACAAAGCATTGCCCCTTCTCCAGGATTCCCTTGACTTCATAGACATAGGTTTCTTCCTCCGAGATCCGTTCCCGATAACAAGTCCCCACCGGGATCTCCCGAAAATGATTCCCCAGATAAAGAGAAAAGTGCGTCTCCCCTCTCATTTCGATCTCACGCGCCTCCTGACCATCTGGGTCATCCAGCAGCTCCGCAAATTTCAGATCACAGACATTGAGAAATGTCTCGTCCATGTAGATCCACCGAAGGAGCCCTTGTTCTTCTCCCTTTTCATTCCTGGCCTGAAGCCTTTGAAGCTCAGAAAGCCTGTCCACCCGAAGGACCTGCATGCACCCAATGGCCTTTACCGCTTCGCTTGCCACCGCACTCTTTAGAAACCTCCTGGCCTCCTCCGCTTGATAGCCCCCTCCCTTTACATAGATCAGCCCCGCATTCTCCAAAGCTTCCGACAGTACCTCCCTGCAGGAGCTCTCGGAGTAATCATACAGCTTTTGATAAAAGCATGTCTCGCCCAGGGCGACGAGGCTCATGGTCAGCATACTCACCATCATGAGCGCTTTTTTCCACTGAAAACGCAATTTGTCAAGGGACAGCTTCCAGCATTTATAAATCTCTTTCATCCACCCAGCCTCCGATCTATCGCTGCCATGTTTCCATGACATTGATTCCACACCTTCATTAAGCTAAGGTGGGCATACATCGAGGGGAAGGTTTGGATTGTCTTTAACTTATCCGCCAGTATTTTGCGCTCTCAAGCAAAAGTGCCAATAGAAACGCTCCCAGCACCCATCTCCCCATCTCGTTCAAAATCCTTGTCAGCATCTGTCCCCTTCCAAATCCCAGCGCCATGCAGATCTGCATTTCCCGTCTTCTGACAAAAAACCACAAACCAACCGCCGAAACAATGGTCGCCACTGAGAAGGCCAGCAAAATGCCCAGCGTAGAAAGCATCATTTTATCTTCAAAGGCTTTTATGCTCGCATCCCCCTCCGGATCCCCAGCGGGCAGACAATCCTCCCCAAAGAAGCTTTGGATTTTAACTTTACCATCCTCCAGGGAAATCCCCTCTTGCGCGCTCTCCAGATAAATATATTGATTTAGGCCCATTTCTTCCACGGTGACGCGCACTTGTTCAGACTGCGCCAACGCTTCCAACCATTTTTGCTGCGAGGCATCTATTCCATCCCCCACATATCGGAAAGCGAAACTTTGAAGTCCTCTCCCCTCCGCCGTCATCCTTTCTTCCTGCCATATCCGAAGGGCATGAAACAACAGCCAAAATGTCATCAGGAACGTAACCAATAACGAGAAATTCTCAAGACAAGGCCTGATCCCCTTTTTCCGCATCATATAACCCTCTTCTGCGCTATATAAAAAATCTTGTCTCCGTCCTTCTTCCAGTTATGTCGCAGCACAGCATATTGAATCAGCCAGCACCCCACCAGGATCAGATACCCGCAGCCAGTTGCCATGAGTCTCCTCTCCCGAAAGTACAATGTCAATCTCATCATTCCCGGGAGAAACATAGTCCCATGTTGAAAGTAATCCATTGCTTCACTGATCACTAACGTCAAGGGAACAATGATGAGCAGGACCGTTCGCACGGTATGCTTTCTGTTGCCACTGCTCATGATCAGAAAAAGTCCCATGAAAAGACTTACGATAAAGACGATGTCTCCGCCGTTTTCCGTAAAGATCATTTCGATCAGAGCGATCAGCGTCAGTCCCGCCAGACTAAGGACCATGCCCATCTTCAGGGGAATTTCGATCTGAAGCTTCTTGGAATGAGGACTCGTCAGGATCAGACTGGAATAGAGCGTGGAATTATAATCCGTCAGAATGTGCACCGAGCCTAATGCCAGGAACAGCACGCCTCCGTATGTGAAACGCCCTGTGTCCATGGTGTTTTGTGCGATCGCCGATCCCGTCAGCATCAAAATCCCAAGTCCTAATATAATTACATTAAAGATCATGTCTTCCTTAATGGTTCTGGACCGAACAGCCAATCGAAACCCCAGCTTCACGTCTTTCCATGCATCTTGAAATAAGCCTTTGAATAATTCTTTCATCGTCCACTTCTCCTCTGAATTGAGTCCGCTATCGCGACCGTCTCCCTGCTCCACCGGCTCTCCGCCAGGCAAACATTTGCCCATGCAAGCAGTCCATCTGCCAGCGCCACGGCGAGCACCACCATTGGAACGAAATCCGCCAGGAACTTTATCACCCTTGCAAGATAAGCACTAAAAATAAAGAACATAAACCGTCTTATGTATCCCGGAAATAACCGTCCCAGGGTGACGGCCAGCGTCACGGCAAAATAGCAGATCGTTACCTCCTCCAGAAAGAAATACCCCGCCCTGGCCATGCTCCTAAGCTGAAAGTGACAGAGTGCGCCAACCGCCAATTCCGCGACAACCATCCCTCCATAGAGCAAAGCAAGGGTCCAAGCTCTTAGGACAAGATCCATTTTCACGGCGCGTAAATAGACCTGCTTCCCCTTGCAGGAAAGCCTCAGAAGGTCAAGCTTTCCATCCTCCCTCTCAAAGAGTTCCCCCAGGGAGCCCGCTTCCGCCAGCCAAAAGGCAACGCTTGGAAGAAATGTAAGAAAAATTTGATTGCTGATCGCCGTCTGCCATTTCAGGTTTCCTTCCAGAAAGACCTGATATTCCCCATTTCGAAAGATCGGCGCCCACCAGAGCAGCATGGCATAAATGCATGCAAAGGCCAGTGGGAAGATCAGATAGATCTGCAAGCGATCACTTTTTTTCATGAAAACCCGATAACACTTCCACATATGTTTCATTTCACCCTTCTCTAAAATGAATTTGACCCACTGTCAGTTAGTTAAGACTTTCCATACCTCGAGGGGAAGGTTTGGATTATCTTTCTGGGTTATAAGGTTACCAGAAAGACAATCCAAACCTAGCCCCGAATATTTATCCAAATTCTTGCTAGTTTATCACCGAATATTTTTTCAACACGGCCACGCTGATCTGAAACAGGCTCGGCGTCTCCTTGCTCACCTTAAGTCCCGCCAGCTTCTCTAAATTTTCCGCCAGGCAGATTCCCTCAAATCCATATTTACTTTCAGAAACCTGGAACAGGGCCGGCCTCGCCGCCTCCAGCTCCTCCTTCTCCCCCTTAACCAGGACATACTTTTCCTTCAGTTCCTCCACAAAACCCTTCTCCACTACCCTGCCCTGCTCGATGATGATGCAATAGTCCGTCACTGCCTCCACATCTGCCACATTGTGAGTGGAAAAAAGCACGGTATTCTCTCCCTGTCCCTTCTCCAGATAGTCCTGTAGCATGTGACAGAACTTCTCCCTCATCAGTGGATCTAGGGGGGACATAGGCTCATCCAGAACGAGAACCTTTGCCTCCCTCGCAAACACCGAAGCCAGGCTCAGCTTCATCCGATTGCCGTCGGAAAGTTCGGATACCTTCGTCCCCCTCCTGCCATCCCGAGAGACATCCAAGTCCTCGCAGAGCTTCCAAAAAACATCCTGGTGAAAATGCTCATACAAGAGTTCTCCCAGCTCTCCGACCTGTCCCACCGTCCAATGGGAGAGAAAATATCCGGCAGGACCGGCGCACCCCAAATTCTCCCGCACCTGATTTTCGGGATTCTCCCTCTCATCATTTACAAATTTTCCGAAATACTTGATCTCTCCCTCATAGTCCAGACGAAGGCCGGATACACAATTCAGAAATGTTGTTTTTCCCGCCCCGTTCTCTCCGATCAGCGCCGTCACAAGGCCCTTTGGAATCTCCAATTCATCTATGTTAAGCTCAAAATCCTGAAAATGTTTTTTCAATCCCTTCACCTGAATCACAGCTTCAAACTGTTCTCTCATTTACTCATCCTCCTCAAAAGCAGTCAGCAATACCTTCAGCATGTCCTGCACCTCTTCGCCGCTCAGCTTTGCGATCTTAGCCGCCCGTATGGCCTCCGTCAGACTCTCCTCCACCTTTCGAAGGTGCTGCTCCCGAAGCATCTCACTGTCCTGGGCGTTGACATAAAAGCCCTTGCCCTGCACACCCGTGGCCAGCCCCTCCGCCTCCAGAACCTCGTAGGCCTTCATGGTCGTGATCACGCTGATCCGGAGCTCTTTCGCCAGACTCCGAATGGAGGGCAGGTACTCTCCCTGTTTATACTTTCCCGACAAGATGTCCGCTTTAAAGGCATCTGCGATCTGCTGATATATCGGAATTCCACTGTTCTGTAACAGTATCATGTCGCTCCCCCTTTAACTGTTTATGTGTTATATATACACCATAATCAGTATTGTGTCAATATACTATTTTAAATTTACCCATAAAAACCGACTGCCGGGTTTCATTTGCTCATGTACGCTCGCTTGGTTTCATTTGCTCGCTACAAAAATAGGACACCTCATCGGTGTCCCACATAATCAAAGTGTACATTTACGGCTCTGTTCCATGTCCCTCCTTCGCCTTATCAAATGCGATCTGTTTAAATAGATTATAGAGCCCGCTTTTAATCGCATTATTGTCATGATCCGCGCCGGGGATCTCATACCAGATATGCTCTGATCCGTTGGTCTCCAAAAACTCATGGTAGGACTTGGGGAAGCTTCCCACTACAGAATCCTTATCTCCACAACAGAGGATAAACACATTTGGCGTGACCGCCCCCTGTGCAAAATGCATCTCGCTCTCCGCCATCTGCCCGGGATGAGTCATGAAATGATCCGCAGACGGAACGATTCCGGGAGCTGCCGAGATTGCACAAACATATCCAAAGAGTTCCGGCCTCTGTAATGTAATATAGATTGTCTCACGACCGCCCATGGAAAAGCCTGCAAGATAGGTATTCTCCCTTCCGGTCAAAACAGAATACTCCTTTTCGATATGCGGCATCAGATCATTTACCAGATCGTTGATAAAATTATCATAGGGGAGACAGCTTTCCGGGTCAAAGGCCGGCTGCTGATTTGGGTCCGAGGCTGCATACATATTCGGGCAAACAACAATCGTCTCCTCAATGAGTCCGTCCGCTGCCATATTTCCAACAATCTCCTTGATCCTGTTGCCTGAATCACCGGAAAAGGAATACTCATTTCCAAAAATCCCATGTAACAGATAAAGCACCGGATATTTCTCATCCTCACTATAATCCTTGGGAAGAAGAATGCTGTATCCCCTCTCCAAACCACAGGTTTCTGAGTAATAGGTTCCATGGGTGAATGCACCGTATTTTACATCGGCACGGGGGGAGGAATATTTCAAAGGGCACAGTTCTTCAATCTCATCATTTAGAGTTGCCCCGCCCTCTGCCTCCGAGTTCGATAACTCCTGCGGAGTACTCTCCGCGCTCAAAGACTCTTGCGGGTTATCCTCCGCAGTTGCAATACCACTTGCAAACTTCCCTAAATCCTCCTCACTCAATCCATTATTGTTCGTGATCACATCGCTCATTTCACTGTTTTTCTCCGCCACATCGTTCATTCCTTTGTTTTCCTCTGTCACAATATTCGAATACATCACGCGTTCCTCCTGCATATTTTTTCCGCATGCGCTTAATGCCACAACCAGTAGCAATGCAGTGGAAATATAGCTTTTTCTCTTCATCATGCAACCCTTACTCCAATATTTAATGACCCTATTGTACCACAATATACTGAAGTCGAACACCCTTTTATTTATCTGAATCCGTCAAAGGCTTAAAATAGAGAATACTCCATAATCCTCGAGTCCGCTCACCGTCATCCTTTCAGGCATGGAATCTGTCTGATCCCTCAAAAACATAAAATACACCATGTGCCCATCAACCTTTGAAACCGCCAAGCAATCGTCACGGTAGAAATATGCCCTCTGCCACTCCGTTACAGCTCGGTCCTCATCCGCCACAAGATCATGGACGCAGACCCGATACCGGAAGGAATAGGAGGAAGGCTGATCGATCTGAATGTAATAATACTCCTTTGTCTCCAACCTCTCCTTTACAGCCGGTAATAGCCCTTCCCCGTTCTCCTCAGCATAGGCTCCCGCTTGCACCTCCATGTCCGACATCACCGTGTCATATGGCATGGTCATTGCGCCATAGTACTCATCCACATACTCAAACCGCATGTCCTTCACGCAGATTTTCCCCGCTCTGTCATAATTGAAAATAATATCTACCACGCCCCACAGAGCAAACTTCCAGTCCCGCACGATTCCCTGCCTTGCCACGAGACAATTCTCTCCCTCGAATCGCCTGAATCCAATCTCCCAGATTCCCCAGTCGGCAATCTGAGCACATTCTCCGCGGTTATTTCCCTTTCCAAAGGCCTTTTCATATCCCTCCCCATACGCTTCCCGAATATCTTCCTCCCATGCATCGTAAACCCTCTTTACATCGACAAGGATTTCCCCGTCATATCCGTCACAGGTGATCTTTGCCTCCCAGGGCTTGTCAGAATAGGTGATCCTCAGCGGGAAGGAATTGGTCAGGGATTCGCCTACGGTCTCAAAGTTCTCCAGGGCATACCACCCATCCCGTCCCTCTTTCAATACCAAATACTGCACCAGAGGCATGCTGTTTACATTCGGCAAAAGCTCCAAAAACAGTTCCCTCTCTCCGTCATTATCCAAGTCCGAATAATGATAATTTGAGACCTTGATGATATTCAGCGCATCCTCATACTGACAGACTGCCTTCTTGTTCCAATAAACCGTCAGAATACTCCCCGATCCGGATAATACCGGACTTGCTTCTACCGTAAGGTATTCCTCTTCTCCGTTCCCATCGAAATCCTCAAGCTTGGTGATCCAATTATTTTCAAAATGAACGATACCGAAGCACCAAGCTGGAACCCCTGTCCCCTCATGGGCTTCTCTGATCTCTCCGGTGGCAGCGTTCCTCCAGGAAGTCACCCTCTTGTTATAAATGGATCTTTCATACTCTCTTTGAAATTCCTCACTCGTGACCTCCACCCCATCAATTTCATTCCAAGGGTAATCATGCTCCTCAAGACCGGCTTCGATTCTGTCCGCGGATGGATCTCCATGAACAAACCTCTTGATCTCTTCCTCTTCTCCGCCGGGAAGATAGCGGAAAATGATCCAGTACTCCCTTTGCGCAACATAATCAGTCCACCTTTTCGCCAGACTCCCGTCCGATAAGAGATATACCCTGTCGCTTTCAAAAGCATCGTCCCGCCAGCTTACCACCCTTCCACTTACATTTTCAAAGTGAAATACGCCGTTGTAATCGCCGAGGTCATCTCCACTCTGCACGATCAGTTCTTCGCTCCCATCCCCGTCCAGATCCATCAGAACATATTCAAATGAGAATCCAAAATCCAGTCCGGTCAGGTAACCCGCAAAACCTCCCCTCCTTTCCTGCTCCGGATTCAGCACAGTCCTGTCTCCTGACAGGAACCTCTTAAATGCATCCTTGGCCGTAACCTCCGTTCCGTCAAAATTCCGTGGCGTGCATGGCAGGAATTCATGCGTGCAGACAATCGGAAAATCAACCGCCTCATAATACTTTTTCAGGACCTTCTCCTCGTTTCCGACGCCTTCCCCACATCTCCAAAAGGAGTGATCCGCCCTTTCTATGATGGTGGTCTCCTCATGTTTTTCATTCTCGGGAGACATATTTTCATAGTCCGCACAGGTATTGGTTCTCTTCCTGCTTGTCCAGACTCTGATCACATTATCTGCCACCTTCGTCGGCGTATCAACAATCCCAAGCTCCGGCACTCCGCAGCCACCGGCGTAATTATACCCCCAGGTCCACACGCTCCCATCCGAAAGAAGCGCCGCATGGTTAAACATTCCTCCCGTAACAAGAATCGCCCCGTCCAAAATTTTCACCGGCTCTGAAACCAACTGATAATCACGGGCAGTATTGATACCAGTTATTCCCCATGTCCATACGCTCCCGTCTTCCAAAAGGCATACGATGTCATTTCTTCCACAGCACGCATACTGCACATGCTCCATCAGCAAAACCGGTGTACAAACGGCATGTTCCTCCCCCTTTACGAGACTGCTCCAATCGATATTCTCGCCCGTCAGCAAGACCCCAGAACCGCCGTTGCCAAGCCCGTACAGCTTATGATCCTCCGTCAGATAAATCATAAAGCCCGACTGCGAATAATCCACATGAATGGCATGCTCGGCCATCTTGACCTTCTCTTTATAAAACTTCCGATCGGCAAAGCCCTGCCCCAGCTGCCCAAAGCGATTCTCGCCATACCCCCAAAGAACCCCTCCCTCATCAATGACATAGGCATTTAATATATCGCCGTTATCCTTTGCATAGAAATCCGAAATGTCAATGCCCTCTGATTCCCATGCCGCCTTTCCGGATAAACCTAAGTTTGCAGCCGCAGAGGATCCCTCCTTACTTCCCGCAGACTCTTCTTTGCCTCCCGCAGATTTATCTTGATTTCCCGAGGGTGCATCCTCTCCTTTTCCCGGATGATCTTGGTTCCCCTCTGTCGCCTTTGAAGAAATCGCTGCCTTTTCAGAAGAGTAGGTCTTTGTTTCACCTGCCGCTGTGATAAACAGGGTGTAAGAATCCATATTCCCGTCTAGGGGATTAATCGCAATAAACTCTTTCCATTCATTTATTGCATAATCTTGAGGTATAAAAAAGAAATTGCTCCAGTCTCCCTCCTGATTCTTCATAGCATTCTTTGCGTCCAGATATGTCCTTCCGTCAAACAAAATGCTTCCCGAAAGATTTATTCCATCCTTGCCGCTTCGCATCAATAAATCGAAAGTAATATCTCTTTCGTTACCCTCAGCATCGTAGATTTTGTCCGTCCGCTGGATTTTCGTTGGAAATGACAGCAGATTGCCGATTGCCTTACCATTCGGGCTGGTCAGAAAAAAGGCCCCCAACGCAAGGCAGATCATCATACCGGCAAATTTAACCCACTTAGCGGGCTTTTTGTGGCTCAGAACCGCCTCAACCCTGGATTTTGTATCACTTTGTCCGAAGTTCGCTGTGCCGATCAAAGCGTTCCTTTTCCCATAGCTTAAGTCCAGAATTGTCTGGCAATACCTTGCGCGCTCGTTGGCATCAAACTCTTTGGTGACCTTCTCATCGCATGCCATCTCCATGTCCCTGCAAAACAAAAAATAGGAGACCCAACACAGCGGATGAAACCAATACACGCTGAGGATAAGATAGCCGAGAGGTTTCCAAAGGTAATCCCTTCGCTTTAGGTGGGCAAGTTCATGCCTGAGAACATAGTCCCGGTGCTGCTCCTCCAGTCCCTCCGGGAGATAGATCCTGGGGCGAAAAATACCGAAAAGAAAAGAATTATCAATCCCGCCTCCTGTCCAGATCTCCACACCTCCAATCTTCTTTCGAGCCCCCAGTCTTACCGTCCTCCAAAGTCTCCATGCGCTGAGTGCCTCATAGGCCAACATGACAATGACGCCTGCGATCCATATGCCACTGCCAAAGTAAACAAGCATCCCTTTTGCCTGTGCGCCCACGGGATCCCCCGATATTTCATCCATCTCTCCCACAATCGTTTTCTGCGCCCCTGCGGAACTCCCCTGACCTCCCACAGAATTTCCCTGCGTTCCCGCATAATTATCCTTGTCTCCCGCAGGATCTTCCTGTGTTCCCGCATAATTATCCTTGTCTCCCGCAGAATTTCCCTGTGTTCCTGCAGGATTTCCCTGCTCTCCAACATAATTTTCCTGCGGAACCGCAGGATTTCCCTGTGCTCCTCCAGAATTTCCCTGCTCTCCTGCAATATTTCCCTGTGTTTCTGCAGGATTCCCCTGCATTCCCGCATAATTTCCCTGGTCTCCCGCAGAATTTCCCTGGTCTCCTGCATAATTCCCCGGCACATCTGCAGAATTTCCCTGGTCTCCTGCATAATTCCCCGGCACATCCGCAGAATTTCCTTGGCCTCCTGCATAATTCCCCGGCGTTACGCCATGATTCTCCGGATTCCCCAGCAGCTCTCCCTGCGTCTCTGAGATAGCCGCCGTATCTTTGTCCTTACTTTCCTTTCCTCCGGTTGAAACCTTGCCAAACGAAATACCATTTTCTGCATCCACCCCTTTCTCTGAGGCTATGGAGATTGACCAGTCCGGGATCAGACTCCATCTGCTTTCCAGCGTAAACGGAATCATCAGTCTGACTGCGACCAATGTCCACATTGCGCAGATCATCCACTTGGGCAGTTTTTTCAAAATGGGGCGCAAAAGGAGCAATGCCAGCATGAGGAAACTGGCCCCAATGCTTAAATTGATAACACTGATAAACAATGACTGCAAAAGCATCATTTGTTTTCCTCCCGATAGGTGTCTATCATTTTTTGAATCTCGTCCGCTTCCTTCTTTGTCAAGCGTTTTTCGGAATAAAATGCCGCAATGAATGCGGGCAGGGAGCCACTGTAGGAATCCTCCACGATCTGCCTGCTCTTCTTCGCGAAGAATTTCTTCCTGCTGATCAGGCTCGTTACGACGCCATCCACATTTTGCAGAATTCCTTTCTCGCAAAGCTTTTTGATCACTGTATAAGTGGTGGACTTTTTCCAGCCGAGTTCCTGCGCGCTCACCTTAACCAGTTCTCCCGAGCCCACCGGCTCCCTGTCCCATACCAGTCCCATAAACTTTGTCTGCACATCTCCCAGATCCAGATTCATTTTCCATTGCCTCCCTGTTCTTTTCTGTTGTTGCTCCCGCTCTTTCGTTCTGTTTATATTCTGCTTATTTTACTTTTTCTGCTTACCGGATGAATCCTGCTTTTATTGCTTTTATTGCTTTTCTGCTTTTAAATCGCAAAAGTCTATCGAGGTAGACCTTCCCTGTAATTCAGAGTCTATCACAATAGACCTTTGTTGTCAATAGCGATTCCCTATTACGAATTGGCTGCGATTAACTATTTCGCTATCGATTCTATTTGCCTTTCCCCGTGAGATAGATAAAATCTACCTGCCCTTTTTCGGGAATGTCCATAAGGTCATGAATCTCCCCGTCCCTGATGCAACTAACCCGATTCTCATGATCCGAATAAAGGATCCCCATGTCCGTCACTCCCTTTTCCGTAACCAGCATAAAGCTATCCAGCCCGTAATCACCTCCGCTGCTCCA
>CACXDS010000319.1 GCA_902766425.1 uncultured Lachnospiraceae bacterium
AATACCAGCACCATCAGGATCAAAAAGAAGATCATTCCGGCGAAATGCACCATACCTTCCTTTTCCGGCGGTACGGGCTTGCCGCGGAATACCTCCACGATCAGGAATACCAGTCTTCCTCCATCCAATGCGGGCAGGGGCAGAATATTCATGATGCCTAAATTGACAGAGATCAGCATGATGAGATTGAGTACATTCACCAATACATCCCGCCAGTCCTCCTTGGTCTCCTCATAGATCTCACCCACCATATTGGCCATGCCCACCGGTCCGGCCACCTGTGTCCGGGACACCTTACCCGTCACCAGCATAATCAGGCTCTTATAGGTATTTTTTACACTGGCCCGCACCTCGTAATACCCGTACTTCAGAGTATCCAGCCCCTTGATCTGCATGGCATTTCCGTTCACAATGCCAAAGTAATAGGCATCCGTCGCCTCGTCATATTTCGGAGTCATGACAGTCTCATATTTCTCATCCCCCCGGGCATAGACAATCCTTACAGCTTCCCCTTTATTCATCTGCGCAAAGATATAGATTTCACTGAAAAGATAGACCTTTTCTCCGTTTAAGGAAACGATCCGGTCCCCATCCCTGAGTCCTGCTTCCCAGGCTGCACCATCCTCCGGCACCTGGGTGGCCTCCGTATCCCGGATCTCGATCATGGGAACCATGATGAGAGCCATCAGCATGGCAAGGACAATATTGAAAAAGGGGCCCGCCACAACCGTGGAGATTCTGGCCCAGACATTGGCATTGGGAAACGCCCCCTTGGAATCGGCCGAATCGCCCTCCGCATTGTTGAGACCATCCTCCCCCTCAAAGACGCAGGCACCGCCGATGGGCAAAAGCCGCAGGGAATAGACCGTATCTCCCTTACCCCAGGAGAGGAGCTTGGGCCCCATGCCGATCATAAACTCCACCACATGGATCCCGTTGACTCTGGCAATGAGAAAATGCCCAAACTCGTGTGAGATCACCACTGCCCCGAATATAATGATAAACAAAAGTATTGTCATAACATAATGCTGCATTTCATTTTCCTTCTCTCAAGCTCACAATGTCACTACTACTTTATGATAACCAGATTCATCCCATTCAAAACATATGGAAGCAACCTGAATCATTGGTTTTCGTTGCTTTCCATCTTCCTTCGGATCCACTCGTAGGCAAACTGCTCGGCCTCCAGGATTTCTTCCACGGAGGGATTTTGCACCACAGTATGTGCCTCCATTGCTCCCCGGATCAATTCCGTGATCTGAAGATATCCGATTTTCCGATCCAGGAAGAGTGCAACGGCGCGTTCATTGGCCGCATTGAATACGGTAGGAAGGCTTCCTCCCTTTTCCGCAGCTTGGTAGGCCAACGCCAGCCCTTCAAAATTCACCGGATCCGGCTTTTCAAAGCTGATGGAGCCAAGCTCAAAGAAGTCCACCCGTTTCCCGGCCATGGGTCTGCGGTCCGGATAAAAAAGAGCATATTGAATAGGCAGCTTCATATCGGGAGTGCCAAGCTGCGCGATGATCGCCCCATCCACATACTGCACCATGGAGTGAATAATACTCTGGGGATGGACCACAACCTGAATCTGATCCAGAGATACATCAAAAAGCCATTTTGCCTCCATCACCTCCAGACCCTTGTTTACCATGGTGGAGGAATCAATGGTGATCTTACGCCCCATGCTCCAGTTGGGGTGCTTTAAGGCATCCTCCACCCGGATGTCCTTCATCTCCTCTCTGGTCCGGCCGCGGAAGGGACCGCCGGAAGCTGTGAGCAGGATCTTTTCCACTCTTTTTCGCGGCTCGCCGTTTAAGGATTGGAAAATCGCACTGTGCTCGCTATCCACAGGCAGGATCTTGACGCCGCATTTTGCCGCCAGCGGCATAATGATATGCCCCGCAGTCACCAGTGTCTCTTTATTGGCAAGTGCAATATCCTTTCCTGCCTCGATCGCAGCTATGGTGGGGCGAATGCCGATCATACCAACCACAGCGGTCAGGACAATATCCGATGTAGGAGAAGTAGCAATCTCCAACAGCCCCTCCATCCCACAGACCACCCTGGTTTCCAGATCAGCGACCCTTCTTTTCAGCTCTGCAGCTGCTTCTTCGGTCCACATACAAGCCAGCTCTGGCCTGAATTCCCTGATCTGGGCCTCCATCTTATCCACGCTTGTACCTGCTGCAAGTGCAACCACCTGAAGCTCTTTTGCATTTTCCCGCACCACCTCCAGGGTCTGCGTCCCGATGGATCCGGTGGAGCCCAAAACCGCTATCTTTTTCATTTCTGTATCTTCTCTTTCTCCTGTATCTTCTCTTTCTCAATGATAGATTGCAAACTTCCCCATGCCAAGAATTCATCTCAGCAGGAACACTGCCAGAAAATAGACCATGGGCGCCGTGACGATCATACTGTCAAAACGGTCCATGATGCCGCCGTGTCCCGGGATCAGAGTGCCATAATCCTTGATCCCGCTGTTGCGCTTAATGGCAGAAGCAGCCAGATCTCCCACCATGCTCATGACCGCGCCCACGCCGCAGATCACTGCAATGGCCCAAGTCACTGTGCGGTCCGGGAAGGTTGCATTGACAAAGAAATGCCCATAAAGTCCCCCGATGAGCATAGCACCCAGAACGCCTCCGATACATCCCTCCAGAGACTTTTTCGGACTGAGCTTAGGGAAGATCTTCTTTTTTCCCATGAGCATGCCCACTACATACGCACAGGTATCACACCCCCAGGCGCTGATCAGGATCAGCCAGACCAGATAGATTCCCTGGGGCATCTCTCTGGTCAGATAGGTCGCCGAAAGCATCACCGGTGCATACAGAAATGCGAAGGTGGCCGCCGCCACCTGCTGCGCCTGGAATTTCGGATAGGTCAGCACATAAACAAAGAGCATCGCCATGATCACCATCATGATCACTGCCAGCAGTGCCGTCTTATCCCAGTCATATTGTACGCCCAAAAAGCAGGTAACATCATAGACTGCCACCCCGCAAAGCCCCACCACCTCCAGGGCATTGAAATTTTTCTCACCGCCGCTGCACTGCATGACCTTGGTGAGCTCCCGATAAGCCACCAGCGATATAAAAAGAAGTACCCCTATCAAGGGAATACCTCCCATAGCCATAGTAAAAATGGCTATAGCCAGTAAAATGATCCCACTGATCAATCTCTTCCAGAACATATTTCAACTCCGCCTTTTTCCGTTCATTCGAGCTTCGATTTTCTTCGGACATCCCTTCGCTTGAATTCCATTGTTCATTGACTGTCCTATCATTCGAACTGTGTTTTTCATTGTCCGTCCGTTCCATTGCCCGACCTGTGCTCTTATTCCGTCTTCAGACCGCCATATTTTCTGTCCCGCTTATTATATGCCGCCACCGCCTTCAAAAGTTCCTCTTTCGTAAAATCCGGCCACGCGACCGGGGTGAAATAAAACTCCGTGTAGGCCAGCTGCCAGGGAAGGAAATTGGAAATTCTCTGCTCATTGCAGGTGCGGATCAAAAGATCGGGATCCGGGATCCCTGCCGTATCAAGGCACTGCCCCAGTGCTTCCTCCGTAATATCCTCGACTGCCATTTCCCCCGCCTGGACCTTAGCAGCTAACCTGCGGGCCGCCCTCGTGATCTCATCCCGGCCACCGTAATTGATGGCTACCTGAAAATGAAGACCATCATTCTTCTTCGTTGCCTCCTCCAGCTGGGCGATCCGATCCTGAAGATCCTGATCCAACTTGGTCTTGTCCCCGATGACCCGCACGCACATCCTGTTTTTCTCAGCGGTGGTGAGACAGGTCTTCATGTAATTGCGCAGAAGCTTCATCAAGGCATCCACTTCGTCCTGAGGTCTGCTCCAATTCTCCGTAGAGAAGGCATAGACCGTCAGATACTGAATCCCCATACGATACGCTTCCTCACAGATCACCTCCACCGTTTTGGCTCCCTGCACATGCCCGTAATTCCGGGGCATTCCCTTGGCCTTTGCCCATCTTCCGTTGCCATCCAGGATAATGGCCACATGCCTTGGCATGATCAAATTCTCATCCATAATTCCACTCCATCCTTCAGCCATACGAAAACAAGGGGCGGACTAGGTCAGCGCTAATCCACCCCTGTTTGATTTGCCCTTTATACTGTCATGATCTCCTTGGTCTTTGCCTCGGTCGCAGCATCCACATCCTTGATGTACTTGTCCGTCAGCTTCTGCAGCTCATCCGTAAGCTGCTTGATCTCGTCCTCGGAGACATCCTCCTTTGCCAGCTTCTTTAACGCGTCATTTCCGTCACGGCGGATATTGCGAATGGCAACCTTGCCCTCCTCCGCCTTCTTCTTTACATCCTTCACCAGATCCTTTCTGCGCTCCTCCGTAAGCTCGGGGAACACCAGACGGATAATGCTTCCGTCATTGGAGGGATTGATACCGATATCGGAGGTCTGGATTGCCTTCTCGATTGCCTTCAGAAGAGATTTGTCCCAAGGTGCGATCTGGATGATCCTTGCCTCGGGAACAGTCACATTGCCCACCTGCTGAATGGGAGTGGGAGTGCCGTAATAATCCACACGCAGCTTGTCCAAAATATGAGGGTTGGCGCGTCCTGCACGGATTCCTGCAAAATCAGCCTCCAAAAACTCCAATGCCTTTTTCATCTTATTGTCATACTGTTCCAATTTAGCGTTCATTTTATCCTCTCCTTCCGCCACATTCGTGGACTTCTCTCTCTTTTTCACACAAACTTAAGACAGTAACCTTCGTTCCGTTGAATCAGACGGTAACCTTCGTTCCGTTGAATTTACCCGTCATAGCATTCACAATGCTGTTCTCCTCGTTCAGGTCAAATACCCACATGGGCATCTTGTTATCCCTTGCCAGAATGGACGCGGTCATATCAACCACCTGCAGATTCTGCGCGATCACCTGATCAATGGAAATCTCATCATATTTCACTGCTGCAGGATTCTTTTTGGGATCATCGCTATAGACACCATCGATGGATTTGGCCAGAAGGATCACATCAGCTTCCATCTCCACCGCACGGAGAACAACTCCCGTATCCGTGGAAAAGTAGGGATGACCCGTTCCTCCCGCAAAGAATACCACCATATTCTTAGCCAGATATTTATTTGCTCTGTCCTTTGAGAAGAGCTTGGTAAAGGAGCCGCATTCAAAAGGGGTCAGGATGTTTGTCATCATACCCACGCTGCGGAAGATCTCAGATACATAAATACAGTTCATGACTGTAGCCAGCATACCGATCTGATCTGCCTTGGTCCGGTCGATATTCTCACTGGTACGGCCACGCCAGAAATTGCCTCCACCGGTCACAACGCCGACCTGAATGCCCTGATCCACAAGGCTCTTTACCTGCAGGGCCACCCTTCTCACCGTAGCTTCATCAAAGCCTGTCTTCTTGTCTCCTGCAAGTGCTTCGCCGCTCAATTTCAAAAGAATCCTCATGTTTTTTTCTCCAATCTTTACATACTTGCCTGTTCCTCAAAGAACTTTGCCGCGCTCTGCTCGGCATAGCAGAGAACACACATGCCCTCAATGCGGGCTCCGTTATTGATCTGCATGGACTTTGCACGGACATTGCCCAGCACCACAGCGGTCGCATCCAGGATCACAGGCCCCTTTACATCAATGGTACCCTTTACAGCTCCGGCGATCACTGCGCTGGTAGCCTCAATGTTTCCGATCACTACAGAATTCACACCGATCTTTACAGTGCTGTCGCTGATCATATCCCCATTGATCCTGGCGGAATCCGCAAATATTTCTTCTGCCTTTGCATTTCCGTTGATCTTGCCGGTAACATTGAGCTTTCCCTTCACCTGCACATTGCCGATCACCTCTCCGATGACATCCGCTGACCCATTGGAAAGAATATCGCCCTTCACACGCATTCCTGCTGTAATGATGGCTGTCTCATCCATGGTCTCCATTCCCTTTAGATCCAATACCCAGCTCTTATCAATAATGTCTGCGCCGGTGCGGATTGCCTCCGCATGCATATAATCTTCCACTGTCTCTTCCCCTTCCTGCGCGCCAAATGTAGCTCTGAGCTCCTGCTCCAAATCCTCATCTGCTTCGGCGGTTTCCGCCTGCTCCTGCGCCTTCTGTTCCTCCACGCTATCCTTCAGTGCCGCCACCGCATCCTGAAACTCTCCCACCGTAGCTTGGATTTCTGCCTCGGACTCCTTGGCAGTCTCCTCATCCGGAAGGCTGATAGAGATTGCCATCTGCGATACTTCTTCCGTTGTCACGGATGCATTTGCCTCCGAAGCATTTTCCTTCGAAGCATTATCCTCTGAAGCCCCCTCCTCTGTATCAGTGCTGTCTGATGCATCTGCACTATCCGAATCCTGTTTCTCCAGCGCAGCAACCTCGGTATTTGCATCATTTTGCGCCATAGCTTCTTCTTGATTACCCAAAGGCTCATAGTCTACAAGACCG
>CACXDS010000320.1 GCA_902766425.1 uncultured Lachnospiraceae bacterium
AAAAACAAATGTCTGCTTCGCACTTAGCACGGAAATCACAGATTTCCGTGCGCCTGAGCTTGTTTTTCTACTGCATGTTTTATTTTAGCATTTAGGAAAAGGGAAGGCAATACGTTAGAACAGGATCCCAAAGGGGATTTTGACAATACAGGAAAATATCTTTGTTTCCCTGTCATAGGCCAGTTTGTAATTCCACTTATGCCGGGACAGAATGTTCGCCACGATGGAAAGCCCAAGTCCTGTTCCTCTCCCGGTACGACTGTCCTCCCCTCTCACAAAGGGCTCCCACAAGTCACTTAACTTTCCCTGGTATTCCACGTCCGTCACATTCTGAATGACAAGCTTGTGATCGGTGAACAGGAGTTTCATGTCTCCTCCCTCCGGCGTGTAGCGAATACTGTTGGTAACAAGATTTTCCGCCACCCTTTGAAGAAGGTCCTCGTCCCCGCGGGCGATCATGCCTCCCTCAACAGATACCTTTAGTTTCTTCCTTTCAATCTCCCCCTGATAACGGGAAAGGGACTCTTCGAAAAGGGCCTTCACATCCACCCGTCTTCTCCTTAAGGGTTTTACCTTGCCGTCAAATTTCAGGATTTCCAAATTTTTCATCACAAGATCATTCATGTAGGTGACGCTATTTTGGATTTCCTGCACATAATGCTCCCGCTTATCGTCATAGAGATGCTCGCTTAAGTTCTCCGCATAACCGCTGATGGCCATGAGGGGAGATTTCAGGTCATGGGCCATGGAGTCCATCAAAGTTCTCCTGTACTCCTGCGTCATGAGCAGATAACGACTGCGTCCGTATTCCGCATAGGACGTGCCAAAAGCAAGCAAAAGGGCAAAGAACAGTACCCAAATGGAAAGTCCGATGACAAACCTATAATTTCCAAGGAAAAGATCTGAGATTGTCTGGTAGGCACAGACCTTATAGGCATGCCCATCCCCGTCCATCACATAGGCACATCGCGCAAAAATCATTTTTCCATTCAGGAAATAGAAAAGCGGACTTCCCTCGGACCAACTGCTTCCCATATCAAAATCGGTACTGCCATAACTTCCGGTGCCAAAACGGGCATCGGAAAGTCCCTTAAGCGCCTCCTCCTGAAAGGCTGCGTCCGGACGCCAATACACGCTATCAGATGCGGAATCAGACACATAATCAGAATTCACGTTGATCAGGGGGTAAATCGCCTTTTCTTTCTCCCAGTCAAGCCCATAGAGGGAATATCCGGCCATGTCCTTTGGCTGAAAAGAAATCTCCTCCAAAAATTCCTCCGATCCATTATGCAAAGGAGATCGAAGATTTGCGGGACTGCCATAATACAGGGAGAACTTTGCCGGAAAAAAGCGATCCCCCTTTACATAAAAATCATCCAATTCCCAGACGGCATTTCTGTTATCGAAATCCGGGTCCGTCTCCCGAAAGGTATTTTTCCATTTGAGCCGAATCTCCTCCAAAGTCTCATTCACTTCCTTCAAGTCTTCCGGATCACACAGAAAGTCCTTCCTGCCATACCAAGTTGTCATCACGCCGCCGTGAATCGGATACTGTCCCTCATACGCGCGATCTTGCAAATAGAGATACGTCACTTTTTTCCCCGAGGAGATCACGATGTCTTCTGAATCCTCGTCCTGAATAAAGGCCCAGCCCTTCCCGATGCCTCCAAGGGTGGTGTCTTCTCCCTGCATGGCTAATTCGCCGCCCATCATATGCAAAAACTCATTGACACTTCGCCCAAGCCGTATGGGCAGAATCCATCCGTGAATGGGCCCGCCGAATTCCACATTCTCTGAATGTACAACATAGGTACCGGCGTTACCGATCTGCGACAATATTGTTGTAATCTCTGCCTCGACATCCATTAGCGATTGATCTTTCAAGGAAACTTGGATCTGTTCCATCCCCTTGTAAAAGTTGGTGGCAATCTTTTGCTGAATCTTTTGAAACAGAAAGAAATAAATCCCCTGAAAAAGAATGTACAAAAGGAACAGCCCGATCAGGCACCATATAAATATGTGCTTAAGCAAATACTGCCAATACTTTTTTTTCTTGTTTCTCTTCATGGCATCTCCTTTCTTGTCAAACCCGATTCAAACCAAGGCCTAAGTTTTTTAGCCCCCTAATCTGATTGACTTTAACGAATCTTCTTTTCATTTTTCATGTTTTTTTGCCCTGAAATGTTTTTCCTTTTCAAATTAATTCTCTGAGATTTTGTACCCCTTTCCGAATACTGTCTTGATCTGTCCTCCGGCTTCCCCCAGAGATCTGCGAAGCTTTTTTACGTGATTGTCCACCGTTCTGTCCGTTCCCTCATAGTCCGGGCCCCAGGCCCGGTCCAGGAGCATCTCCCGGGTAAAGATCCAGTCAGGATGCTCCATGAATGCCAGGAGCAAGTCAAATTCCCTTGGCGAAAGCTCCTTCTCCTCCCCGGAAACCCGAATGTCCATAGTTCTCACATTGACAGATATTTTCCCGCAGATTAATTCCAGGTCTCTCTCTTTTGTGGCTCCTCGTCCCTTTTCTACCGAATCAGGATTCTCTTCCTTCCCCTTGACGCGTCGCAGGATCGCATTTGCCTTCGCATAGAGTTCCGCCAGAGAAAAGGGCTTACAGACATAGTCATCGCACCCCAGTTCATACCCAAGAAGCCTGTCTTCCTCCCGTACCTTTGCCGTGAGAAAGATCACTGGCGCTTTGCTTCTCCTTCGAAGTTCCCGAATTAAGGAAAACCCACTCATTCCCGGCAACATGACATCCAATAGCAAAAGGTCATATTCCCGTTCCCGAATCTTTTGCAGCCCCTCCGTTCCCGTCTTCGCCAGATCCACCACGAAACACTTTTCCTTCCCCTGAAAATAATCTGCCACCACTTCCCGGATCTGCTCGTCATCCTCCACCAAAAGGATGGTATATTGCTCTTTTTGCAAGTTATCCATATTTTTCCTCTCATTGACGGTCGCTATGTCTCGTTTTAATTCATTCATATGCCCTAGTCTAATTCTCGCCGGAAGCGAAATACGCCTAGGAGATAATCATATGTTATCGCCTAGACGTATCCAATTTATATCCACTTATTCACTTTTTATACGGGATAAGCTCCGTTCTTGGTGTCAGCGACGGAAGGATCCACCTT
>CACXDS010000321.1 GCA_902766425.1 uncultured Lachnospiraceae bacterium
AAGGCCATCGGAATATTCCTCATCGTCATCCTTTTGTTTGACCTGCTGGAATGCTATGCAAGTGCTAGGCTTGTGAATCAGGAAGCGATAGCCTATGTGATCTACCATGCCTTTTTATTCAGTCCGCTCATTGGCTGCGTTGTCGCAAGGCTTGTGACGCGGGAAGGCTTCCGGGACGGCATTCTCTGGCCGAGGTTTTCCGGAAATGCCAAGGCCTACATGCTCGCCATTATCCTCCCCCTTCTCGCAGGACTTTTGGGCGCCGCAGCATGCGCCATGGCACTTCACGCAGGACTGGCCCTGAAACTGGAGGGCGGCCTTCGCATGGCCTGCTTAAGTCTCCTGCTCCTCTTTGCACAGGTATATTATGTCGCCATGATCACAGCCGGCGAGGAGCTGGGCTGGAGAGCCCTGCTTTACGACAAGCTGGAGATCCTTTTTGGCACAAACAGTTCCGTCATCATCGGCGGCATCATTTGGGGATTATGGCATTTCCCCGCACTCTACTATGACGGACTTAATTTCGGCAAGGCGTATCCGGGCTTTCCCTTTGTAGGAATCCTGCTGATGTGTGTCTCCACAATTTTTATGGGCGCAGCCCTGCAGCTGGTGAGAAAAATGAGCGGCTCCGTCATTCCCGCCTGCATTTTCCACGGGGTCGTAGACAGCGTTTACAGCGGACTCCTGTCACTGTTTTTGGACGCGGAGCTGGTACAGGGACACCAATTTATCATTGGCATCTGCGGGCTTCTTGTGCCCTCCGTCATTATCGGGATTCCCTGCTGGATCCTGCTGACGCGCAGCCCCAAAATTGCTCGGATCGGCAAAGTAGCTTCCAAATCGAAAGCATAAGCAGAATGTGTTAAACTGAACCTGTGACCAATCGCGAACTGCGAGGAAAGTCATGAAATTACCGGAGGAGTTATGGACATAATCCTTTCAAATGCATCAAATGATCCGATCTATTTACAGATTGTCAATCAGATTAAAGCCTTGATCATCAGCGGAGAGCTTGCCGAGGGGGAAGCTCTCCCTTCCATGCGCAATCTTGCCCTGCAGCTTCGCATCAGTGTCATCACAACAAAGCGCGCCTATGAGGAGCTGGAGCGGGAAGGCTTTATTGAATCCTATACCGGAAAGGGAAGCTTTGTAAAAGCCCAAAATGCAGAGCTTCTTCGGGAAACCAATCTGAAGCAGATTGAAGCTCATCTTTCGGAAGCGGCGGAAATTGCCAGACGAAGCGGCATCGAGCTACAGGAGCTCCTGTCCATTTTAGAGCTGTTCTACCAAGGCGACGAATCATAACCGTCGCCTGTTTGCTCTCCCTTTTCCCCTTGCTCCTATCTCATCAATTCATTTCCGAAGGCTCTTATCTCTCCCAGATAATCATTGTCTTTTGTCCTCAGAGATACCTGTCCCTTCGAGGGACGCCCCAGCAGACTGTCCATTGCTTTGATCTTTTTTAGGTAGTCATTCTCCGCCATATGCGTCACCACATAATACACATCACCCGGAAGCGCCTGCCCATATTGCTTGATCAGGGCACGCCCCACGATGGAGGGGCCCTCCACCCAGACAGGCATGCCGATCAGCACCCGGTCATAAGAGCCAAAATCGGGACTGCCTTGAATCGTAACCTTCGGAAGTGTTTTTTTCATTGAATCGATACAGGCTCCGATGTAACCCCAAAAGCCCTTCCGATCCTTTCCGTCCGTGTATTCCATAAGATCAGCATCCAGTATTTTAGCCAGCTCCTCCATCGCACTCTTCGTTAAATTCGTTCTGGAATAATAAAGACAAAGTGTTTTCATTTTTATCCCTTTCCTTGTGCATATCCATACCTAACATGAATCACATATACTCTTAAGTATGCCTTGCCATTCAAACAGCCCCAGTATAACAAAAGCATGCGTTCCCGTCAATTCTCCTCTGCCCCGCTCTCTCCCGTAGCATAATCAATCTCTACTCCCGGCTGGACATTATAGACAAAGACATGAAAGCATATTCCCCTCCCCTGATCCTCCACCGAGTAGGCCTCCATCTCCACGCCTCTGGCCACCAGCTCCTCCCCCATAAAATAAGGCGTCACACGATAGAGTACATGATTCTCACTTGTGTCCAGATACTGTAGCACCTTCTTCTCCCAGTAGAGCATGCTCTCTGCGTTTAAGTATCTTGTCCCTGTGATCAGATTGCATTCATTCGCATTCTGCCCCGTCATGGCATAAGCGATCAGATGGCAGCGGTTATAGAGATAGGGCGGCTCCGAATCGATGATACCCGGATATTTTTGCTGTGCCCAGCCGGAGGGTTTGATCATGCCGATATCCTCTCGCTCTCCCGTTGGTCTCATCCCTCTGTCCAAAAGTGCTACGGCCGTTCCGCAGCGTCCCAGCTCATCCAATGGGCTATATACCTCTCCTTGATAATATTCAATATCATAGGTACAAAAGCCCGGCCTGTTCCCGCAAAGCTCCGCATAGGCCTCCCCCCGATAAGCCGGGATCTCCTCAGGCTCCGTCAGACAAAGACTTCTTGAAAGCTCTTCCGACTGCGGTATCTCAAACTTAGCCGACGAATTGCCCCCTGTTTTCCCACCGTACTCTCTCCACTGTAAAAAAGCCACCCAGCCTGCCAAAAAGAAAAATAAGACCGGCAGCAGATATACCCTGAGCTTTCTCCATAAGAGCTTGTGGTGCAGCCGTTTCCTGTAATCCCTCTTCATACCTTGCTAAAATACCCGGAGAAGACTTGTCTGGCGTGCCCCAGCAGCACCAGCTGCATCAGTCCTGTGCTGCATTGCTGCAGACTGAGTGTATTCTTTACATGCTCTCTGATGTCCGCCACACTGCGGGGCTCATACTCCAATGCCTGCCAAAGCTCCAGCAGCTCCGCCGAGAGCTCCGGCAGCTTTTCACGATTCATCCCCCTGCCTTCCTCTCCCGGGCTCCTTTCCATTGATATTCCCTTTTCTCTTTCTTTTATCGGACTGATCCTTTTCAAAAAACAGCTCTCCTCCAGCTCTTCCACAAAGCTTTCCGGGTCAAGGAACACTCCCGCCCCCTGCCTTAACAGACGATTGCAACCATCGCTTAGTCTGTCCGTCACACGCCCCGGTACCACATAGACCTCCCTGCCCTGCTCCAAGGCCATATCCACCGTGCTCAAGGTACCGCTCTTTAATCTGGCCTCCACCACCACAAGTGCATCCGCCAGCCCGCTGACAATCCGATTGCGCGGCGGGAAATTGCTGCCCAGCGGCTTAGTCCCGGGAGGATAAGTGGATAATACGCCTCCTCTTTCCACCAGTATATCATAAATATTTCTGTTGGAGGAGGGATAACAGATGTCCACGCCACATCCCAAAACGGCGTAGGATTCTCCCCCCGCCTCCAATACAGCCCCTTGGCTGATGCCATCTATCCCGCGGGCCATGCCGCTGATCACTGTAATTCCTCTCTGTCCCAGATATTTTCCCAATTCCCGCGCCACATAGCTCCCGTACTCGGAACAGTCCCTTGCCCCGATCATTGCCACAGTCAGCCCCTCTGCGCCGGGGAGCTTTCCCTTATAATACAGTCCCAGGGGTGCATCCGGGATCATTTTCAGTCTCGCCGGGTACTCCTTCTGTCTCTCATGGACAAACCGGATTCCCTTCTCCATAAGCTTTTCGTATTGCTCCTGCATATCCTGCAGCGATCTCGTCTCTTGAATCCGCTCCCAGAGAATTTTCCCTTGGCCTGCCGAAAACATTTGCTCCCAATGCTCCCGGGCATCCCGCAGCAATTCTCCCGGATCGGGATAAAGCTCCAACACCTTTCTGGCGCTCTTGCCGCTCAGATGATGGATGCTCTGAAGCCATTGCATATAATAGGTCTCTTCCATTCCTTCCCTCCTATGCCTTCCATACTTCCTGCGCCGGCCGATACATGGCTGCCTCCAGCAAATGCGGCGTCCGGATTCTCTCCTCTCCCTCCAGATCCGCGATCGTCCTTGCCACCTTTCGGATCCTGTGGTAAGATCTGGCGCTCAGCCCCAGCTCATGATATAGCTTCTCCATGCAACGCATTTCCTCCTGCCCCAGACTGCAAAACTCATCCATATCCGCAGCCTGAATATCTCCGTTGAACCGATACCTTTTTCCGTGAAACCGCTTCGCCTGAATGGCCCGGACCCTCTCCACATCCCGTCTCATGCTGGCGCTGTCCTCCCCCGACTTAGCCTCATGGAGACTGAGGACATCCACATTCTGAAGCTCCACGCAAAGATCAATGCGATCCAAAATGGGACCGGATACTCTGCCCGCATACTGTTTGATCTGAGGCTGGGTACATCTGCACCTGTTACGATCCGGAAAATAACCGCAGGGACAGGGATTCATGGCGCAGACCAGCATAAAATCAGCAGGATAAATGAGATTTCCTCCCACCCGCGAGATCTGTACCTTCTTATCCTCCATGGGCTGTCTGAGACTGTCTAAGCTGCTTCTTTGAAACTCGGGAAGCTCATCCAGAAACAGAACGGAGCGATGAGCCAGGGAGATCATGCCCGGTTTGGGACGCATGCCTCCCCCTGTGAGAGCGGGAGCTGAAATGGTGTGATGCGGACTCTGAAAAGGCCGCTGACAGATCAGGGATCGATCCCCCAGCTGTCCGGCCACGCTGTAGATCGCGGTTACTTCCAGGCTCTCCTCCAGCGTAAGGGGCGGCATGATCCCGGGAATCCTTTTGGCGATCATGGATTTTCCGGCTCCGGGAGGTCCCAGCATCAAAAGGTTGTGAAACCCCGCCGCCGCGATCTTGGCAGCTCTCTTCGCCGCTTCCTGCCCCTTAACTTCTGCAAAATCGTTTTCATTCGCTTCCTGTCCCTCCTGCATCAGTTCTTCGATGCTGACCCTGCTGACCGGCAGGAGCTTCTCCCTCTCTTCTCCCTCCGAGAGCAAAAAACATAGTACCTGCTCCAGGCTCTCCGTCCCTCTGACGCAAATATCAGGGATCACTGCCCCCTCCCTTGCGTTGGCAGCAGGTACAATGCACTCCTTAATCCCTTGCTTTGCCGCCTCCCGCACAATGGGAAGCACTCCGCGCACCGGTTTGATCTCACCATTTAAGCCCAGTTCTCCTAAAAATAAAATGTCCGTCGCACTTCCCTGTTTGAAAAAGGAAAAGGCCTCCAGCATGGCCACCGCAATGGGCAGATCGTAGGCAGTTCCCTCCTTGCGCAGATCCGCAGGGGATAGATTGATGGTGACATGCTTTGGCGGAATACTGAGCCCCGCATTCTTCATGGCGGCCATAACCCTCTCCTTTGCCTCCCGCACCTCTCCCCCCAGAGATCCCACCATGCTGATAGCCGGCAGTCCGGAAGTCACATCCACCTCCACATGAACCATACAGGCATTTACGCCCAGTAAAGCTCCGGATATAATTGTGCTGTACATCATTATCCTCCTTTTTGTTTATTTCCCCTATGGGGCATTTCGTGTTTGGAAAGCAAGGATTTTCTGAATTCTCATAGAATAGAAAAAGAAGTTCCGATTGCAAAAGAAAATCTGCTTTGAGGGAAGTATAGCACATCCCCCAAGGCAGATGCAATGACTTTATATTTTTTTAAGAACTGCCCCATCAGGCCTAAAAACAATTCCGCAGTTTTCCCAGTGCCTTTTTTTCAATGCGGGAGACATAGCTTCTTGAGATTCCCATGGCCTCCCCGATCTCACTCTGGGTGTGCTCCTCCCCGTCGAAAAGTCCGTACCGCAAAGAAACGATCTCCTGCTCCCTTCTTGTAAGTGCCTCTCTCATAGCCTGGCGGATCCGTCTCCGGTTCTCACCTTGCTCCAGCTCCTCCACAATGTCCGCCTGTCCCTGTTCGATGACATCCATCAGCCGGATCTCATTCCCCTCCTTATCCTGTCCGATGGATTCAAAAAGGGAAACCTCCCTGGAGGATTTTTTCTTGCTTCGAAGAAGCATTAAAATTTCATTTTCTATACATCTACAGGCATAGGTGGCCAGCTTTCCCTTTCCCACATCGAAGCTGTTGATGGCCTTGATCAGCCCTATGGTGCCAACAGAAAGGATATCCTCCGGTTCTTCATCCGCAACCTGGTACTTTTTTGCAATGTGGGCAACAAGACGCAGATTATGGAGCGTCAATAGCTCTCGGGCCGCATCCTTTTCCTCAGTGCTTCCCTCCCTCAGCAGCCGGAGCTGTCTCGCCTCTTCCTCCGAAGTCAAAGGGTGTTGAAAGGTTTTCACTGACACCTCCGCCTTCACCGAAATGGCCTTCGTTAAGATAGTTTATGTGGGGACAAATTTTTCCGTGCCTGCCCTTTTTTCGCCGATTTTAGGATATAAAATAACTATTCAGAACCATTCACAAAATCGCTTGGTTCCGAACAGTTAAGATATCAAAACAGAAACTGCGCCATCACATAATTGCTCAGATCCATGCCGCGCTCCGTCAGCCTGACTCCGGCTTCATCCGACAGCAAAAGTCCATCCCTATGATTTTTTTCGATGACAGCTCCATAGGTGCTCTCCAGAGTGACATGAAATCTATCCTGAAACTCTTTTCGGGAAACTCCCTCCACCATACGCAATCCCAGAAACATGGTCTCTTCCATCTCTTCCCGGCGGGTCAGCTTCTGACTCTGCCTGCCCTCCAAAGGATCTGCCATATATCGCTTTATATCTCTTTCGTTATCAAATCGCTCCGCTCCCAGAAGAGAGGCCGCACCCAGACCAAGTCCGAGATATTCTCTTCGCTTCCAGTACCCGCAGTTGTGCCTGCATTCATAGCCCTCTTTGGAAAAATTAGAGATCTCATAGCGATGATACCCCGCCGCCTTAAGGCGCACCAAGGTTTCATGCGCCATCTCACGGTCAAGCTCCTCGGAGGGAAGCGCCCATCTTCCACAAAACTTCCCCTGCTGCTCCCATTCCATAAATCTGGTTCCCTCCTCCAGGATCAGACTATAGACGGACAAATGCACGGGCTGCGGAGTAAGCGCTAATACCTTCTCCAGTGTATTCATCCAGCTCGTCAGCGTCTGCCCGGGGAGTGCGCTCATCAGGTCAAGATTGATATTGGTAAAGCCTGCCGCCTCTGCCTGCCGATAAACCTTCAGGAAATCCTCCCAGGTATGAATCCTTCCCAATAATGTAAGCTCCTCGTCATCCGCCGACTGGACTCCGATACTGAGCCTGTTGATCCCGATTTCCCGATAGACTTTCAGCTTTTCAAGATTTGCGGTGCCCGGGTTACATTCTATGGTGATCTCCGCATCCGGCAATATATCCGCAGCACTGCGAAGCTCCTCCATGAGACCTGAGATCTCTTCCTCTTCCAGCAAGGAGGGGGTTCCGCCCCCAAAGAAAATACTGGATACCCGCTTTCCCCGTACGGCGCCGCACCTTGCCCGGAGCTCTGTTTTTAACGCATCAAGATAACCCCTTCTCACCTCCGGTGAAAAGGGGCCTGACAGAAAATCACAATAATTACATTTTTTTCTGCAAAAAGGAATATGAAGATAGAGCATCAGATCAGTTTCGGTCATCTAATTTCAAAACGCTCATAAACGCCTTCTGCGGAATTTCCACATTGCCGATCTGGCGCATGCGCTTTTTCCCTTCCTTCTGTTTTTCCAAAAGCTTTTTCTTACGCGAGATATCACCGCCATAGCATTTTGCAAGCACATCCTTGCGCATTGCCTTTACGGTTTCTCTGGCAATGATCTTGCCGCCCACCGCAGCCTGAATGGGAATCTCAAAGAGGTGTCTGGGGATCTCGTCCTTCAGCTTCTCGCACATTTTCCTGCCCCTCTCATAGGCGGAATCCGCGTGAACGATGAAGCTCAGGGCGTCCACCTCTTCCCTGTTGATCAGAATGTCAAGCTTGACCAGCTTGGATCTCTCATAGCCCTTAATGTCATAATCAAAGGAGGCATAGCCTCTGGAACGGGATTTCAGGGCGTCAAAGAAATCGTAGATGATCTCATTTAGGGGCAGCTCATATTTGAGCAGCGCTCTGGTGCCCTCAATGTACTCCATTCCCAAATACCGCCCCCGTCTCTCCTGACAAAGCTCCATAATGGAGCCGATAAATTCACTTGTCACCATGATCTCGGCGCTGACAATGGGCTCCTCCATATATTCGATTTCCGAGGGATCCGGCAGATTGGATGGATTGGTGAGCTCCATGCACTCCCCGTTGGTCTTATATACCTTATAGACCACTCCGGGAGCCGTAGTCACCAGATCCAGATTATACTCGCGCTCCAGGCGCTCCTGAATGATCTCCAGATGCAATAATCCCAGAAAGCCGCAGCGGAAGCCAAAACCCAGCGCAAGCGAGGTCTCCGGCTCATAATTCAAGGAAGCATCATTTAATTGCAGCTTTTCCAGCGCATCTCTCAGATCCGGATACTTTGCTCCATCCGCAGGATAGACGCCGCAATACACCATGGACAAAACCTTTTTGTACCCGGGCAAGGGCTCACTGCAGGGACGATCTGCATCTGTCACCGTATCGCCGACAGCGGTATCCTTCAGATTCTTGATGGAAGCAGTGATATAGCCCACCATGCCCGCGGAGAGCTCCTCACAGGGGATGAACTGACCGGCCCCAAAATAGCCGACCTCCACCACCTCCTCCGTGGCCCCCGTTGCCATCATCAGGATCTTCGTCCCCTTTTTGACGGTTCCTTCCATGATACGGCAGAATATAATGACGCCCTTATAGGAATCATAGACGGAGTCAAATATCAGCGCCTGTAAAGGATTCTCCGGACTGCCCTTGGGCGCCGGGATCTTATGCACGATCTGCTCCAAAACCTCATCGATTCCGATACCGTTTTTCGCCGATATCAAAGGCGCGTCCTGCGCTTCGATCCCAATGACATCCTCGATCTCCTCGATCACCCTCTGGGGCTCCGCGCTGGGAAGATCGATCTTATTGATCACCGGAAAAACATCCAGATCATGATCCAGTGCCAGATAGACATTGGCCAGGGTCTGCGCCTCGATCCCCTGCGCCGCATCCACCACCAGGATCGCGCCATCGCAGGCCGCCAGCGATCTGCTCACTTCATAGTTAAAATCCACATGCCCCGGCGTATCAATGAGGTTAAAGATATATTCCTCCCCATCCTTTGCGCGATATACAGTGCGCACTGCCTGAGCCTTAATGGTAATTCCTCTCTCCCGCTCCAGATCCATATTATCCAACACCTGCGCCTGCATTTCCCTGCTGGTCAACAGCCCGGTCTGCTCTATGATCCGGTCCGCCAGAGTGGATTTTCCATGATCTATATGGGCCACTATGCAAAAATTTCGTATTTTACTCTGATCGATCTGCGACATCTTTTTCCTTACCTTTGTATTCGTTCTGACTTTGCCAATAGCTTACATGATCCGAAGCCGGTTTCAAAATCGTTTTTTATTGTATCAAAAAAGACCGGGATTGTCTATAAAAACAATTTGCAATCCGCTCTATTCACCCTGCAACACCACATTGAGAATATGCGCCAGCGGTCCGCAGGCATTCATGGCTTCCTCCAGAGTGTTGTTCTGGGCTCCCAACTCAATGAGTAGTGTTCTTGGCTTTAAATGCATGTTATAGCGATAGCCCTTCAGGTAGATTTTTCTGGTCAGATCCGGATAGTATTCCTGCGCGGCCTTTTCCATCTGAAAGGAAAAGGCCAGATTATCCTCCTGATATACATTATAAAGATAGTCCAGATTTCCTGTCTGCCTGGTCCTGCTAAGACCGTTAAAAAACATGAGCTTTGCTGTCTTCTTCCCGTCGATTTCCGTCACAAGTCTTGTCTGCTCCGGCATCGCATCCCTATGTAGATCAATGACCACCTGTATGGAAGTGTTTTCCTCAAGCACCTCCTCGATTTTCGGAAGTGCTCTGGAATATGCCGCATTTCTGGAGGGCTTATCATACTCCCCGGTGTGATGCAAGACCTGATACCCATAATCCTCCCTTAGGATCCGGGCCAGCTCCTCCCCGACGCCGACAATGGTTGTGTAAGGGTCCCCCGCCACTGAATCCCGGAATCCCTCCTGGGAATGGGTGTGATAGATCAGAATCTGCGGTCCATCTCCCCCCTTCTCCAATCTCATGTCCCTTCCCATCAGCTTTTCCACATTCAGCTGGTCGCTCCCGGCCATGGTGGTGGCATCAATGGTATAAAAGCTTTTGACCAAAGTCTCATAATCCTTTAGCTTCTCCAGATCGATCTCTTTCACCTTTTCATGCGGCACAAAAGAACATTTTTCCACAGCTGCCGGATT
>CACXDS010000322.1 GCA_902766425.1 uncultured Lachnospiraceae bacterium
AAACAGTACTTTAGTGCGCGATCAGGGGCTCGAACCCTGGACACCCTGATTAAGAGTCAGGTGCTCTACCAACTGAGCTAATCGCGCTTTTCTTTTTGATTGCCTCATCTGCAACGCAAGACTAATTATATAGCATCTTTTTTCAAAATGCAAGAGTTTTTTAAAAAAATTTTATAATTTTTTTGGCTTTCAGAAACCCATTCATCCAAAGAGTCGTAACAGCCGCTTTATTACCATATTTGCAAGAAACTCTATTGTCGTCCGCTTCATTCTCCCGATAGTTCAATCAGCCCCCCATAAATAGCCGCCCGTTATTCGTGCTTTAATCTGCAATCCTTGCAATACCCGTACAATTCAATCTTATGAGAAACCACAGTAAAATCATCTGTTGCCGCAAAGGTACGTACGCCTTCTCCGGTTGTATGGCCCGCGGGCAGCGCCATATGAAGAGGGCATTGCTCCAGGGGAATCCTGCGGTGGCAATCCAGACACACTGCATAGTGGACATGCCCCGGCCTTTTCAGCTCATAGACTCCCGTCCCCTCTCCCATCCAATTGGTCTTGTCTACCAGCTTATTCTCCTCAAAAGCCGCAAGGATTCTGTAAATTGTGGATATCGCATACTGCTCCTGCTCCCAGCCCTCCATGCGCGCATAGATCTGCGCTGCGCTGAGGGGCTCAATGGCGTCTCTTAGGATCTCATAGACCCTTTTCCTCTGTTTTGTCCACTTGATCCCCGCCGGGAATTCCGGAGCCTTAGGCGAGGCCGTAGCCTGCTTCTCACCCTTTTTTTGTTGCTTATCTTTAATCTGTCCCTGATCCTTTGCTTCCTTCTCTTTCATTCTCCGGTTCTTACCCATAGTCTCACTTTCCGGTTTTTCCCTTTTCTCCCTTGCCCCCAAGGCGCTCACCCCGCTTTTCCCATATCTTTTCTAACCTTTATGCTTTCCTTAACCGACTTCCCTTTATCTGCTTTCCTTATCTGTTTTCCTTATCTGCTTTCCTTATCTGCTTTCCTTATCTGCTTTCCTTATCTGCTTTCCTTATCTGCTTTTCCCATCTGCTTTTCTTATTTACATATCTCCCCCTGCGATCAAGCTGATCACAATCCCGGCCACAACTCCGATTCCATATAGCAATCCCAATATCCTCATATTTTCTTTCATGTCGTGGTTTACCTTAAAAAGCACCAAAAGCCCCACACCTGCATTTACAAGAAGTCCCGCCAGCATGGCACCGTATCCAAGCGCTCCCTCCAGATAGAGCTCCGTAATCGCCACAGAAGATGCACAATTGGGGATCAGGCCCACCAGTCCCGCAAGGATCGGTCCAATGACCGGACGATTCAGGATGAGCCCGCCCAGAGCCTCCTCTCCCACCACTTCAAAAACCAATTCCAGAATAAATCCGATCAACAGGATGAAAAAAGCGATCTTCACAGTATGGATCAGCGCCGACCTGAGGATCCCTTTCTCACAGTCGCAGTGCTCATGCTCACAGATCTCATGAATATGCCCCTGCTCCGGCTGTTTTTTCCGAAGGAATAAATCCACCGCAAAGCCTGCCGCCATGCCGATAAGGATCTTTGTCAGCAGAATCTTAACAATTAAGCCCGGTGCAACCTTTTCCGAGATCAGAATGGGCAGCATTTCATCAGAGGTGGAGAGATAAATAGCCAGAAGGGTACCCATAGTGATCACTCGTCCGGCGTAAAAATTGGACGCCGCCGCAGAAAATCCGCACTGAGGCACAACTCCCAGCAAGCCTCCCACCAGCGGCCCGAATTTCCCGGATCTGCTCACCAGAGCATTTACCTTATCCCCCGCCTTATGCTCCAATAATTCCATTGCAAGATAAGTCAGGAACAAAAAGGGCAAAAGCTTCACTCCATCTATCAGGGCATGTTCCATTGCATGTAATATCTCGTGCATTATAATATCAACTCCACTTCTCTCAGAAAACTGTTGCATAATTAGTTCTAAATGCAAATGCAACTCATTTGCATTTAGAACTATACCATATTCAGACGGATTGTCAAGCTATTTTTCACATTTTTTTGCCACTAAGCTGTTTTTCTCACGGATTTTATTCCCGCCATCCTATCACCTCCGAAAAAGGAAAGTCCGGATTTGTTCTTGAAAAAAAGAATCCTTATGCTAAAATAGAGCTATAAAATAATTATATGCTTTTGGAGGAACGAAGAATGTGGAATTTAAGTGTTGGGGAATTACTGTTGTATCTTTTGATCGGCGTTGTCATCTGTCTCGTCTTTGCGGCAGTGATCTTTTTTATAGCAAAGAAGGACGGCGCCAAGCTGGAGGATTTGCTGTCAGGTATTCCCGAGGATAAGCTGGAGCTCTTAAAGGCTGAGGAATATCAACCCCTGGATTCCAAGGGAGTCAAGTGTGCCACCAGAGGGTTGATCGCAGCAATGAATTCAGACGAAAAAAAAGCAACCATCCATTTGATCTTTTTCAACGCCCCCAGGCAGGAGTTTTACGACCAGACCGCTAAGATTCCCGCAGCGGAGGCAAAGGGAAAGGGGTTCAAGCAGTTTGACATGGTTCCTTGCGAGATGAAATATGACAAGGAAATGCACATTCACGAATTTAAAAAGATCATGTAAAGCGAAATAATCCCAATCGAGCAGGCGGCTAACCATTAGTTGGTTAGCCGCCCTCTTTGGGTGCACTCTAAATCTGCATTTGCCTTTGTATCTGTAAAATGTGTATTTTAGCCAAAACTGGCTTCAAAGTGCCCTCGCACCTTTACGAAGCTCCTCCACCTTCTTGTCCAGGTTTTTACGTGCTCTGGCATTTTTTTCCTTTTCACTCAGTTTTTTGTTCTGCATTTTCATCGATTTTTCTTCCGAAAACTTTTTCGCACCATCTTCAAAATCACTTAGTATCATACTCATGCGTCGAACATTTTATCCTGCTTACTGCTTTCGCCATGCGGCAAAGTAAACATTACGCGGCCGCTGTGTGAATAGAGCTCTACAATATTTCCTTCATAGGGCTCTGTCAGCTTTTCATCCAAACTGTATTTTGCCATAGTGTCTCTCCTTTCCGCATACTGTTAACTGTTAAGCAGATAGCTCTTAAAAATCGTTTCGAGCTGTCCAAGCCCCACCAGTCCGTTCTCTCGTTTAATCCGCGCATATATGTCTAATATTCTATGTCTGTCCCTTTCACTGATTTATCCTCTTTTGCAAGCCGCATGAATGATTCCGCTTTATCTCTCCTCCACCACCTGGAAGATATAAAACTTTAAGTAATAGCTGGTATCCGCTGCCCATAGAATGGGATGATCGGGCCCCTGGGTACGGAATTCCACCTGGCGAAGCCTCTTATGTGCTCCCACCGCTGCCTCCCGGATGGTCTTGGCAAAGAGCTCCGGATCCATGAAATGAGAGCAGGAACAGGTACATAGATACCCCCCGTTTTTCACCAGCTTCAGGCCCCGCACATTGATCTCGCGGTAGCCCTTCACAGCCTGCTTAATGGAATTGCGGGATTTGGTAAAGGCAGGCGGATCCAGAATGACCACATCATATTTCTCGCCCTTTGCCTCCAGCTCCGGCAATAATTCAAAGACATCCGCACACTGAAAACGCACCTTATCCTGCAGGTGATTCAGCGCCGCATTCTCCGTAGCCTGATCCACTGCAAGCTGGGAGGCATCCACCCCCAACACACTCTCCGCGCCCGCAAGCCCTGCGTTTAAGGCAAAGGAACCCGTATGAGTAAAGCAGTCCAATACCTTTTTTCCCTTGCAGAGCTTGTGAATGCTGGCCCGATTATTCTTCTGATCCAGGAAAAATCCAGTTTTCTGACCATCCTCCACATCCACCATATAGTGAACGCCATTCTCCACGATCTCCACCTTGGTATCAAAAGGTTCGCCGATAAAGCCCTTACTGGGCTCCATTCCCTCCTTCAGGCGCACCTTGGCGTCGCTTCTCTCATATACGCCGCGGATCTTAATACCATCCTCCCCCAGTACCTTCTTTAAGGCATCGATAATGACCATTTTCCATCGATCGATCCCCAGCGCAAGGGATTCCACCACAAGAACATCCGAGAACTTGTCAACCACGAGCCCCGGCAGAAAATCCGCCTCCCCAAAGATCAGACGGCAGCTGGAGGTATCAATGACCTCCTTCCGGTAATTCCAAGCAGCACGCACACGCTGCTCCATAAAGGCTTCATCGATCACCGCATCCCTTTTGCGGGACAGAAGTCGCACAGTGATTGTGGAATTGGTGTTGATAAATCCCCATCCCATGAAATATCCATCAAAATCATGGATCTCCACCACATCGCCATTCTCAAATTTCCCCTCTGTCTTATCGATCTCATTGTCATAGATCCAGGCGCCGCCCGCCTTAATGGTACGGCCCTCTCCCTTTTTTAAGATGACTGCTGCCTCATTCAAGATAATCTTCCTCCAAATCCCATAATCCTTCTATCTCGCCTGCCCCTTCGGCAAAGGGCCCGGGAATCACCTTAAGGCCACGACTGTCTCCCTTGTAATCGCGGTCAAACACAATGTCCGTTCCATCAGGATTCTCGAAGCGCTGCTCCGGCTCAAAAGCCTCACCGAGCACATCCGAATTCACCATGCTACAGGTGAAATCCTTGAGGAAATCATAAATATTGGTCCTCAGAGCAGGCTTTCCCTCCTTTTCACCCAACTCCACATAGACTTCATGCCCTTCTTGCTTTTCCATCACCAGCCCATTCTTCTCATTTGACCAGGCCTTTGCACCATTCAGATATACATTCCCGGCGCTCCAAACAGG
>CACXDS010000323.1 GCA_902766425.1 uncultured Lachnospiraceae bacterium
AGCGGTAATCCCTTCCGCAGCCGTACCATAGTCATAGAGAGTCGCTGCTTTCAGAACCGTGGTGCCATCCTCATCCACAAAGGTCACGAGATACTGCTTCAGCACTTCAGTATAGAACGCTGCATAGGTCACATCCCCCGTGACCTCAGGCAGGTCAATGCTTCTCTCCAGCAGGATCTCGCCCGGCTGGATCACACCTGAGCCTCCGTCTCCCCCCGTCTTTCCACCATCGCCTGTTCCGTCACCCGTTCCGGTTCCAGTACCGGAATAGGTATAACGATACTCTGTCTCACCATTTTTCCAACCTGCCAAAACATAGCGGTACTGCACCGTCGCAGCCTTTACGGGATCCTCTCCCTCATAGGAAGGCTTCGTGCCATAGACCACATTCTCATCTGTCTTGATGACCGCTCCGTCCTCGTTCTTCCAGGTCACGGTGTAGGTATTTACTACAGCATCAAAGGTCGCCGTATAGGTTATGCTTTCCGTGATCACGGGCAGCACATCCTCCGGACCATAGGAATTCTCTCCATCCGTCCAGCCGGAGAATTTGTATGTGTACTGCGCATTCCCCGTCTTTGCGGGCATGACGCCGTCATAGACAGGTGTCGAGCCGTAAGTCACATTCTCGTCGACCTCCAGTGTGGTGCCGTCCTCATTCTTCCAGGTCACATCACAGATATTGACCTTGCTCTCAAAGACTGCCGCATAGCTTGCATCCCCGGCCACAGAAGGCAGGGCATCCTCAAGGCCATAGGTATTTGCGCCGGATTTCCATCCGGAGAAGATATAGGAATACTGGGGCGTTGCCGTCTTCTTAGGCGTAATGCCGTCATAGACCGGAACGCTGCCGTAACGAAAGCTCTTCTGAGAGAGCTTAGTGGTCCCATCCTCACCATAGAAGGTCACGGTATAGCTTCGAACGCTGAGATCAAACTGTGCGGTATAGCTCTCATTTCCCGTCACTGCAGGCAAGGCAGTATTGGGTCCATAGGTTGCCCCCGCCAGATTCTTCCACCCGTCAAAGGAATAATCATACTGCGTTGTGGAAGCGTGATAAGGCGTGCTTCCTGCGTAGGCAGGCACGGTGCCATAGTCAAGTGTCTGAGTATTCAACACTGTTCTGCCATCTGTGTCATAGAATGTAATGGTATATTGCAGCACACGGAAGGTCGCCGACACGGTCACATTCCCCGCAGGCATAGCGAAGACATAGCCATTCCCATTTGCGGACACAGCGATGGCATTACCATTCGCATCCTTTACCTCGAGACCCACAAACTCATAGCCCACCTCGGGAGTGGCAGTCAGGGTCACCCTGTCATTCTCCTTCGCCTTCCTTACGCTGCTTTGAACCGTTCCATGGGTTGCGCGAACAGTCACAGAATAGGACTTTCCTACATCCGCAGTGTCATCGGGATTCGTTCCGTCCGGATCCTCCTGGTTTTGTGTTCCCTGTCCGCCCTGCGCGTCCTTCTTTTCAAAGCTTCCCTCAATGATCACATTGCTTCCCGGCATCACAAAATGATAGTCGGCGGATACGCCCACAGCGGCGCCCTTCTTGCCGCCGTCGTACAGATTCACAGTCAGGCTCTGCAATTCATATCCAGCGTCCGGCTCCACCGAGAGCGGAACAGTCGCTCCAACCTCAACTCTGTCCGGTGCAGTAATGGAGCCATGCGCTGTCTTCACGATAATAACCGGATAACTTTCCACCGCGGAAAGTGCGATCAGATGGTAATGACCATCCGTCCTCCATACAGTTGCAGCCTCATACTCGGCAAGATCCGTCTCCTCTCCCAGAAGAGTATCCGTCACTCCCATAATGTCCGTTTTCATGCTATTCACATGAAAGTCCGTACTATTCACCTTTATGGTGGTGCCGCCCTCTTGATCGTTGGAAATAAAACCGCCGTCCAGACCAAGGCTCACTTCACCGCCACTCTGAATCTCAATGACAGTCTTATGCCTGTCGGACACAATCCTTCCATCCGAGATCACAAACTGACCGGCGGTCACCGTGATGAGTGCATCACCCGTCGTACCTTCCAACGCCTCGACAACGCCTGCCGTCCGGAAGGTCCCTTCGCTGAATAGGCCCTCCGCCAATACGATACGCCCCGAAGCTGTATTCTCCAAGGTGCCAAAGTTCATGATCCTCCGATAGGCTCTCAGTGTATTGGAGCTGTTAACCACTACCAGCCCGCGATTGGTGAGTACATCCCGGAGCTCTGAGGTGCCGTTGGTAGTAAAGCTCTTCCCTTCCTCCACACGGACAGGGACACCCTCTCGTGCCTCCAGAATCTTGCCATCGGGAGTTTCGAATACAACATCCACCTTCAGCGTGTTCGCTTCCTCTCCCATTGTCCCCGGCAGTAATACAACCTTTTTCACCTTCTGATCATCCAGGTATTTCTGGACAGTGGATGCCGTTTGGGGCATGGTGAGATAGACGATGGAATCATCCTCGCCCTTTTCATCGGACCACACGGGATCCTTGGAGACAATGCCGTCCTGCTCCGCTGCCTTTCCGCCGATTTCCCTTTTTCTGACCCGGATCAGCTTCTGCCTCTCTGTCAGCTTCTGCTTTGCATTTCCATCTCCCAGATCACGGAGATCGATACCGGACTGCTCATAGATCTTATTCACCAGATCAGTGTCACCCACCAGCTCCACCAGAACATAGGGCTCAATGTCTTCCCGGGTAAAGGGCTTGGAAACGATTTCCGTCGCATCCCCCTGATGCCCCGCCTCATATACATAAAAATCCGCATACTCGCCGGGCTTAAGTGTGATGGTCTTGGTCTCCCCGCTCACGGGATCCGTCACAACGCACTCCAGACTTCCCTCCAGCAGAAATACCCTTGTCTCCCCGCCATCCAGGATGCGGACCCAGCCGCAGGTACCGCGGATACCGGTGATCATGGTGGAGGATCTGATGTTAAGAGTCTCATCACTTTCCAGTGGAACAGTCACATTAAAGAAGACGCTGCCGGAATCGACAAGCACCTCCAGCTTCTTGCCCTTTTTGCGCAGCTCTGTCTCACTGTTCTCATCCAGCTTGATTGCTTTAGAGCTGTCCAGACTCAGCCACGCATAGCTAGCATCATCCGTGATCTGATGATCGCCGCTGTAAAGCCGCATATCCTCTGTCTGCACCAGCTCTTCCTTTTTGCTGTTCACCACCGTGACATCTCCCTCCGTCTTCACCAGACGAATGGTGGTGGCCTTATTCTTGGCAGCCAGCGCCACAGCCGCGACGGAACCTGTGATCAAAATGACCAGCAGAAGTGTCCTGATGATCCATAGTCCCCCAAAGGATCCTTTTGAATTTCCGGAATTTTTTTTCATTCCTTTATCCCCCGTAATCTGCTCCATAACGAGACACAAAATGCCGTTATAAAAGCAATTGCTTTTTCTCTGTTTTTCATAAAATTGTATAAAAATTCAGATTTTGGGCACAAAATCCCATATTTAAAATAGCATATCATAGTTTCCATGAAAATGATACTGTTTTTTTGCTTTTTTCAAAAAAAGAATCAAACATTTCCAAAAAGAAAAACGATGCACAGAGCCGACATTTCTTTGCACAACTCTCGCATCGTTTTTCCATCTCTAAGCACCGGTTTTCCTGTTATTCTTCCAAACCCTTTATCTCCCGCTTCGCCTTATCCTCTAATTCCTCCAGCGTGTACGCCCTGCAACGCAGGATCCCGTTTTCCTCCTCCCGAAAGAGCAATGCGCTGAATTTCATTTTATAGATTTCATTTGTCACCGGACAAAAGGCATCCAGTCCGGTAAAGTCAGCGATTTTTTTCCATTTCTTCGCATTGATGCAAATGACCGCGTTCTGGGCAGTTTTAAAATAAATCCGCTCTCTTTCCGCATCCCAGACGGAAGTCTCCAGATTAACCTTTATGCTGATATTTGTAGTCTCATTCTCAAAGGTTCCCTGCCAAAGCAGTTCTCCTGTTTGCGTGTCGTAGAGGAATAAATCCCTGTTTAATGTCCAGACGGCCAGAGCCCTGTCTCCGGCACAGAGCAGTATATCCAAAATCTCCTCCGGCTCCAAGGGCTCCGGAATGGTCAGCCGAAGTGCGCCGCGCTCCATGTCATAGATTCGCAGGTAACCGTCCGTATCCGCTGTGGCAAAAATCGGAAGTTCCTCCCCCATAACCAGATTTCTGTTTGTATCGCTTGGACATGCATCCGCTATCTCAAGGGTTGCACCATCAGCTAAGCAATAAACCCAAAAGGATTCCGTAAATGCCTCCGATCCCGCCTCCGGGAATTGTCCCACCAACACATATCCATTTCCGCCGGTCCTCAGCAATGCGTTTTTACTGAATCCCCTCCCCAGAAACCAATTCATTTCTCCACTGTTGGGAAGCTCCACGACCTCTCCCAGTCCCCTTCGAAGGAGCAGCTTTCCGGACAGTCCCTCCTCATCCTCCACGCTCTCTGTCGTTGCAATCCCCACATGCAAAGCGGAACCGTCCTTTAATTTGGACACCTTACACTCACGAATCCCCGGTTCCTCAAAGACCTCTGAAAGCTTTCCCTCCGCAAGACTATAGACCTTCAAATTGTCGGACAAGGACTGAAGGGTAATATGATCACAATCCGGCCAGAAAAGTCCTTGCAATATTGTGTAGTCCGAGATAGCATCGCCTATCTCCGCCGGGTTGATCTCATATTTTGACTTTACGGTCTGGGTAGGAATATCCACATATTCCAGAGCGATCCGATCCTTTCCTCTCACTTCCCCCACAACCAGCGTATCCTCTGTCGCCATGGTCATTTCATAATGGTAAACGGCTTCCGTAAGATCAAAAGCCTCATACCATAAAGCCTCCCGGACTTCTCCGTCCTTCGCAGGCTTTTGGATATAGATGCGTCTGGCACTGTCATCACATTGGACGGCCATCACCGCATCCTCTGCCAGCCTTTGCCCGAATCCGCCGCGATTCATGACATAGCCCTCCGATACAGCGAGCTTATTCAAATGAATCTTATCTCCAAAGCTGGCAATGGCATATCCGGCGGTGTCATACAGTGCATAGATCATTCCGTCCCCGGTCAGCAACGCTCTGGTGTAATTTGTCTCATCCATCCATTGAGTATCCAGCACCATAGCCGTGGAATATCTTCTGGAGGAGATCAGCTCTCCGTCCCCCTTCCTGTAGATCAGGTTCATATCCGCGCAGCTTGCCAGAATTGCCTGATTCTCCTCCCCCGCCCGGAAGGTACAGTCGTAGAGGCCGTTCAGTTCACGATCCGGCAGCGCCACATCCACCTCCGAATGCTTCCCCCTTTTGCCGTTCCATCCGATCTCCTCCATGCAAACGCTCCCCAGATCCACATTATAATGCAGTACGAGGACGGATTGTCTCTCAGGCTGAATGTACAATCCGATCGCAAAGGGATAGACTTTAAAATATTCCATTTCGACAGTACCGGAGTAAACCGCCTTCACGGTTCCTTCCTGAAGATCCGCCAGAAGAATGCGATAACCGTCGCAGCCATAGAAATCCGAATCCTCATAGACCATGGCCGCGAGATATCTTCCATCCTCCGAAAAGGCGCCATTCTGCAGACCATAGGCCATAAGCCTCTTATCTCCGAAGATTCCATCCAGAGAGAGCTCCTGCGTGACCTCACCGCTATCCGCATCCAATATCACCAATCGGTTTTGCATATGCATCAAGCCATCCGATCGGATCACGGCCAGAGCTTTTTCATCCGGAGAGAGACACGCAAAATCAGCTCCTGCACTTGCGGAGGGCACATACTGCCAGACAGTACTGCCATCCTCCGCCCGAAGAGCCGTTATGGAATCATCGTTGCAGCAGAGGAGCAGCCCGGTCTGAAGCAAGGTCATTCTCCTTTTATCAACCACATAAGAATGATAATGCCGGCTTTCCGAATCTCCGGTCCACAGAAGCCCTCCGTCCTCGGCGGAAAAGCACCTCACATAACCTCTGTCATCCATGGTAAATACGGCATCAAGCGCTGCCGATACCTGAATATCGCTGATTGCCCTGTCCTGCTCCAGGATCGCCGTAGTCCGCATTACATTATCATACTGACCCGCCCCAAGCGCTCTGGTGAGCAGGTATTCCGCCTCCGCCCCATAGGCCACTCGCCCTTCTTTTTCCGCTATCGCAGCAAGCGTGCTTTTCACGGCACCGCTCATATCCCCCTTTTCATAGAGGAGCCGTGCCTCCTTAATCTTGGCATCCGCCTCCCTCAGGGCCAGATCCGTATTCTTCTCCCGGATTTCCTCATTTTGCGCCTTGATTTCTGTATTCTGCTGTTGGATTTCTTCATTCTGCTGCTGGATCTGCGTGTTCTGCTCCTCAATCTGCTGGTTTCTGGCAATGATCTGTAGGTTTTTCAGATAGATGGAAAGACTGAAGGACATGGCGACAGTCAACGCCAATGCCATCAGTGCGAGTACGCAGCGAAGCTTATAACGCCTGTCTCTTTGCCAAAGTGCATCAAAGGGACAACCGATCAGCGCCGCGTACAGGCGCACTGCCTCCTTCTTAATCCTCTTTTTTTCGAATTGATGGGCATTATTGGTCAGATTCGCCGCCAAGGGCTCCACCGCTCCAACAGGCGTGGCACCATCCTCCCCGTAGATTGTCGTGAGCAGCTTGGGAAAGGACTGCTCCGGTGTTCCATTGACCAAAACCCCTATCACATGTGATCTGTCATGATGCTCCAGAAAATAACCGATCTCCCTTTCCACCCACAGGGACTCCGGCGTATCAGGTGTACATATCACTATAAGATATTTGCTGTGATCCAAGGCCGTCTGTATGGAATCTGTCAGATTGCTGGATACCGGAAGCTCCTCCTCGTCCCGAAAGACAAACCCCAGCCTTTTCCCCGGAGCTCCTGCGGCTCCCCGAAGCTCCTTGGGCACCACATAATGCTCGATCAGGGTATGCACCTTTTTGGCCACATATTTGTCCAGATCCTTATGCCGATAACTGATAAAGGCTATGTACTCTCTCTCAGATGCGCTCATATGACTTTCCCATAATATCCTTTGCAATAATATAAATATCCTTCGGGTTCTCCAGCCTTGCCGCCAGATAATCCCCCGGCTTTCCCAGCATATAGCTTTCACTCCAGGGGACGAAGACCTTCGTCCGTCTCGTCAGCTTCCTGGCATGGATCTTAGAACTCCCCTTGGGAATACAGGTCTTTGCGTAATCCTGCAGTGCCCTTGGGGCTGCCCCTTCCTCCTCCAGCTCCATGGGACTGACCGCCATATGGATCGTTGGAGCATATTCTCCGCTGATCCGGTATGGTTCTCCGGTGGGATCATTGTGAGAGAGGAAATAGGCCTCGTCATTCTTATAGACCTCCCCCTCCAAGCCGATCATAAAATAGGTATCATCCCTGACCACAAAGGGAATATCACCCTCCAGCATCCGCACCGTCACTCTGGTACCAACCGGGTACATATCCTTTGCCCGGACATATCCGATGGGAAGACGGCGCTTTACATAAACGGGCTCTTCAGAGAGATCCGGCACATCCTCCTGCCCTGAATAATAGTAATCCTGGTCTCTGAAATACTCTGTCAGTCTCTCGTGCAGGATCTGATTTGCCGCCAGACCGATATTTCCATCAGGCAAGGGCCCAAACCTTCTGTTGTATTCCGCCTCCAGAAGCTCCCTTGCCAGGAATCCGCCGGATTTATTACGATGTCCTCCGCCGGAGCCGAGCCCCTGCGTCACAAAATCAGCCAGCTCATTCGCCCTGGTCTCCCGCTCACAGCTCCTCACCGAGAGCTTCACGCCATCCTCCAGCACACAATAAGCAATACAGGTTCCCACGCCATCCACTTCGATCAGTGCATCCGAAATAATCCCAAGGATATTCGGGTCACAGCGCTGGGCCTGTGCCAGGGCAAAATGCCCCCGGTCCTCATAACGGATTCCCGACATTGCCTTGCCCGCAATTTTCAGCTCCTCCTGCGAAAGATTGCTGTTCTGCAGGATCATCATGATACTTTGATCCAGCTTTGTCTCCAGCTCATCCCGCATATCCCTGTCCTTAGGATGCCGAACCTCCTGTAGCTTGCTTGTATCCATATAAAGACCATAATACAGGGCTGTGGCCAGAAGCGGATCCTCTCCCGCCGGGATTCCCTCCCCCCGGAGCATATCCCATAAAACGGTGGCACAGGACCCGTAATTGTCCCGCACCTCCCGAAGCTCGGGCAGCTTGTCAATCCTGGGGACATGATGATCAATGACAGCGATATTCTTCGCAGAGAACCTCTGCACATTCCGCTCGCCGTATTGACAATCCACTGTCACCAAAAGCTCCGGTTCCCGGTCCAGACTTTGTACATGCTCAATGGGAACCCCGATCTTTTCCACCATCAGCACCAGATTTGTTTTTTCGATGGCATTTTTGCCGCCGTAGATAAATCTGGCTTGCTTCCCGTAATTTTGGAAATAGCGCCAGAGCGCATAACCGCTGGCCACCGCATCCGCATCCGGATTGTCGTGGCACTGAATGATGATATCCTCAAATTTCAAAAGATCTCTTAAAAGCATAAATCCCCCCCTTGGGGCCCCTGCCCCACTTTATCCCTCAAACCAAGGCATCC
>CACXDS010000324.1 GCA_902766425.1 uncultured Lachnospiraceae bacterium
CAAAGGATGCCGGCATGATGGAGCGAGAGGGACGATGCGGCACAAAGGATGTCGGCATGAAGAAGGGAGAGGGACGATATGATTCAAAGGATTGGGGTATATGGGAGAGAGACGGGATTGACAGAGCAACTTGAGGGATTCTGCAGAGGGGAGCAAATGGAAATGATCAGGGTGACGAGTCCGGAGACGCTACAGAATATGATCCGGGAAGAAAAGTTTCATGCAGTGATCCTGGATATTGCATTAGACGAACAGGGGGTGGGTGAGGGAATCCAATGGATCCGATCGCTTCGGGGATTGGGAGGTCTGCCGCTTCTGGTGATATCCTCACAAAAGAGCGAGAGAGCGAAGATCGCTGCCCTCAGCATGGGGGCGGATGATTATATGACGGGGGATGAAAATCCTCTGGTGACAAAAGCCAGATTGAAATCTCAGCTTCGCAGATTTATACAGCTTTCGGAAAAGGATACGGAAAAGAGCCGGGTGTATTCCGTGGATGAGCTCAGAGTGGATGATACCGTGAGAAAGGTGACGGTGGAAGGAAGAGAGGTGAAGCTGACTCCCACGGAATATCAGATCCTGAAGCTTTTGGTAAAGGAAAGGGGAAGAGTGTACTCCATACCGCAGATCTATGAGGAAATCTGGAAAATGAACGCTGTGGGGGTGGATAATACTATTGCGGTCCATGTACGCCATATCCGAGAGAAGATCGAGAGAAATCCCAGAGATCCCAAGTACCTGAAGGTAATCTGGGGGACGGGATATAAGGTGGGATAAAAATAATCAGAAAACTTTGATTTGGGAGAAGGAAAAGATTGACGAAAGGTGCCGAAACCATTATACTAAACTAGGAAGGTTTTTCGCGCGGGCAAATGTAGAAATTCTGTTTTTCTCTTCCTTAGTCCGCGTAAATTAATTTAACATTAGGAGGTAGGGAAAATGGGTTTGATTTCATCTGTTGTCGGGGCTGCGACAGGCGCAGTTGGCGGTGCCTTGAATAATCAGTGGAAGGAGTTCTTCTACTGTGATGCCATCGATAATAAGTACTTAATGGTTCGCGGTCATAAGAGAACCAGCGGGAAGGCTGCAAATAACAAGGGAGATGACAATGTTATTTCCAATGGTTCCGTTATTGCGGTTGCCGACGGACAGTGTATGCTGATCGTGGATCAGGGAAGGGTTGCTGATCTCTGTGCGGTTCCCGGCGAATATGTGTATGATCAGTCCACGGAGCCTTCTGTCTTTTCCGGTAAGCTGGGTGATTCCATTTTGGAAACCTTTAAGAATATGGGAAGAAGATTTTCCTTTGCCGGAGACAGCGGTAAGGAGCAGAGAGTTTATTATATCAACACCAAGGAGATCATGGGCAATATGTACGGTACGCCCAAGAAGGTTCCCTTCCGCGTTGTGGATGAGAGAGCAGGCATCGACATGGATATCTCCATCGGCTGCTTTGGTGAGTACAGCTACCGCGTAGCAGATCCCATTGTTTTTTATACCAATGTCTGCGGGAACTCCTCCGAGTATTATGAGAGATCTAAGATTGACAGCCAGTTAAAGACGGAGATCCTGACTGCTCTGCAGCCTGCTTTTGCAAAGATTTCCGCACAGGGCATCCGTTATTCCGCTCTGCCCGGTCATACCGAGGAGATAGCTGCGGCTCTTAACGAGGTGCTTTCCGAAAAGTGGGGGGCTCAGAGAGGCCTGGAGATCGTTTCCTTCGGCGTTTCCTCTGTCACCGCTGACGAGGAGGATGAGAAGACCATTAAGGAGCTGCAGAAGAATGCAGCATTTATGGATCCTACCAGACTGGCAGCTTATGCCGGCGTGGCGCAGGCAGATGCCATGAAGATGGCAGCATCCAATACTTCAGCAGGTCCCATGATGGCATTTATGGGTATGAATGCGGCGCAGCAGGCAGGCGGCGGCCTGGATATCAATGGTCTGATGGCTCAGGGTCAGCAGATGAAAGCACAGCAGCAGGCTCAGGCGGCGCAGCAGCAGGCACAGCAGCAGGCGGCAAACTCCTGGAAGTGCTCCTGCGGCGCAACCGCTACCGGCAATTTCTGTCCGGAGTGCGGTGCCAAGAAGCCCGCTCCCGCAGCAGGCTGGACCTGTTCCTGCGGTACTGTGAACCAGGGCAAGTTCTGCTCCAACTGTGGTTCCAAGAAGCCTGCAGGTGTTCCTCAGTACAAATGCGATAAATGTGGATGGACTCCCGCCGATCCCACCAATCCGCCTAAGTTCTGCCCTGAGTGCGGAGATCCCTTCGGTGACGAGGATGTCCAGTAATTGAAACACTTTGGCGTGGATGGAAAGCATCCGGCTGTATAAAGTACGAATTTGTCAAGGGAGTGGTTCTTCGAACCACTCCCTTATCATATGCGGTTTTTATGAGTGAAAGAGGATGGATATCAAAGCTATATTATAAAATTGTAAAATATACTTGACAAAATGTCGCAAGCAATATATTATGGAACATGCATACAATATATGCTATTATTTTATATGCCTCATGCTGAAGACATAGGAAAAGCACACTTGATAAGAGAGCATAATGAAGGAGGGAGCATGGAAGAGTTATTACAGGTCAAGGATTTGCGGAAGACATTTACCCTTTCCGCAAAGCAGCAGAAAATCGAGAAGACAAGGGAAAAGGTGAAGGTTGCTGTGGATGGGCTGTCCTTTACAGCCTATAAGGGTGAGGTTTTCGGGCTTCTGGGACCCAACGGGGCCGGCAAGACTACTACGCTGCGTATGTTGGCAACTTTGATAAAGCCTGACAGCGGGGATGCCATCATGGATGGTTCCAGTATTGTGAAACAACCGGAGGAGGTAAGAGGAAAGATCGGCTTTCTGACCAGCGAGCTCAAGCTGGAGGAGTTTTTCACACCCAATTATTTATTTGATTTTTTTGCAAAGCTCTATGGGGTGGCGCCGGAGAAGATCGCAGAGCGGAAAAAGCTTTTGTTCGGCAGATTTGGAATTGATCGCTTTGCGGAGATGAAGGTGGGCAATCTTTCCACCGGAATGAAGCAGAAGGTGAGTCTTGTGGTGAGTCTGGTGCATGATCCGGACATTGTGATCTTTGATGAACCCACGAATGGACTGGATGTACTCACAGCAAAGGTGGTGACGGACTTCCTTCTGGACCTCAAGGCGCAGGGCAAAACAATTTTGGTTTCCACACATATTTTCAGTCTCATCGAGAAAATCTGCGACCGGGTGGGGATTGTCATCAACGGCAAGATGGTGGTCTGCGACACCTTGCAGAATCTATGTGGGGATAAGGATCTGGAGGAACGCTTTTTTGAAATCTATGAGGAAAGGGTGGGACGCATCGATGAATAACATGATAACAATCATTAAAAAGGAACTTGCCCGTTTCTTCGGGGACAGGAGACTGGTGTTTACCACAGTGATCATGCCGGGGTTGATGATCTTTGTGATGTATACCTTTATGGGAAAGGGCCTGATGAAGGAATTGAGTACCTCGGATGATTATGTGGCAAAGGCATATGCTGTGAATATGCCCGAGGAGCTTCGCACAATGACAAAGGGGCTTCAGGTCGAGTGGGAGGACTGGGATGGTAATCCCGGTGAGCAGGAGAGGATTCTGCAGGAGATCGCAGATGGGGAGAAGGATGGTCTGATTTATTTCCCGGAGAACTTTATGGAAGATATGTACGCTTATAATATGGGGGATGAGCCTGCGCCCAATATCGAGATTTACTACAATTCCGAGAAGAGCAATTCCCTTACCTTTTTTAACAATATGAGAAGCTTCTTTACTGCCTATGAAGAGACCATGGTGAACAAATACGATGTGAATGCAAAGACGGGAATCTATGGTTCCTATGATCAGGCTACGGAAAACGGTCTTCTGGGAAAGATGCTGTCCGGACTGCTTCCCATGCTGATCATGGTATTCATTTTCAGCGGCTGTCAGAGTGTGGCGCCGGAATCTATCGCGGGGGAAAAGGAGAGGGGAACCATTGCCACCCTGCTTGTCACTCCCATGAAGAGAAGTGCGCTGGCTCTGGGCAAGGTGATCAGTCTGAGCCTGATCGCACTGATGGCCGGTGTATCCAGCTTCCTTGGAACGATTCTGTCCCTGCCCAATATGATGGGGGATGAGATGGAATTCAGCGCCATGTCCTATACGATAACGGATTATCTTCTGCTCCTTGCCGTGATCATTTCCACGGTGCTTGTGATCGTGGCCATCATCTCCATGATCTCCGCCAATGCAACCAGCGTGAAGGAGGCGACAACAGCGATGGCACCCTTTATGTTGGTGATCATGGTCATCAGCATTCTGCCCATGATGGGAATGGAAAGCAAAAGCGCGATCACTTATTTTATACCATTGTATAATTCCATTCAGGCCATGACCGGGATCTTCGGTTTCCAGGCCAATGTGGGCTTGTCGCTTTTGGCAGTCGGAATCAATCTGGTGGCAGCAGGAGCACTGACATATGCTCTTACCAAAATGTTCGGAAGTGAAAAGGTGATGTTCTCCAGATAGGAGAGAGGTAATAAGAGGGCGTCTGAATGCTGATTTTTCAGACGCCAATGCTTATAAAAGGACAAGAAAAAACGTGCCGCACAAGTCGGCACGTTTTATTTTCGCTGTAATCCTTATTGCTTATGCTACTACAGTAACATTGGTAGCACGGATCTTGCTGTTGTTCTGAGGATCACACTCGGTGTCAAAAGTAACCTTCTGACCTTCCTCAAGAGACTTGAAGCCTTCAGCGTTGATAGCGGAGAAATGTACAAAAACCTCCTCATGAGTCTCATCGTTGGTGATGAAACCATAACCCTTCTGTGCATTAAACCACTTAACTGTACCGTTGCTCATTTTGGTACCTCCTTCTTATTTGGGGCAAAGCCGTTCCTGTAGGGCAGCCCGTTTTAGGTTTTGTAATTCTAAAACGTAGGACAAAAAAATCACATATTTTTGTCTGCCATCATTTTCAAATGATCTAAAGAGCCAGGACTAAGATCATCTGCACTCTGCACTTCGTAGCCAAGCAATCCCTCAGAGGATGATGACTTACAAAAATATGTGAGTTCAATGACTTGCTTTTAGAATCCTATTAAAGTATAGCGTCCTTGAAACAAATTGTCAATCAAATTTTTATTTTTCTGCCTTTATTTGGTATATTTTCACATATATTGAAGAGAATAAAAAGCAGGATGGGCTGTAATGTGAATGAAACGCATGAGATCAGCGCACCAAAAGGGAAACGAGATCGTGAATAATAAGGATACTTCAATAAATTCACTGAGAATAAAACATAAAACAAAGAGGAAGGAGAGGATGGTATGATACCGCTTTGGTATGGGGGAATGCTGGCTTTGGCTTGCGCTTACTTTGGGTTCTGGTACGGCAGAAGCAGGAATTGGGGACTGCTGGAGACAAATGCGAGGATGGAAACGGAGAATCGTTCTGCAGGCGGCAGGAGGTCTGATGGCGGAGGACAGGGCCGGGAAGGAAGAGGTGGGACGGATAGAGGAAACGCCGGGAGACAGGGCCGGGAAGGAAGAGGTGGGACGGATAGAGGAAACGCCGGAGGTCAGGGCATGGAAGGAAGAATCCTTCCTCAGGTCCGTTATCTGGCCAGTCCAACGGGGGGCAGGGTGGAGATGCTGTCCGAAAACGGCCGGCGAGGCGCCAGGATTCAGACTGCGGAGACCCGGCTTTTTGCCCCCAGTTCGGGAAGAATCCTGTGGATCGCACCCCGGGGAAATGCTTTTTTGATGATGACGGACTGGGGGGATGAGGTGGAGGTTCGGGCTTGCAACAGTGAGGATGATCTGCTGGATCGTTATTTCAGACCCAGAGTGGTGCGGGGAGAGATTGTGCGCCGTGGCAAGCTGCTTTTGGAATATGATCGGGAGAGACTGAGCAGGGAGTGCTCGGATATGTCCGTATATCTCATGTCAAGGGGAGAAGAAAACGGGGAACTGGAGCCGGCGGCAGGGGAGGAGGTAAGGGCGGGAGATGCACTTTTTTGGGTAAACTGATGCTTGACAGCAGGGGGGTGAAGTAGTAGCTTTAAATTAGTATCATAAAGGAGAAAAGCAATATGCAAAAGACGATCAAAATTGATGGAATGATGTGTGAGCACTGCGTAAAAAGAGTGAAAAAAGCCCTGGAGGCTGTGGCAGGGGTGGAGAGCGCCGCTGTGAGCCTGGAGGGGAAGGAAGCGGTTGTGGAATGCGCAGAAACTGTTTCTGAAGCGACACTTCGCGATGTGGTGAAGGAGGCGGGATATACTCCGCTGTAGCCTCGATAAGTAAGAGTTTTTGGTACCGTCAGGAGCTTTCTGGGGTACCGGTTAGTACGGATGCGGACGCAGCAGGAACGGAGGCCCCCATGCTGGGAGATAAAAAGATTCTGGGAATTTGTGTGACCAAAATTCATGACAGGGTGAGAGGGGAACTCATCAGCCTGATCAATTATGCGGCAGTGAATGCCGGGTTTAAGGTGATCTGCTACAATAGCTTTGAGGATTTTTTTCGGCATGATTCCTATGGATTTGGCGCTAGAACTGTCTATGATAAGATAGACTATGATATATTGGACGGCTTGATCATCTGTGCCCAGCATTTCTGCGATGACGAGCTTGTGGATGACATGATCGCCCGGGCGAAGTCTCGTCAGATCCCGGTGGTGCTGTTAAATGGGGAGCGGGAGGATTGCATCTGTATCGCCGATGACGGAGGGGATGCTTTTCGGGAGCTGCTCAGGCATTTGTTCCGGGAGCATCAGATCAGGGATCCCTTCTTTCTCGCGGGAAGAAAGGAGCATGATCCTGATACGGAGTACAGACTTGCCTGTTATCGGGAAGTATTACAGGAATTTGGGATGGAATTTCGTGAGGATCGAATGGACTACGGCGAGTACTGGGATGGCCCGGCCATGGAGATCACGGAGCGCCTGGCTGAGAGCGGACAGCTCCCGGATGCCATGGTCTGTGCCAATGACAGTATGGCCTTTGGCGTATATCGGAAGCTGAAGGAGCTGGGGTATTCCATACCGGAGGATGTTATCGTGACGGGTTTTGACGGAATCCCGGCTGTAAAGTTCTATTATCCCAGGCTCTCCACCTGTCAGGCGGATCAGGCTGGCATGGCCAATACCTGCGTAGAGGTCTTTCGGAGGCTGTTTGCCGGAGAGAACTGCGAGCATTCCTATCGGATCCCGTATTCGGTTCAGCTTTCGGAGAGCTGTGGCTGCGGCGTTGTTTCCAAATCCGAGCGGAATGAGGATGCATCCATTCTCTATCACTATCTGGAGGATCTGGAGGCCCATGAGGATTATGTGACCTCGGAAGTAGATCATATGCTGAGTCTGGAACGGATCCAGGATCTCTATTATCCCCTGTCACGCTTTATCACGCAGTACTCCTGGTTCTGCATTGACAGCGGTTTCCTGAAGATGGTGGCTGGAGATTCCATGAAGAATATCCGCTCTGTTCGGGTGCCCTGTCTCTATGACGAACAGAATGAGGTAAAGCTGGTGGAGGACGGACAGATCCTTCCCGAGACGGAGAAGTGGTTGTCCGACAAAATGTGTTATATTATCACATCCATTTATTCCAAGGATGTCTATTGCGGCTATTATGTGGTGAAGACGGATTGGATCAATGGAGTAAATTATAAGATCAAAAAGATCTGCAGATTGGCAAATCTGGTGTTTAATACTGTCCTGAACCAATTCCAGCAGCGCAGAATGATGCAGGAGATGGAAAATGCGGTATTTGTGGATGTACTGACGGGCTTGCCCAATCTGAAAGGAATCTCCAGATGGTTTGAGAGCTTCTCTTCCAATTCCAGAAATCACGAGAGGAGTCTTTCCATGGCTCTGTATTCTCTGCCACAGTATGCGTATCTGAATGAGAATTACGGGATCCATGAGATCGAAGAGGTATTGGCGGAGACGGCGGAGCTTCTGCGCAGAGTTTATGCCAGAGAGCACACACTGGCAAAGCTCTCCGAGAATGAATTCCTTGTGATCCATTACGGGGAGAATTCCGGGCGGGTATCCGAGGAAAATCAGAGATTGCATCAGCTTTTTCTGGAGGAATTGGAGAAATATAACGCCGGAGCAGGGAAAAATTATGTCCTGGAGGTGAGCTACGGCTGCACTGTGGCAGATCCGGGCTGGACCGGATCCCTCGGAGCATTTGTCAAATATGCTTCCAACGAGCTGGTGCTTAACAGGCTGCAGGGAGAGGCGATTTTGACAAAGAAAAAGGCAGCCTCCCAGATCGATTATCTGGATGTCTTTAATCTCCTTTTGGAGAACAATCTGTTTACTTATCACTTCCAGCCCATTGTGGATGCGAAAACCGGTGACATTTATGGGTATGAGGCGCTGATGCGGACAACGGGAGGGATCACACTGAGTCCCATTCAGATTCTGGATGCGGCCAGTGTGTCGGGAAGATTGGACGAGATCGAGCATTTTACCTTTTTCAATATCCTGCAAAGGTATGATCGGGATTTTGATAAGTTCCAGGGGAGAAAGGTATTTATCAATACCATTCCCAATCACTTTATCTCTGCGGAGGAATGCGAGGAGTTAAACCGCAGATACCGAAAATACATGGACTGCGTGGTATTTGAGGTGACGGAGCAGGAGTCCAGCTCCGATGAGGAGATGGAGGCTTTGAAGCGCTTCTTTGGGGAAGGGAGTCAGGTACATATCGCCATCGATGATTTCGGGACGGGGCATTCCAATATTGTCAATCTGCTCCGGTATGCGCCGCAGGTCATAAAGATCGATCATTATCTGATCAGCGGGATCGACACAGATATGAATAAACAGATTTTTGTGAAGAATACCATTGAATTCGCAGCCATGAATCAGATCAAGGTTCTGGCGGAGGGCGTGGAAACGGCGGAAGAGCTTCACACAGTGATCGGCTTTGGGGTGGATCTGATCCAGGGCTTTTATACGGCCAGACCGATGCCGGAGCCGCTAGACACCATCGAGGAGCGGGTGCGAAATGAGATCATTCAGGAAAACCTGACTCTTTCCATGTACAATAATGATAAACAAAAGGTCTATGTGGCGAAGGATGGGGAGGATCTGAATCTTATCGCGTTGGCGCTTCAGAAATATACCTATGTTCAGATTTCTTCGGGTGAAGTGAAGCTGGTTGGAAAGAAGGATGCTTCCGTCAGTATGGTTCTGCGGATCGCAGACAATGCGGATGTGAAGCTCAGATGCTGCGAGGCAAATCTGACCGGAACGGATGAACCGGCCATCCAACTGGGCAAGGGCAGCAATGTGGAGCTTATCCTTGAGGGGTACAGTGCGATCAATAAAAACGGGATTCATGTGCCGAGCAATGCGAAGCTTAAGGTGACCGGCAACGGTAATCTGCTGATCAACGGCAATGACAATGAATGTGTGGGAATCGGATCCAGATTCGATGAACCCTATGGAGAGATTATTTTTGCCCATCATGGAAGGGTGAAGGTCATCTCCTCCGGGGATAAGATCGTGGGTGTGGGCGGCGGCTATGGAGGATCGCCCATCCGGATCCTGTCAGGAAAGGTGGATGTGGCAGGTTCGGGAATCTCTGTGCTTGGCATCGGCAGTTCCCTGGGTGAGGCCTTTATCAATATCGGTGCCGCGGATGTCACGGTAAAGGAGTCCGGCAACGAAGCGGTGGGTATCGGTACCATGAAGGGAACAGCCCGGATCGTCTCGGAGGGAAATGTCACTGTGACCACGGATTCCGAGCGCACGGTGGCTTTTGGCTCCCTCTTTGGAAATAATTGTTCTTTGAAGCTGGAAAAGGGAAATGTGAACTGCACGGCTCATTGCGATAACGGGGTAGTAGTGGGTTCCCTTGCAGGAAGCATGAAGCTGACCTGTAATGATTGCGTTCTCTCTGTATACGGCGAAGGATCCCAGGTCACCGGTCTGGGCAGCAGCAATGGCAACTGCATGACGGAGATCAACGGAGGCATCGTGGATGTAAAGGTACTGTCGGGCTTAGGACAGCCCTTCGGCAATGAGGAGGATCAGATTGTCATTACCGGCGGTAATGTGATCAGCCGCAATGACATAGAGATCAATGCCAGAAATGCCTATGGGCAAAAGCTGCATCGTCATATTCTGGAGGAGGATACCTTCGAAAAGGTGATCAAGTCCGAATACGGGGAGTATGTCTATACCGCAAAGAGAAACAAGGAGCATGAGATTCTTTCCGTCTATCTCCCTTGAGTGTGGTATGACCGGACAGGGATTGCAAGGCCCACAGGGACAGAAAAGAAGAGAAGAATGGTAAGAAACGATCGGTGCGATAAAGAATCATAGGAGCAGAGGAAGAGCCCCGAAGGGGTCAGACACATAAGAAGAAAAGAAAAGCGAGCGACAAAGTGGCCTTCCCCGGCGGAAGGTCACTTTATAATTTGTTTAGAATTGTTTAGAGTTTTTTTCTTGTATTTGACTTTGCATGTGTTATATTTGTTATATAACAACATGATAGCTATGTTTGCAGAGAGGCGGGTGAGCATATGAATATTCAGAAATTTACGCAAAAGTCCCTGGAGGCTGTGAATGGCTGTGAGAAGCTGGCCATGGAATACGGCAATCAGGAGATTGAACAGGAGCACCTTCTTATGAGTCTCCTAAATCTGGAGGACAGTCTGATCCTGAAGCTCATCGAGAAGATGGAGATTCAGAAGGAGTATTTTGTAAACCGCGTGGAGCAGGCTCTTCAGAAGAGAGTGAAGGTGCAGGGCGGAAACCCTTATATCGGACAGTATCTGAATAAGGTGCTGGTGACGGCTGAGGACGAGGCTAAGCGCATGGGGGATGAGTATGTGTCGGTGGAGCATCTGTTCCTGGCCATGCTTAAGAACCCGAACCGGGAGATGTCCGTTCTTTTTAAGGAATTTGGAATCACGCAGGAGAGATTCCTGCAGGCGCTTTCCACAGTTCGAGGAAACCAGAGGGTGACCAGCGACAACCCGGAGGCAACCTACGATACCCTGGAGAAATACGGCCAGGATCTGGTGGAGAGAGCCAGAAATCAGAAGCTGGATCCCGTTATTGGCAGGGACAATGAGATCCGGAATGTGATCCGGATCCTTTCCAGAAAGACCAAGAATAATCCTGTTCTCATCGGGGAGCCGGGCGTCGGTAAAACGGCGGTGGTGGAAGGACTTGCCCAGAGGATCGTGCGCGGAGATGTTCCTCAGGGCTTAAAGGATAAAAAGATCTTTGCCCTGGACATGGGAGCATTGGTGGCAGGGGCCAAATACCGGGGCGAGTTTGAGGAGAGATTGAAGGCTGTGCTGGAGGATGTGAAGAACAGCGAGGGCCAGATCATTCTCTTTATCGATGAGCTGCATACCATTGTGGGTGCGGGAAAAACGGACGGCGCTCTGGATGCGGGAAATATGTTAAAGCCCATGCTGGCCAGGGGGGAGCTGCACTGTATCGGTGCCACGACTCTGGATGAATATCGTCAGTATATCGAGAAGGATGCCGCTCTGGAGAGGAGATTTCAGCCTGTCATGGTGGAAGAGCCCACAGTGGAGGACACCATTTCCATTCTGCGTGGCTTGAAAGAACGCTATGAGGTTTATCATGGCGTAAAGATCATGGATAATGCGTTGGTGAGTGCGGCAATCCTTTCCCACCGCTATGTGACGGACAGATTCCTTCCGGATAAGGCAATCGATCTGGTGGATGAGGCCTGTGCCCTCATCAAGACAGAGCTGGACAGCATGCCGGCGGAGCTGGATGAAATGTCCAGAAGGATCATGCAGATGGAGATCGAGGAAGCCGCTCTGAAGAAGGAGGATGACAGACTCAGCAGGGAACGCCTGGAGGAGCTGCAGAAGGAGCTGGCGGAGTTAAAGGCGGGCTTTTCGGAGAAGAAGGCGCAGTGGGATAATGAAAAGGCTTCCGTGGAGAAGCTGAGCAAGCTGCGGGAGGAGATCGATCAGGTCAATTCCGACATCGAGATCGCACAGAGGGAGGGCAATCTGGAGAAGGCTGCGGAGCTTTCCTATGGCAAGCTGCCCACCCTGAAAAAGCAACTGGAGCAGGAGGAGGCAAAGGTCTCCGGCGGCGAATTGTCTTTGGTGCACGAGAAGGTTTCCGAGGATGAGATTTCCAGAATTGTCAGCCGGTGGACGGGCATTCCTGTGTCCAAGCTGACAGAGAGCGAAAGGAATAAAACCCTGCATCTGGATGAGGAGCTGCATAAGCGGGTCATCGGGCAGGATGAGGGCGTGACAAAGGTGACGGAGGCCATTATCCGGTCCAAAGCCGGAATCAAGGATCCCTCCAAGCCCATTGGCTCTTTCCTGTTCCTTGGACCTACGGGCGTGGGCAAAACGGAGCTGGCAAAGGCTCTGGCGGCAAGTCTGTTTGATGATGAGAATAATATGGTGCGAATTGACATGAGTGAGTACATGGAGAAGTATTCCGTCTCCCGGCTCATTGGAGCGCCTCCCGGATATGTGGGATATGAGGAAGGGGGACAGCTTACGGAGGCAGTTCGCAGGAAGCCCTACAGTGTGGTACTCTTTGATGAGATCGAAAAAGCACATCCCGATGTATTTAATGTGCTTCTGCAGGTGCTGGACGATGGGCGGATCACGGACTCTCAGGGTCGTACCGTTGACTTTAAGAATACTATCCTGATCATGACCTCCAATATCGGTGCCCAGTATCTGTTGGACGGGATTGATGACGATGGAACGATCCGGGCGGAGGCGGAAAAGGCAGTGCTGGAGGACTTGAGGGCACATTTCCGGCCGGAGTTCTTAAATCGTCTGGATGAGACCATACTCTTTAAGCCTTTGACCAGGGAAAATATCGGCGGTATCATCGATCTGCTGATCCGGGATGTGAATAAGAGGCTGGAGGACAAGGAATTATCCATAGAGCTTGATGAGGGGGCAAAGCATTTGATCGCCCAGGAAGCATATGATCCGGTATATGGCGCAAGACCCTTGAAGCGCTATCTGCAAAAGAATGTGGAGACCCTGGCGGCTAAGCTGATCCTTTCGGGACAGGTGAGTGCGCAGGATGTGATCCGGATCGTGGCTGAGCAGGGAAAATTGAAGGCCATTGTTAAATGATTATAAATAATTGCTTTTTTAGAGAAATCCACTGGCATTTTTGCACAAAAAGTAGTATCTTTGTATTAGGCTAGGGCTATTTTTTAGTGCGGAGGGAATATGACAGGCAAGATAGCAGTATTCATTGGGCAGGTGAATCAGGAGTATCAGGAGGAGATGACTCGGGCAATCGTGGAGGCAGCTGAAAATCTGGGCTATCAGCTGGATGTCTTCAGTGAGTTTGGCTCCTACGGTAATAACTATCTTCATGCGGAAGGGGAGAGAAATATCATCAATCTCCCGTTTCTGGAGGATTATGACGGTGTGATCGTTGCCCCGGATACCTTTGGCGTAAGAGAGATGGAAAAGCAGCTGGACATTCTTTTATTGTCAAAGGTGATGGGGCCCATTGTCAGCATCCGGCAGGAAAAGAACTGCTTCTTCAGTGTTCAGATCGATAATCGTGCGGCTATGGCCAGAATGGTGGAGCACTTTGTAAAGAAGCATGGCTTTAAGAGAATCTGCTTTATGAAAGGGCGCGATGACTTAAAGGATGCGCAGGAGAGATATCAGGGCTATCTGGATATCATGGAGAAGTATCAGCTGCCGGTCACGGAGCATATGATCTTTAACGGAAATTACTGGCGGGATATGGCTGTTCCCGCTGTGGATTGGTTCCTCTCCGGGGAAGAAATGCCCGAGGCGATTGTATGTGCCAATGATTTTATGGCGGGCTCCGTTCTGGCCGAGTTAAAGGAGCGAGGAATCCGGGTTCCGGAGGATATCGCATTGTCCGGCTTTGACGATATTGAGGAATCCCGTTATTCGGAGCCGGGGCTCAGCAGCGTCCGTATGCCCTGCGAGGAGATCGGATATGAGGCGGTCAGAATCATAGACTGTGTCTGTCATGGAGGAAAATCTGAGCAGATCGTGCGGCTTCCGGTTAAGATCTCTTATCGGGGGAGCTGCGGTTGCGGCAAGGATGAGCGGGGGCATTGGACAAGTACTCTCTATCAGCAAAAGCTTTATCTCAACCATGTGATCACCCAGAACGGTTTTATGAACAATGCCTTTGACAATTGTGATACCATGGAGGATCTGCTTACGGCTGCCTACCAGTTCACAGTGAATTTCAAATATAAAAGGATATTTCTATGTCTGTGCGAGACCGTGGATGAGAACGGAGAACGGATCGCAGTGACAGAGAAATACACCGATAAGATGGTGCTTCGGGCCGTAATGGAATCCGACAAGGGAGTGGAGATCAAGGAGCAGAGGTTCCTTCGCAGGGAGCTTTTGCCGGAAGAGTATATGGAGGGGATTTTAAGCAGGCTATTTTTCCCGCTTCATCACAGAAATCATTGTCTGGGTTATCTTGTGGTGGAAGCAAGGGATGTAGACGAGCTGAAGGCATTCTTTAACTGTTGGGTGATGGAGGTCGGCAGCTGTGTGGATAAAATCCTGCTGTATGAGGAGAATAAGAATCTACAGGAGTTTCGGAAATTGTCCATGGTGGATGATCTCACGGGGTTATTTAACCGTAGGAAGCTGGAGCAGGAGCTTAGTAAGAAAATGGTTTTGCTTCGGACCGTGCCGGTATATTTCTTTATTGTCAGTCTCGATATGGACGGGCTGAAAAAGATCAATGACACTTACGGTCACTTAGAGGGGGATGTTGCTCTCAAGGCCTATGCGAATATTCTGCAGAAGAATGCAGAGGGAAAGAATATGGCTTTTCGGGTCGGCGGAGATGAGTTAACCATGCTGATCGAGACGCAGCAGGAAGAGGAGGTTAAGAGAATCCTAAAGCGGGTTGATGAAGATATAGCAACCTTCAATGCAAATAGCCAAAAGCCCTATGAGCTTTCCGGCAGTGCGGGATATGCCCAATACAGCCCCAAGGATGAGCTGACCAACTGTATCAAACGGGCTGATATCAATATGTATGCCAACAAAATGGCAAGAAAAAAGAGCCGGGTGTCCTAAGGCAGAGACAGATGGGGGAAGAAATCGCGTGGCGGGAAAAGGCTTGAGATGTCAGATTTGTACGGGCTGCGGCCTTTGTCCGGGGGTTATCGCCGAGAGAGATGGCAGGCGGCTTAGGATTCTCGGGGGAGAAGAGAGCGAAGCCATCACGGATATGCCCGGGACAGTAACCTGTCCTGAGGGCTATCGCCTGATCGCAGCGGATATCGGTACAACCACTATCGCCATGGAACTGTATGGCAAAGAGGGAAAAGTGGCGGATCGGTATGTAACGGTGAATCCTCAGGTGGAGTTTGGAAGGGATGTCATCTCCCGGATACAGGCGGCCACTGATCCGGAGAAGAAAAAGAAATTACAGGATGATGTAAAAAGCGCTTTGTCCATGGGGGGGAAGCGCTTTTTGAAGTGCCTGAAAGCGGGAGAACAGCCCCTGATGGTGATCGCGGCCAACACTACCATGAGTTATCTCTTGATGGGGTGGGATTGCCATGAGCTTGGAACAGCTCCTTTTGCTGCGGGGCAGCTCTCCGGCGCACAGTTTTTCCTGAAGCTGGAGGAAGGCCGGATTCCTTGTCTGTTGCTTCCGGGAATATCGGCTTTTGTGGGCGGAGATATCTATGCGGGGATTTGCGCCTGTGGGATGCATGAGAAGAGGGAAAGGACGCTTCTGGTGGATCTGGGAACCAATGGCGAGATTGCCCTCGGCAGCAGGGAGGGAATCCTGTGCACGGCGACTGCGGCCGGGCCTGCCTTTGAGGGCGGGCCAAATCGGGGAATCTGGGGAGCGGATCTGGTGAGATATACCGCCATGCTTCTGGAGGAAGGGATTCTGGATGGGACGGGGCTGCTACGGGAGCCTTACTTTCGGACCGGGATTCGGATCGGAAATGTGGAGATCACCCAGGAGAGTGTCAGAAGCCTGCAGCTGGCAAAGGCAGCCATAGCGGCGGGAGCGGAGATCTTGATCAAAGAGGCAGGGATCACCCCTGATCAAATCGGGCAGGTGGTCCTGGCGGGGGGCTTTGGGTATTATCTTCATCCGGAGGATGCTGTGAGGATCGGCATGCTGCCGGAGCAATTTCTGGGGAGAACGGTATCCGGGGGGAATACTGCGCTTCTGGGAGCCAAGAGGATCGGTCTGGA
>CACXDS010000325.1 GCA_902766425.1 uncultured Lachnospiraceae bacterium
ATTCGAAATATGCCTGTCGTAATTGATCCCCACCAGAATTAAATTTCCCTTATACAGCTCCAATCTGTCGGGATACTTCTGTCTGTGGATCTGGTCGATCGCAGTGTTAGCATTCTTCTCATACTTTAATTCTATCAGCATCGCCGGAATGTCCGGCTTTTTAGGCAGAAAGGCCAGATCAGCATAGCCCTTCCCCGTATCCAACTCCGGTATAACCGTATAGTAATCCTGTGCCGCGTAGTAAGCCAGCTGAACCGCATAGGACAGGCCCTCTTCACTGTGATAGGTTTTGTTTCCGGCCTTGTCATGGGCAGCTTCCAAAAGCTCCGCCACAGTTTCCTTGTCGCAATTCCATGTGGCTTCCAGCAGTTTTCGGGAGTTCTGAAGCGCCCGGAAGGTTATGGTCCAATCACGATTCTTTGTAGAGGACTTGAACACATCCAAAACCTCTTTATTTGGGATGAATAATTCCTTTGTATCACTGTCATAGCCAAGATACACTGAATGGATCAACATGGTCAGAATGTCATCCTTACTGTGAAAAGTGGTCATGTCATTTTGGTATCCGGAAATGTCCACAGCTACCCGGCCGCCTTCCATCAGGATTGCCACATCCTCCTTAAGCCCGTCAAAATTCCAGTCGATATACTGCTGCAGTGCCTCATAGATTTCTGTCTGGTTCCAATAATTCGCAAACTGCCTGCTCAGCATGGCATTGACAACGGAATAGGGACTGTAAATATCATATTCCCGATAAATCCGTGTATCAACGCTCTCTCCTTTGGGAATCATTTCGTCAGAAGCTTTATTAGAAAGCTTGTATCCATCATACCAAAAAATTTAAAGGCTTTTCTTACTTCGCCCCCATCCCCTTCAGCACGACTCCCACCGTCTGAAGCAGAATTTTCACATCCTGTCCGATGCTCCAGTGATCAATGTATTGCAGATCCAGTCTGACCACCTCATTAAAGTCCTTGATATCGCTTCTGCCGCTAACCTGCCAAAGACCCGTGAGGCCCGGGGTTATGCTCATTCTGCGGCGGTAATAATCGTTGTACTGCTCGAATTCTTCTACCGTGGGCGGTCTGGTTCCCACCAGACTCATATCGCCCTTTAGGATATTCCAAAACTGTGGAAGTTCATCCAGGCTTGTTCTGCGAAGGAACCTTCCCACTCTTGTGATCCTGGGATCATTTTGTAGCTTAAACATAGGGCCGCTGACTTCATTCTGAGCCATGAGTTCCTTTTTTCTCTGTTCCGCATTGGCATACATGGAGCGAAACTTATACATTCGAAAACGTCGCCCGTTTTTACCGATCCTGATCTGCGAAAAGAACACCGGCCCCTTCCCATCCTCCAGCTTGATCGCCAGCGCTATAAACGGGAAAAGAACAGCTGTAAACAGCATTCCAAGGCATCCCCCGACCAGATCCGCCGCTCTCTTTATGACGCTCATACGCCAATCACGCTCTAAAGCATTATTATAGCATATAACAGGGATATCTGCAAATGTTCCTATTCCGTTGGAAGGGATATGAAGGTTGCCATTTTGAATGCTATAATAGCAGGGGATTCCCATGAGGAGAAAAGCTTGGATCCATTCCTCAACAATCGATACATATTTATCTTTCTGCACATAAAAGAGAACCAGATCTATGGGCATCTGCCTCGCCACATCCAGAAGCTTGTCCTGATAAGCTACAATTTTCCAGTCCTCCTGTTCTCTCTGTTCCTGCCTGCTCCGTTCCTTATCGCTATTCGCCTGTGAGGTCAGATGTTTACAGGAAAGGTCTGTCTCTGAGCCCTCGGAATCTACGGAATTCAGATCACTCAAGGCCACTCCGACAACCTCATAATTCCATCCCTTGTCATTTAGGATCTGCTCCCTCACACGCTCAAAGCTGTCCCTCTCCGTCACGATCAAAACCTTCTCACTGCCACGCCCCTTTTTGTAGGTGCGCCTGATGAAGGTCTTAAATAAGCAGCGCTGTCCATATCCGAACAGTGCATCACATATCACAAAATAAACCAGCATCAATCTGGAAAAATCAAGCTCCA